>JBOFCR010000151.1:0-46397 GCA_051646165.1 Pseudomonas sp. | reverse complement strand
AGCAGCTGGCCCTGTTGCAGCAGGCCCAGTTCCAGGCTGTCGGGCAGCAGCTGGCCGGTGGCGTCGCGCACCTGTTGGCCTGCCTGCCAGGTGCCGCTGATCTGCTCGCCGCTGGTGCTGGTGAGGATGCCCTTGCCGGAGTATTCGCCGCTGGCGAAGTGGCCGCTGTAGCTGCTGCCGTCGGCCAGGTGCAGGGTGCCCTGGCCCTGGTAGCGCCAGAAGCGGAACTCGCCGCTGTAGCGTTCACCGTCGGCGCCCAGGTAGTCGCCTTTGCCGGTCAGCGCGCCGTCCTTGAACTGGCCGCTCCAGACATCGCCCTCGGCATTCTGGTAACGGCCCTGGCCGTGAAATACGTCCTGACGGAAACCGCCGCTGTACTGCTCGCCGTCGGCGCCCTGATAGAGGCCCTGGCCGTCCAGTACGCCGCGCTTGAAGCTGCCGCTGTAGCGTTCCTCGCCACTGCTGCGCATGCCTTCACCGTCGAACTCGCCACGCACGAAGCGGCCCTGGTAGCGGGTGCCGTCGGCCAGTTCGAGGGCACCCTGGCCGTGGTAGCGATCCTTGCGGAACTCGCCGCGGTAGCTCATGCCGTCCTGCTGCAGATGGCCCTCGCCATCCATGCGGCCGAGCTTGAAGTGGCCTTCGTAGCGGCTGCCGTCGGCGTAGGTGAGGCTGCCGTGGCCGGCGAACAGGCCCTGGTGGAAGCCGCCCTGGTAATGGCTGCCGTCAGCGCTGTGCCATTCGCCATTGCCTTCCTGCAGACCGTCCTTGAAGTTGCCGGCATACCAGGCGCCGCTGACGTAGTCGAGGCGGCCCTGGCCCTGCAGCAGGCCGTCGACCACCTCGCCGCGATAGCGCCCGCCATCCGGCAGCACGGCGTTAGCCGGCAGCAGCGGTTCGCCATCGCCGCAGGCGGCGAGGAGCAGGGCGAGGGTCAGGGGGGCAAGCAGGCGAGGCATGGTGGACATCCAGGTCGGTGACATGGTTCGAGTATGCCCAAGTGCAATGCAAACGGGGCGCCTCAGCGCCCCGTTTTTGTACCAGTCAGTCAGCTCAGACGAAGCAGAGGGACAGCGACTCGGCGATGTAGGCCGGTTTTTCCTGGCCTTCGATCTGCAGGGTGGCTTCGACCTTGAACAGCCACTGGCCGGGGCGCTTCTCGGTGATTTCGAGCACCTTGGCCGACAGGCGTACGCGCGAGTCGACCTTGACCGGCTGGATGAAGCGCACGCTGTCGAGGCCGTAGTTGACGGCCATCTTCAGGCCTTCGGGGGCGAGCATGAGTTTTTCCATCAGTACTGGAATCAGCGACAGGCTGAGGAAACCGTGGGCGATGGTGCTGCCGAAGGGGGTGTGCTTGGCCTTGACCGGGTCAACATGGATGAACTGGTGGTCGCCAGTGCATTCGGCGAACTGGTCGATGCGGTTCTGATCGATGGTCAGCCATTCCGAGCATCCCAGCTCCTTGCCTACATAGTCTTGCAGTTGCGATACGGGTACGAGCGGCATAGATCCTCCTTGAGGATGCGAGGTTGCTTGTTGTTTTTGAGGGTGAACCTGGCTGGCTCTAGATCATCATGAGTGCGCGGGAGGGTCAAGCCTGCGCCGCGCTGTTTATGACGGCGCCTAGGGCGTGGCTATAATGGCCGCGCTTTTACCCGGGAGATTTCCATGCTGTTACGTGGCCTGACTTGGCTGGTGCTGTTCCAGTTGCTTGGCACCGCCTGCAATGTCCTGCTCCTGCCGATGCTGCCGGGGCCGATCATCGGCATGTTGCTGCTGTTCGTCTTCCTGCTGTTGCGTGGCGAGGTGGGCCAGCCGATGAGTGAGGCCGCCGCCACGCTGCTGCGCTACCTGCCATTGCTGCTGGTGCCGCCGGCGGTGGGGGTGATGGTGTATGCCGCACAGATCGCCGCCGACTTTTGGGCGCTGGTCGGTGCGCTGTGCCTGTCGCTGCTGCTGTCGCTGCTGTTCGCCGGCTGGCTGATGCAGAAGCTGATCGAGCGCCAGGCGCGTCGCGAGGCGCAGCCATGAGCCTGGACTGGGCCGGCGCGGTCGGAGCCGTCACCCATCACCCGCTGTTCGGCGTCGGCATCACCCTGGCGGTGTACCAGCTGGCGTTGGCCGCCTACGAGAAGACCCGCTGGTTCTTCCTGCAGCCGGTGCTGGTGTCGATGACCGTGCTGATCGGCATCCTGCTGCTGTGTGGTCTGAGTTATCAGGAATACCGCAGCAGCACCTTCCTCCTCAGCGTGCTGCTCGGCCCGGCCACTGTGGCCCTGGCCGTGCCGTTGTATCTCAACCTGCGGCGCATCCGTGCGCTGTTCTGGCCGGTGCTGGTTACCCTGCTGCTTGGCGGGCTGGTGGCCACCGTGCTGGGCGTGGGCCTGGCCTGGCTGTTCGGCGCCGAGCGGATGATGTTGATGACCCTGGCGCCGAAGTCGGTGACCTCTCCCATCGCCATGCTGGTGGCCGAGCAGATTGGTGGCGTGGCGGCGCTGGCCGCGGTGTTCGTGCTGATAACCGGGGTGCTTGGCGCCATTTGCGGCCCCGAGCTGCTGCGACGCATCGGCGTGCATCACCCGGCCGCCCAGGGCATGGCCCTGGGGCTCACCGCCCATGCGGTAGGCACGGCGCGGGCGCTGCAGGAGGGTGAGGAGTGCGGGGCGTTCGCCGCCCTGGCCATGAGCCTGATGGGTATGCTCACCGCCGTGGTGCTGCCCCTGGCCGTGGCGCTGATCGCATGAAGGAGGCGATGATGGACTACCCCCTGTTTCCCCTGAATACCGTGTTGTTCCCCGGCTGCATCCTCGACTTGCAGATCTTCGAGGCACGCTACCTGGACATGATCAGCGCCTGCATGCGCCGTGGCGAAAGCTTCGGCGTGGTCGGCATTCTCGCCGGGCAGGAAGTAGGCGAGGCGGCCCAGCAGTTCGCCCAGATCGGCTGCGAGGCACTGATCCGCGACTTCCAGCAGCGCCCCAACGGCTTGCTCGGCATCCGCGTCGAAGGTGGCCGGCGCTTCACCGTGGAGGCCGCAGAGGTGCAGGCCAATCAGTTGACCCTGGCCGAGGTGTGCTGGCTGGATGAGGCCGAGGAGGTCCCGCTGCAAGGCGGACATGCCGACCTGGCGGCGCTGCTCAATGCCCTGGCCGAGCATCCGCTGGTGGCCGGGATGGGCATGGGTGGGGTGGTCGCCGGCCAGCAGGCGCTGGCCAATCAGCTGGCTTACCTGCTGCCGTTCGAGATCGAGCAGAAGCTGCAGATCCTCAGTCTGGACAGCCCGGCTCGGCGCTTGGCCCAGGTGCAGGCCCTGCTCGATCAGCTGCAGGGCGAGATGCTCGCGTAGGTTGGGTTGAGGAGCGTAGCGACGAAGCCCAACGAGATCGGCTTGAGTTGGGCTTCGCTGCGCTCAACCCAACCTGCGTTTGCAAGCTCCGCCAGAGGTGCCTCAGTAGCGATACTGCTGGATCGCCTCCGGCAGCGCCCACAGGCTGACCCCGCCGAGCAGGGCCAGGGTCGCCGGCAGGATCAGCCACCACACCCGCGCACCCAGCGGCGCCATCGGCATGCGCCGCTGCAGCAATGCCAGGCAGGCGGCACACACGCTGCCGGCGAGCAGCGCGCCGGCGAGCACATCGGTCGGCCAGTGCACGCCCAGGTAGACCCGTGACAGGGCGATGGTCAGCGCCGGCAGGCAGGCTACGAGTAGCCAGGTCAGGCGCGTGCGCGCCGGTGCGCCACGGCCGGCCAGAATACCGAGAGCGAGAAACAGGGCGAAGGCCGCCGAACTATGGCCGCTGGGCAGGCTGAAGCTGTCCAGTGGTTGCAGCAGCACATCCGGGCGAGCGCGGGCGAACAGATGCTTGAGGCCGGTATTGAGCAGCGCGGTGCCGAGCATGCAGCTGGCCACGAACAGCGCCGCGGCCTGGCGCCGACAGAGCAACAGCAGCAGGGTCAGCAGCACGCCGGCCGCCACCTGGGTGCCGAAGTTGGCCAGCCCGGTGACCAGCAGCACCAGGCTGTCCATGGCCTGGCTGCGTTGCTCCTGGACCAGAGTCATCAGGCCCTGGTCGAAACTGCTCAGGTATGGCCAGCCGAGCAGCAGGGCCAACAGCAGGCTGCCGCTCAGTCCGGCGGCGACGGCGGTGGCCCAGCGCTGTTCGCGCAGGCTGCTGTGGATGACGATCAGCAGCATCAGGGCAATGGCTGCGGCGACTATCCCGGCAGCGCCCCAGAAACCCTCTGGCAGCGGCAGGCGCAGGGCCGCGCCGGTGGCCCAGCCCGGCAGCATATAGGCCACGGCCCAGCCGGCGGCGGCCAGCAGGCTGACCAGGGCGAAGCGCACGAAAGGCATGTCGAGCATGCCGGCCACCAGTGGCAGCATCGGCCGCAGCGGGCCGATGTAGCGGCCGACCAGCAGGCTGACCACGCCGTAGCGCTGGAAGTAGTTTTCCGCGCTGCCCAGCCACTCGGGATGGTCGCGCAGTACCGGTAGGCCGCGGATGCGCTGGTGGAAGCGCCGGCCCAGGGCATAGGAAATCGCGTCGCCGAGCAGGCCGCCGGTATAGGCCAGTAGCAGGGTCTGCCACAGGCTGAGAGAACCGCTGCCAGCCAGCACGGCGAGGGTGAACAGCACCACGGTGCCGGGAATCAGGATGCCGGCCACCGCCAGGCACTCCAGGCAGGCGATGATAAAAATGCTCAGGGCCAGCCATTGCGGATTGGCTTCCAGCCAGAGGGTCATGGTGTCGAACCAGTGACTCATGGTTACAGCTCCTCGGGGTTCAGCAGGTGGTAGTGGTGATTCTCGATCTGCCCGCGGCGCAGCGGGTTGCGCGTGCACTGGCGGGCATAGGTGGCGTCGACGAAGCGGTACGGCAGGTGCTCGTCGCGCCCGCCGGGGATGCCCAGGCGGGTGGTCTGGATGATCTGCGCCGGGCGCTCGCCGACATCCTCGACGAACAGTCGCTGCACATCAAAGCGCTGGCCGTCCCAGTCCGGTACTTTCAGGCCGAGCGCCTTGCACAGCAGGGTTTGACCGGCGCACAGCCGTTCGGTTGCCCGTGCGCTGCCATTGGCCGCCGGGTTGTTGGCCTGCATGCGGGTCAGGGCGTCCGGCGCGCAGTGCCGGTCGAGCCAGGGCGCGGCGGACTTGATCAGCACCGCGTTGCCCGGGCCGTGGGCGCTGAAGTTCAGCGAGTCGCCGCCACGGGCGTAATACATATAGATGTGCCCGCCATCGAGAAACAGTGCACGGCGCTTGTCGGTATAGCCCAGTGAGGCGTGGCTGCCCTTCTCGGCCAGGTAGTAGGCCTCGGTCTCGATGATGCGCGCGGCCAGCCAGTGGCCCTGGTGGCAATGACGGATCACCTTGCCCAGCAGCTCGCGGGCGAGCAGCTGGGCGTCGCGGTCGAAGAAACTGTCGGGCAGCGGGTGGGCGTCGGGCCAGGGCAGGGCGCTCATGGGGTGTTCCGGGGCGGGCGAAATGGCGCGATCTTAGCAATGCCGGCTAGTTGTCGGGCCGAATCTTGTGCCGTGATGTTGCAGACACCTGGCCGTCCGCCCGGCAGTGCTGGGCGCGGGGCGGCGCTGTCGCTATAATCAGCCCCTTTTTCCCATTGCCAGACCTCCGCCGACCATGACCGAGTCCGTGCTCGACTACATGACCCGCCTGGGCCACGCCGCGCGCGATGCCTCGCGGGTGCTTGCCCGCGCCAGCACCGCGCAGAAGAACAGCGCCCTGCAGGCCGCCGCCAATGCCCTCGACGCCGCCCGCGCCGAGCTGACCACTGCCAATGAGCTGGACCTGGCTGCCGCCCGCGGCAATGGCCTGGAGCCGGCCATGGTCGACCGCCTGGCGCTGACCCCGGCGGTGATCGACAGCATGATCGAGGGCCTGCGCCAGGTCGCCACCCTGCCGGACCCGATCGGCGAGATCCAGGGCATGCGCTACCTGCCGTCCGGCATCCAGGTCGGCAAGATGCGCGTGCCGCTGGGCGTGATCGGCATCATCTACGAGTCGCGCCCGAACGTGACCATCGACGCCGCCAGCCTGTGCCTGAAGTCCGGCAACGCCACCATCCTGCGTGGCGGCTCCGAGGCCATCCATTCCAACCAGGCGATTGCCCGCTGCATCCAGCACGGCCTGAGCGAAGCTGGCCTGCCGGCCGCCGCCGTGCAGGTGGTGGAAACCACTGATCGCGCCGCCGTGGGCGCGCTGATCACCATGCCCGAGTTCGTCGACGTGATCGTGCCGCGCGGCGGCAAGGGCCTGATCGAGCGCATCAGCCGCGATGCCAAGGTGCCGGTGATCAAGCACCTGGATGGCGTCTGCCACGTCTATATCGACGTCGCCGCCGACGAAGGCAAAGCCATCCGCGTCGCCGACAACGCCAAGACCCAGCGCTACTCGCCGTGCAACGCCATGGAAACCCTGCTGGTGCACAGCGCCATCGCGGGCAAGGTGCTGCCGCCGCTGGCCGCCATCTACCGCGACAAGGGTGTCGAGCTGCGTGGCGACGCCGCGACCCGCGCGCTGCTCGGCAGCGACGTGCTGGAAGCGAGCGAAGACGACTGGTACGCCGAGTACAACGCGCCGATCCTGGCGATTCGCATCGTCGATTCGCTGGATGCGGCCATCGAGCACATCAACAAGTACGGCTCGCAGCACACCGACGCGATCATTACCGAGAACTTCAGTGATGCGCGGCGCTTCCTCACCGAGGTGGATTCCGCCTCGGTGATGGTCAATGCCTCGACCCGTTTCGCCGATGGTTTCGAGTACGGCCTGGGCGCGGAGATCGGCATCTCCACCGACAAGCTGCACGCCCGCGGCCCGGTCGGCCTGGACGGCCTGACCAGCGAGAAGTACGTGGTGTTCGGCGACGGGCACATTCGTACCTGATGGCGCGCCGCATCGGCTTGCTCGGCGGCACCTTCAACCCGGTGCATATCGCCCATCTGCGCGGCGCGCTGGAGGTGGCCGAGCAGTTGGTGCTGGATGAGCTGCGGCTGGTGCCTAGTGCCCGTCCGCCGCATCGCGAGGTGCCGCAGGCGACCGCGGAGCAGCGCCTGGCGATGGTCGAGCTGGCGGTGGCGGGTGAGCCGCTGCTGACGGTCGATGACCGCGAGCTGCGGCGGGCCAAACCGTCGTTCACCTACGACACCCTGGAATCGTTGCGCGGCGAGTTGGCGGCGGACGATCAAGTGTTTCTCCTGCTGGGCTGGGATGCCTTTTGCGGGTTGCCGACCTGGCATCGTTGGCAGGAGCTGCTGCAGCACTGCCATATCCTGGTGCTGCAGCGGCCGGATGCCGACAGCGAGGCACCGGAGGCGCTGCGCGATCTGCTTGCGGCGCGCAGTGTGAATGATCCGCAAGGCCTGGTCGGGCCGAGCGGGCAGATTGCTTTTGTCTGGCAGACGCCCCTGGCGGTGTCTGCCACGCAGATTCGTCATTTGCTGGCAGAGGGGCGTTCGGTACGTTTTCTGGTACCCGACGCCGTGCTGGCCTATATCCAAACCCACGGACTGTACCGTGGGCCAATCGATTCATGAGGTAACGATGCAAAACGAAGAACTGGTCAAGGTCGCCGTAGCGGCCCTGGAAGACATGAAAGCCACCGATATCACCACCATCGATGTGCGCGGCAAAACCAGCGTCACCGACTTCATGGTGATCGCCAGCGGTACCTCCAGCCGTCACGTCAAATCGATCGCCAACGAAGTGCTGGACAAGACCAAGGAGCAGGGCGTACGCCCGATCGGCAGCGAAGGCCTGGACGGCGGCGAATGGGCCCTGCTCGACCTCGGCGACGTGGTCGTCCACGTGTTCCAGGTCGCTACCCGTCAGTTCTATGACCTCGAGCGTCTGTGGCAGGGCGCCGAGCAGAGCCGCGCGCAGCACCAAGATCTGCCGGAGTAAGTTCGCTCCGTGCGTATCAAGCTGATTGCGGTCGGCTCGCGCATGCCGCGCTGGGTCGAAGACGGCTGGCAGGAATATGCCAAGCGTCTGCCGCCCGAGCTGGGGCTCGACCTGGTGGAAATCCCGCTGACCACGCGTGGCAAGAATGCCGACGTGGCGCGGATGATCCGTCAGGAAGGCGAGGCCATGCTGAGCAAGGTGCAGCCGGGCGAGCGCATCGTCACTCTGGAGGTGACGGGCAAGCCGTGGAGCACCGAGCAACTGGCGCAGGAGCTGGAGCGCTGGCGGCTGGACGCGCGCACGGTCAACCTGATGGTCGGCGGCCCGGAAGGGCTGGCGCCGGAAGTGTGCGCGCGCAGCGAACAGCGCTGGTCGCTGTCGCCGCTGACCTTGCCACACCCGCTGGTGCGTATCCTGATCGGCGAACAGATCTACCGGGCCTGGACCGTGCTGTCCGGTCACCCGTATCACAAATAAAAAGTCGTTCTGATTAAGTAGCCTTAGATGCCGCAGCCGATTCGCCTGAAAGACCACGAGAAGGATGCCCGCCTGGTGCGTCGGCGCGTCGTGGTCGGCGGCGTGGCGGTGGTGCTGCTGACCTGCGTGCTGGTGGCGCGCATGTACTACCTGCAGGTGATCCAGTACGACTACCACTCGACCTTGGCGGAAAACAACCGCATCCACGTGCAGCCGATCCCGCCGACCCGCGGGCTGATCTTCGACCGCAACGGGGTGATCATCGCCGACAACCGGCCGAGCTTCAGCCTGAGCGTGACCCGCGAGCGCGCCGGCGACTGGCTGCAGGTGCTGGACGTGATAGTCGAGGTGCTGGAGCTGGCCCCTGACGACCGCGCCCTGTTCGAGCGGCGCATGCGCCAGGGGCGGCGGCCGTTCGAGCCGGTGCCGATCCTGTTCGAGCTGACCGAGGAGCAGATCGCCCGCATCGCGGTCAACCAGTTCCGCCTGCCGGGCGTGGATGTGGCCGCGCAGCTGGTGCGCCACTACCCGCAGAAGGGCCACTTTGCTCATTCGGTCGGCTACGTCGGGCGGATCAACGAGAAGGAGCTGAAAGAGCTCGATCCGGTCAACTACAGTGGCACCCACCATATTGGCAAGACCGGCATCGAGCGCTTCTACGAAGCAGAGCTGCATGGCTCGGTGGGCTATGAGGAGGTTGAGACCAACGCCCGTGGCCGCGTGTTGCGCGTGCTCAAGCGCACCGACCCGCAGCCGGGCAAGGACATTGTCCTGAGCCTCGACGTGCGCCTGCAGGAGGCCGCCGAACAGGCCCTGGGCGGGCGCCGTGGTGCGGTGGTGGCAATCGAGCCGAGCAGCGGCGAGGTGTTGGCGATGGTCAGCCAGCCGAGCTTCGACCCCAACCCCTTCGTCACCGGCATCGGCTTCAAGGCCTATGCCGAGCTGCGTGACTCGATCGACCGGCCGCTGTACAACCGCGTGCTGCGCGGCCTGTACCCGCCGGGTTCGACGGTCAAACCGATGGTCGCGGTGTCCGCCCTGGAGACCGGCGTGGTCACCCCGCAGACCCGGGTCTTCGATCCGGGCTATTACCAGTTGGCCGGCAACACCCACAAGTATCGCAACTGGAACCGCACGGGCGACGGCTATGTGAACCTGGAGATGGCGATCATGCGCTCCAATGACACCTACTTTTACGATGTCGCGCACAAGATGGGCATCGACCGGCTGCACGACAACATGAGCCGCTTCGGCTTCGGCCAGCGCGTGTCGCTGGACATGAACGAGGAGGCCGACGGCCTGATGCCTTCGCGCGACTGGAAGCGGGCGCGCTACCGCCAGTCCTGGTACCCGGGCGAGACGCTGATCCTCGGCATCGGCCAGGGCTACATGCAGGCCACGCCGTTGCAGCTGGCCCAGGCGGCCAGCCTGATGGCCACGCGTGGCAAGTGGATTCGCCCGCACCTGGCCAAGGACATCGAAGGCAGCAAGCCGGTGGACCCCAATCCCATGCCGGATATCGTTCTGCGCGACCCCAAGTTCTGGGATTACGCGCGCAATGGCATGGAAATGGTGGTGCACGCCCCGCGCGGCACCGCGGCCAAAGTCGGTGCTACGGCGGTCTATCGCTTCGCCGGCAAGAGCGGTACGGCGCAGGTGGTGGCGATCAAGCAGGGCGAGAAGTACGACCGCAGCAAGATCAACGAGCGCCACCGCGACCACGCGCTGTTTATCGCCTATGCGCCGGCCAGCGACCCGAAGATTGCCGTGTCGGTGATGATCGAGAACGGCGAGGGCGGCTCCAGTGTCGCCGCGCCGGTGGCCAAGCAGGTGATGGATGCCTGGCTGCTGGGGCCGGATGGGCAGCTCAAGCCGGAATACCGTCCGGCTGTACCGGAGGTCGAGAGCGCGAATGCCAGCCATGAACAGTAACTTCGACCGCAGCATTTCCGATGAGGACGTGTTCAAGCGCCGCGCCACCTTGCTGCAGCGCCTGCACATCGACGGCTGGCTGCTGCTGATCCTGCTGGTGCTGGGCGCCGGCAGCCTGTTCGTGCTGTATTCGGCCAGCGGCAAGAACTGGGACCTGGTGATCAAGCAGGCCAGTTCCTTCGGCCTGGGTATCTTCGCGGCCATCGTCATTGCCCAGTTCGAGCCACGCTTTATGGCGCGCTGGGTGCCGCTGGCTTATGTGGTGGGTGTCGGCCTGCTGATGGTGGTGGAAATCATGGGCCACACGGCCATGGGCGCCACGCGCTGGATCAATATCCCCGGGGTGATCCGCTTCCAGCCCTCGGAGTTCATGAAGATCATCATGCCGGCGACCATCGCCTGGTACCTGGCGCGGCACAACCTGCCGCCCAAGCTCAGGCATGTGGTGGTCAGCCTGGTGCTGATCGTCATCCCCTTCGTGCTGATCGCCAAGCAGCCGGACCTCGGCACCGGCCTGCTGATCCTGGCGTCCGGCGGTTTCGTGGTGTTCATGGCCGGCCTGCAGTGGCGCTGGATTCTCGGCGCGCTGGCGGCGGTGGTGCCGATTGCGGTGACCATGTGGTTCTTCGTGTTGCGCGAGTACCAGAAGCAGCGCGTGCTGACTTTCCTCGATCCGGAGAGCGATCCGCTGGGTACCGGTTGGAACATCATTCAGTCCAAGGCGGCCATCGGCTCGGGCGGTGTGCTGGGCAAGGGTTGGCTGCTTGGCACCCAGTCTCATCTGGATTTTTTGCCGGAAAGCCACACGGACTTTATCATTGCCGTGCTTAGCGAAGAGTTCGGCATGGTCGGGGTGTGTATCCTGCTGCTGGTTTACCTGGTGCTGATCGCCCGCGGCCTGTTCATTACGGCCCAGGCGCAGACCCTGTTCGGCAAGTTGCTGGCAGGTAGTCTGACCATGACTTTCTTCGTGTACGTGTTCGTTAACATCGGCATGGTCAGTGGCCTGTTGCCGGTGGTGGGGGTGCCTCTGCCCTTCATTAGTTACGGCGGAACCCATTTGGTGACGCTGTTGTCAGGGTTTGGGGTTTTGATGGCGGTTCACACCCATCGCAAGTGGATCGCCCAGGTTTGAGAAGAGTGAATAATTTGAAACAAGCAATGCGCCGCGGGATTCGCAGTGTGCTCTGGTTGGGGCTGGCAGGCATGCTGGGCCAGAGCGGTGTCGTCGTGGCCGGCGATTACGAGGGCTCGCCAAGAGTGGCCGAGTTCGTCGCCGAGATGACCCGCGACTACGGGTTCGCCGGCGAGCAGCTGGCCGCGCTGTTCAATCAGGTAGAGCGCAAGCAGGCCATTCTCGACGCCATTTCGCGCCCGGCTGAACGGGTCAAGCCGTGGAAGGAATACCGCCCGATCTTCATCACCGAGGCGCGCATCAGCAAGGGCGTGACCTTCTGGAACCAGCACGCCGAGGCCCTGGCGCGTGCCGAGAAGGAATACGGCGTACCGGCCCAGGTGATCGTCGCGATCATCGGCGTGGAGACCTTCTACGGTGGCAACACCGGTAGCTGGCGCGTGCTCGACGCGCTGTCGACCCTGTGCTTCGACTACCCGCCGCGTGCCGAATTCTTCTGCCAGCAGCTGCGCGAATTCCTCATCCTGTCCCGCGAGCAGCAGGTCGACCCGCTCAGCCTCAAGGGCTCTTACGCCGGAGCCATGGGCTTGCCGCAGTTCATGCCGGGCAGCTTCCGCGCCTACGCCGTGGACTTCGACGGCGACGGCCATATTGATATCTGGAACAACCCGGTGGACGCCATCGGCAGCGTCGCCAGCTACTTCAAGCGCCATGGCTGGGCCACCGGCGAGCCCGTGGTCAGCCGTGCCCAGGTCAAGGGCGAACAGGCCGACAGCGGCCTGACCGTCGGCCTCGACCCGGTGAAGAACGTCGGCCAGCTGCGCGCCCTGGGCTGGAGCAGCGCCGATGTACTGCGCGACGATGTCCCGGTGACCGCCTTCCGCTTCGAGGGTGCCGAGGGGGCCGAGTACTGGATGGGCCTGCCCAACTTCTTCGTCATCACCCGCTACAATCGCAGTGCCATGTATGCCATGGCCGTGTATCAACTGTCCGGCGAGCTGGCCGCCAAGCGAGGCGTGCAATGAAACGTACCCTGCGCGGCGCGGCCTTCATGGCCCTCGGCCTGGCCCTCGCCAGCTGCTCCACCAGCCGTGCGCCGCAGCCGGTAGCGCCGGGTTCGCAGCCGATTTCCGGGCCAAGCGACTTCAACCGCCCGCACCGCGACGGCGCGCCCTGGTGGGACGTCGATGTGTCGCGCATCCCCGATGCCGTGCCGATGCCGCACTACGGCGCCTACAAGGCCAACCCCTATACGGTGCTGGGCAAGACCTACTACCCGATGAACGATGCCCGCCGCTACAGCGTGCTGGGCACTGCTTCCTGGTATGGCACCAAGTTCCACGGTCAGGCCACCGCCAACGGCGAGGCCTACGACCTGTACGGCATGACCGCCGCGCACAAGACCTTGCCGCTGCCGAGCTACGTGCGGGTGACCAATCTGGAGAACGGCAAGAGCGTGATCGTGCGGGTCAATGATCGCGGCCCGTTCTACTCGGACCGGGTCATCGACCTGTCCTTCGCCGCGGCGAAGAAGCTCGGCTATGCCGAAGTCGGTACCGCGCGGGTCAAGGTCGAGGGTATCGACCCCCACGAGTGGTGGGCCCAGCAGGGCCGCCCGGTGCCGATGGTGCTGGCCCAGCCGAAGATGGCCACGGCCTCTGCGGCGCAGCCGGCGCCGGCGCTTGCCACCGCGCAGCCGGTCGAGCAGTACACGCCACCGCCGGAGCAGCACGCCGCGGCCGTGGTGCCGGTGCAGATCGACGCAAAAAAAAACGCTTCAGTCGGAGCGTCTGGCCTGTATCTCCAGGTGGCCGCCTTCGCCAATCCGGACGCTGCGGAACTTCTCAAGGAGAAGTTGAGCCAAACGGTGCCTGCCACGGCGTTTATCAGCTCGGTGGTGCGCAACCAGCAGATCCTGCATCGAGTGCGCCTGGGGCCGATCGGAACGCCGGGTGAGGCGCAGCAGCTGCAGGACAGCGTGCGCCTGGCCAACCTCGGCCAGCCGACCCTGGTCCATCCGGACTGATATGTATTCGTGCGCACGCCCAGATGGGCGGCGCTGAAGGCGGCCATGCCCCGGTGTGGCTGCATAATTGTTGAACCGACCTTTCAGAGAGACGGATGAATATCTCCCGCTTTGCCCAACGCCTTTCCCTGTTCGCCCTGCTGCTCACCGCGCCGCTCACCCAGGCCGCCGAGCAGGTGATTCCGTCCGCCCCGCAACTGGCTGCCAAGTCCTATGTGCTGCTCGACGCTGCCAGTGGCAAGGTGTTGGTGGAGAACAACGGCGACCAGCGTCTGCCGCCGGCCAGCCTGACCAAGCTGATGACCGCCTATATCGCCACCCTGGAAATCCGCAAGGGCAAGATCGGCGAGCAGGACCTGGTTACCGTCAGCGAACACGCCTGGCGTGCCGGTGGTGCCGCTTCCGGCGGTTCCACCATGTTCCTGCCGCTGAACAGCCAGGTGAAGGTCGATGACCTGCTGCACGGCATCATCATCCAGTCCGGCAACGACGCCAGCATCGCCCTGGCCGAGTACATTGCCGGTAGCGAAGACGCCTTCGCCGACATGATGAACGAGACCGCCGCGACGCTCGGCATGAACAACTCGCACTTCATGAACGCCACCGGCCTGCCGGACCCGGAGCACTACTCCAGCGCCCACGACATGGCGATCCTGGCTCGCGCGATCATCAACGAGGACGCGCAGCACTACGCGATCTACTCGCAGAAAGAGTTCTACTGGAACAACATCAAACAGGGTAACCGCAACCTGCTGCTGTGGCGCGACAAGACCGTCGACGGCCTGAAGACCGGCCACACCGCCGAAGCCGGCTTCTGCCTGGTGGCCTCCGCCGTGCGCGAAGGCGCGCGGATGATCACCGCCGTGTTCGGTACCGCCAACGAGCAGGCGCGTGCCGCCGAGACCCAGAAACTGCTGACCTACGGCTTCCGCTTCTTCGAGAGCCAGACCTTCTACAAGAAGGGCGAAGAGCTGACCCAGGCCGTGGTCTGGAAGGGTGCCACCCGTCAGGTCAAGGCCGGCCTGACCGAAGACCTGACCCTGACCCTGCCGAAGGGCCAGATCAAGCAGCTCAAGGCTAGCCTGACCGTCGACCCGCAGCTGCAGGCCCCGCTCAAGCAGGGTGATGTGATCGGCAAGGTCGAAGTCAAACTGGGCGAGGAGCTGGTGCACAGCGCCGACCTGGTTGCCCTCGAGCCGGTCGAGGAGGGTGGTTTCTTCCGCCGTCTGTGGGATAGCATCCGTCTGTTCTTCTACGGAATGTTCAACTAATACCAAGGACGCCCCTAACCGGGGCGTTCTGCTTTTCAGAACCTGCTCGCCAGCGTGCCGGTGGGTTCCAGGGCCATAAGCCTGGAGTAGCCATGACTGATACTGATGTTCAAGCCCCGAAAATAGAATTCCCCTGCGAGCGCTACCCGATCAAGGTGATCGGCGAGGCGGGCGAGGGTTTCACCGACCTAGTGATCGAAGTGATGCAGCGCCATGCGCCGGGCTTCGACTCCACCAACCTGGTGGTGCGCGATAGCCGCAATGGCCGTTTCCTCTCGGTGCAGGTGCTGATCACCGCCACCGGCGTGGAGCAGCTGCAGGCGATCCATCTTGACCTGAAGGCCTCCGGCCGCGTGCACATGGTGCTCTAGGTGGCCGAACTCATCGTGCGTCACCTGGGGCTGGTGGAGTACCTGCCGACCCTGGAAGCCATGCGCAGCTTCACCGCCGAGCGTGATGAACGGACCGCCGATGAAATCTGGCTGCTGCAGCATCCGCAGGTGTTCACCCAGGGCCAGGCCGGTAAGGCCGAGCATCTGCTGGCCCCGGGCGATATCCCGGTGGTTCAGGTCGAGCGCGGTGGCCAGGTCACCTACCACGGTCCCGGCCAGATGGTGGCCTACCTGATGCTCAATCTGCGCCGGCAGGGCTTGGGAGTGCGCGATCTGGTCAGCGCCATGGAGCGGGCGCTGGTCGATGTGCTGGCCAGCTATGGCGTCGAGGCGGCGCCCAAGGCGGATGCCCCGGGCGTCTACGTCAAGGGTGACAAGATCGCCTCGCTGGGCCTGCGGGTGCGCCATGGCTGCTCGTTCCACGGCCTGGCGCTGAATGTCGATATGGACATGTCGCCGTTCCGGCGGATCAACCCTTGCGGGTATGCCGGTTTGAAGATGATCCAGCTCAAAGACCTGCTCGACACTTCGCCCTCGCTCGACGAGGTGGCGCAACGTCTGGAGTGCGCGCTGCGCGAGCGTCTGGGTTACAACTGAAGGCGCGAAGGCCCTGTGCTAGAGCCTTCAGCGCGGGCCTCCATCAGTTCAGATTGAAGGCCGGAATCAGGTTGTTGTCCTGCTGCTGGCCGGGCACCGGAGCAGGGGCGGCCAGGCCCAGGTTGTTCTTCTCGAACACCTTGTCGGCGCGGTAGCTGGAGCGTACCAGCGGGCCGGCAGCGACCTCCATGAAGCCCTTTTCCAGGCCGATCTCGCGGAAGCGGTTGAACTCGTCCGGGCTGACCCAGCGCTGTACCTTCAGGTGGTTGCGCGTGGGTTGCAGGTACTGGCCGAGGGTGAGGATGTCCACGCCGATGGCGCGCAGGTCATCCATGGTCTGCAGGATTTCCTCGTCGGTCTCGCCCAGGCCCAGCATCAGGCTGGTCTTGGTGATGATCGTGGGGCGATGGCGCTTGGCGTGCTCCAGTACCCTCAGGGTTTTCTCGTAGCCGGCGCGCGGATCACGCACCTCGTGGGTCAGGCGCTTGACCGTCTCGACGTTCTGCGCGAACACCTCCAGGCCGGAGTCGACCACGCGGGCGATGGCTGCGTGATCGCCATCGAAGTCAGGGGTCAGGGCTTCCACCACCACCTGCGGCGTATTGGCCTTGATCGCCTGGACGCAGGCAGCGTAGTGCGCGGCGCCGCCATCGGGCAGGTCGTCGCGGTCCACCGAGGTCAGGACGATATAGCGCAGGCCCATCAGTTCCACCGACTTGGCGGTGTTCTGCGGTTCTTCCAAGTCCAGCCAGCCATTCGGGTTGCCGGTGTCGACCGCACAGAAGCGGCAGGCACGGGTGCACACCGAGCCCATCAGCATGATGGTGGCGGTGCCGTTGGACCAGCATTCGCCCATGTTCGGGCAGTGGGACTCCTGGCAGACGGTGCTCAGGCGATGTTCGCCGACATTGCGTTTGACCGCCTCGAAGCGGCTGCCGCTCGGCGCCTTGACCCGCAGCCAGCTCGGCTTGGGTTCGACGATCTGCGGTTCGGCCGAAGCGCGACGCTTCTGGCCATCCTTGATCGCGGTGATTCCCTGGGAGTTACGGAATTTTTCGCCGCTGGATACGGGCTTGGGCGGGGCTGTGTCGGACATCGAAATCTCGGCTCCGGTAGGAGGCATCGGTAGCGGGGCTTTTGGCCAGCGGCCAGTCTACCATAGACGGCCTCCGGCGGCGGCCAGCGCCTGTCGGTGCGAGGCTGGGCGGCGCCCGGCAGGCTGCCGGGCCCGTGTTCGCTGTTGTTTCTTGCCGCGCACCGCCAGCGCGTTTCGGCTACCTGCTGTCTCAGGTCTTGAGCTGGTTGGCGAACTGTTCCACCGCCTTGACCACCTGCTTGGCGCCTTGCTGGATCTCGACTATCACCGCGCCGGCCTCGTTGGCCAGGTCCAGCCCTTGCTCGGCATTCTGTCGGCTGCTGGACATGCTGGTGACCGCGGCCTGTGCCAGGCTCTGGTTCTTCTGCACCACGTCGACGATTTCCTCGGTGGCCTGGCTGGTGCGTCCGGCCAGCTGGCGCACCTCGTCGGCGACCACGGCGAAGCCGCGACCCTGCTCGCCGGCCCGTGCCGCCTCGATGGCGGCGTTGAGCGCCAGCAGGTTGGTCTGGTCGGCGATGCCGCGGATGGTCTGCATGATGGTGCTGATCAGCTGCGACTGCTTGCCCAGTGCCTCGATGCCGTCGCTGGCTTCCTGTACCTGGTGGGCGATGCGCTGCATCACTTCCACTGTCTGGCGGACCACGGCGGCGCCCTTGTCGGCGCTGTCGTCGGTGTGCTGGGAGATGCTGTAGGCGATGTTCGCCGCCTCGGCCACGGCCTGTTCCTGGTTGATCTGCTCGGTGATCACGGTGGCGAACTTGACCACCTTGTACAGCTTGCCGTGGGCGTCGTGGATCGGGTTGTAGGAGGCTTCCAGCCACACCACCCGGCCATGGCTGTCGACCCGCTTGAAGCGCCCGGCGACGAACTCGCCGCGATTCAGGCGGGCCCAGAAGTCCTTGTAGGCTTGCGAGTTGTATTCCTCAGGGTCGCAGAAGGTGCGGTGGTGCTTGCCGCGAATCTGTTCCAGGCGATAGCCCATGCCGCCGAGGAAGCGCTCGTTGGCGGTGATGACTTCGCCGGCCAGGTTGAATTCGATCACCGCAGTGGAGCGCAGCAGGGCGTCGATCAGGCCTTCATGCTCGCGCGAGGCGCTGATGGTGCGGGTCAGGTCGTTGGCGCAGAGGGTGAAGTAGGCCAGCTTGCCCTGGCTGTTCAGCACCGGTTGCCAGATCGCCCGCAGCCAGGCCTCCTCGCCGTTGCCACGCAACAGCCGGTAGGCGCCGCTGATATGGTCGTTGTTGCGCAGGGCCTGCTGCAGCTTCTGGTAGTTGGCTTCCTGGTGGAAGGACTGCGGAATCAGCGACTCCAGCGTGCGGCCGATCAGGCTGTCGCGCTGGTAGAGCATCTCGCCAAGGAAGTTGTCGTTGGCGTAACGCACGCGGCCATCGGGCTCCAGCTCCAGCACCAGCATCTCGCTGTAAATGGAGTCGCGGATCTGCCGCATGCTGGCCAGTTCCTCGCGCAGCCGGGCTGCTTCTTCTTTCAGCTTGTTGTTGAACATCGGCAGGGTACCTTTGGGCGAAAGCCAGCGATCTTTGATCGGGCGAAGTCATGCTTCTATTGATCGACCGCCAGTGAGAAAAGCACAGTCTCCACAGTGTAATCTCGGATCAAATACCTGCCCGCTGCCCCGACGGTAGTCCCATGCCACGCACCGTACTCGAGTTGCTCCTGCCCGCCGACTATCGCCAGGCCGACCTGCTGGCCTTTCATCGGCGCGATGGGCAGGGCGTAGCCGAGCGGGTCACGGACGCTGCCCTGGCCAAGGGCATCCTCTGGCAGGGGCAACCGGCTCTGCTGGAGATCCGCTTTCTGGCGGGGCAGGCACGGGTGACGCTGGAGGTCGATGGCTCTGCGAATGGCGATCCGGGGGCGTTGCAGCAACTGGCCGAGCATATGCTGGGGCTGACCCAGCCGATCGAGCTGTTCGAGCGCGCCTACCGCGAGCACCCGCAGTTGGGCGTGCTGATCGCCGCCACGCCAGGCCTGCGTGTGCCGCAATCGAGCACGCCATTCGAGGCGCTGAGCTGGGCCATCAGTGGCCAGCAGATCAGCCTGGCGGTGGCGATTTCCCTGCGCCGCAAGCTGATCCAGCTGGCCGGCCGACCGCACTCCAGTGGCCTGCTGTGCTACCCGGATGCACCGGCGGTTGCCGCGCTGGACGAGCAGCAGCTACGCGATGCCGGTTTCTCCCAGGCCAAGACCCAGGCTCTGCTGTTGCTCAGTCGCGAGATGGTCGCCGGCAACCTGCCGCTGCAGCAGTGGCAGGCCGAGGCGCCGGCCGAGCTGATCTGCGAGCGCCTGCTGGCCTTGCGCGGCATCGGTCCGTGGACGGTGGATTACGCCCTGCTGCGCGGCTTCGCCCGCCTGGACGGCTCGCTGCATGGCGATGTCGCGGTGCGCCGGCAGCTGCAGCGCTTGCTGGGTGCGCAAGAACAGCTCAGCCAGCCGTTTGTGCGCGACTGGCTACTGCCCTTCGCGCCCTGGCGCGCGCTGGTGGCTGCCCATCTCTGGGCCATGCCCAAGGACGCCGGGGCGCTCTTGGGTTGATGGCTTAATGGAGTTGTTGCAGCAGCTTCTCCGTGGGATAGCCGTCGGCCGGCCAGCCCAGGCTCTGCTGGAAGGCACGGATGGCGCGGCGGGTATTGGCGCCGATGATGCTGTCTGCCGCGCCGGGGTTGTAACCGCGTGCGGCCAGGCCTTCTTGCAGGGTAATGCGCTCGCTGCGGCTGAGCGGGCGCTCATCGCGCGGCCAGCTGCCGAGCACCTGGCCGCCGCCGTCGAAGCGCTGGCTCAGCAGGCCGACGGCCAGGGCGTAGGACGAGGAATTGTTGTACTTGAGGGTGGCGCGGAAGTTGCCGAACACCAGGAACGCCGGGCCGCGATGGCCAGCCGGCAGCAGCAGGTAGCCGCTGTCGTCGGCGGCGACGCCGGTCGGCGTGCCTTTCACCCCGAAGCGGCTCCACTCGGCGTAGGTCTTGCGCACTTCGCTGTCGGCCAGGGCATAGTCGAAGCCGCTCGGCAGGGCGACCTGCATGCCCCAGGCCTGGCCTTTCTGCCAGCCGGAAGCCTGCAGGTAGTGGGCGGCCGAGGCCAGGGCATCGGCGCTGGAGCGCCAGATGTCGCGGCGACCGTCGCCATCGAAGTCGACTGCGTGGGTCAGGTAGGTGGTCGGGATGAACTGGGTCTGCCCCATGGCCCCGGCCCAGGAGCCGCGCAGGCCGGCGGGCGTGGTGTCGCCGGTCTGCAGGATCTGCAGGGCGGCCAGCAGTTGCTCCTCGGCGAACTGCGGGCGGCGGCCTTCATAGGCCAGGGTGGCCAGCGAGCCGATCACTGACTTGTCACCCATGAACTGGCCGAAGCTGCTTTCCATGCCCCAGATCGCCACCAGCACCTGGCGGTCGACGCCATAACGCTGCTCGATCGCGCTCAGGGTGTCGGCGTGTTCGGTGAGCAGGGCCTGGCCCTTGCGCACGCGTACCGGCGAGATGGCGCCTTCCAGGTATTCCCACACCGGCCGGGTGAATTCGGGCTGGCTGCGATCGGCATCGACCACGGCCTGGTCCGGGCCGATGCCGGCGAAGGCGTTGTCGAACACTTCGGCCTGGATGCCGGCGCGCATAGCCTTGCGGCGGAAGTTGGCGCGCCAGTCGGAGAAGCTGGTGAAGCTGGGAGCCGGGCTGACCTGGGCGACGACCTGGCGTGGCGCACTGGGCGTGGCGGCGGGCGGAGGAATGGTCAGCGGAGCTTCGGCCGTGGGTGTCGGGGTTTCGGCGCAGGCGCAGAGGAGCAGGGCGGCGGCGAGCAGGCTGCACAGGCGGCCGTGGGCGGCTGGGTGGAGCATTGCGGATATCTCGGTCTTGCCAAACAGACCGCGACCTTAGCATGGCGAGCCGTTTTCAGGCGGCCATAAAGCAAGAAGCCTCCCAGTTTTGCTGGGAGGCTTCGCGGCGGTAGCTGCCTTTGCCTTTCTTCGCCTGTTCCTGGCGGCTGCGGAACAGGGGTTGGGCGATCAGGGATTTGGCCTTGTTCGGCCGTTTACGGGCTTTCTTGCTCATCGGGATGCTCCTCGCCGGGCCCGCGACAATGCGGGCGGCGCGGAGCATGCGCCGCTGCTCAGAAAATGTCCAGCGGGCTACTCGCTCAGTGGCAGGCGCTGGCCGGCCATCAGCAGGGCCAGGCGCGCCAGGCTGCTCCAGGCATCGCCGGGGGCCTGGCCCTTGACCTGCGCGTCGATGCGCTGGGCATCGATCAGCAGCTGGTTCCAGCGCGCCGCGCTGTGGCGTTGCAGGGCCTTGCTGACCAGCGGCTTGCGCTTGTCCCAGACCGGCGGGCGGGCGGCGGCGAAGGCCTTGTCCAGCGGTATACCCTGGTTGACCTGCTGGGCGATGCCGGCCAGCTGGCGCAGTTCGCGGGCCAGCATGACCAGGATGAACAGCACCTCGACGCCTTCGCCGCGCAAACCTTCGAGCATGCGCAGGGCATGCGCGGCATCGCCGCCCAGTACCGCGTCGATCAGGCCGAACACGTCGTAGCGCGCGCTGTCGGCCACCGCTGCCTGCACGGTGCTGGCGTCGATCTGGTTGCCTTCGGCGAGCAGCTTGAGCTTCTCGACTTCCTGGGCGGCGGCCAGCAGGTTGCCTTCCACCCGCGCGGCGATCAGCTCCACCGCTTCCTGGCTGGCACTTAGGCCGGCCTGGGACAGGCGCTGGCGAATCCACTGTGGCAGCTGGTTGGCGTCCACCGGCCAGATCTGCAGGAACTGGCTGTTCGGGCCGTCGATCAGGGCCTTGGCCCACTTGGTTTTCTGCGTGCTGCCGTCGAGCTTGGGCAGGCTGATCAGCAGCAGGGTATCTTCTGGCGGCCGCTCGAGGTATTCGAGGATCGCCGCGGTGCCCTTGTCGCCTGGCTTGCCGTTGGCGATGCGCAGTTCGATCACGCGCTTCTCGGCGAACAGCGACAGGCTGGCGCCGGCTTCATAGAGCAGGCCCCAGTCGAAGTTGGCTTCGGCGTGGAACACCTCGCGCTCGCTGAAACCCTGGGTGCGGGTGGCGGCGCGGATAGCGTCGGCGGCTTCCTGGCACAGCAGCGGGTCGTCGCCGCTGATCACGTAGACCGGGGCGAGGCTACCTTGCAGGTGTTTGCCGAGCTGCGCGGGATTCAGTTTCATCGAGAGCCGGGTTTCATCGCGAATCGAATGTCATCACTTGCGAAAAGGGCCGGTTACCCGGCCCTTGTCTGCTTACTGGCTGATCGGCAGCTGGATCGGCGATTGCAATGGCGCCGACTCCTGCTCGGCGCGGCGGGCGGCCGCGGTGGCCTCGGCTTCGGCCTGGGCCTTGGCGTCGGCTTCCTGTTGCAGTTGCTCGAGCTGGGCCGGGGTGATCAGCTGCAGGCGCATGGCCAGTTGCTGGATCAGCTCGCGGCGCATTTCCTGGCGCAGCTGGGCGGCGCCCTGGTCGGAGCCGACCAGGTTGTTGTCGTCCTGCACCAGGATGCTCTGTACTTCCGCTTTGTCGCTGAGCAGCAGGGTGTTCTTCGCGCCACGGATCTCGTAGTCGAGGCTGGTGGTCAGCTGGTTCTCGGCGCTGCGCGCGGTGCTGGTGTAGCTGGCGGCGCGCTGACTCTCTTGCTCGCTGGCCAGGTACAGCTTGTACGGGGCGCCGCTGTGCACCTTGACGCCGCTGTTTTCCAGCAGTTGCTGCAGCTGTTTGGCGGTGTCGCCGTAGGCGTTGCGCGACTGCAGGTCGATTTCCTTGAGGGCGAAGTCGGCGGTGCCGGTTCCGCGCAGCTGGAAGCCGCAGGCGCTGAGCAGAACAGCCAGGCCGATTACCATCAGATTCCGTTTCATCATTCTCTTGTATCCCCTTGGAGAGTCACGGCGCCTTGCGGGCATGGCGCCGAGCTTGATCAGTTGGCGACTGTTTCAATTGGCAACGATGTTGACCAGCTTGCCCGGTACCACGATGACCTTGCGAATGGTCACGCCTTCGGTGAAGCGCACTACGTTTTCGTTGGCGCGGGCGGCCGCTTCGACTTCTTCGCGGCTGGCGCTGGCCGGCACTTCGATCTGGCCGCGCAGCTTGCCGTTGACCTGGATGACCAGGGTCAGGCTGTCCTGCACCAGGGCTGATTCGTCGACCTGCGGCCACTGTGCATCGATGACTGCGCCGGTCTGGCCCAGGCGCTGCCACAGTTCATGGCTGATGTGCGGAGTGATCGGCGCCAGCAGCAGGGTCACGGCCAGCAGGCCTTCCTGCAGCAGGGCGCGGTCCTGGTCGCTGGCGGTCGCGGCTTTTTCCAGCACGTTCATCAGGGTCATCACCTGGGCGATGGCGGTGTTGAACTTGTGGTGCTGGCCGACATCGTTGCTGGCCTGCTTGATGGCCAGGTGGATGGCGCGGCGCACGGCTTTCTGTTCGTCGGACAGCGCGGCGACATCCAGCGCGGCCGGCAGGCCTGCGCCGACATGGCTGTGGGCCAGGCGCCAGACGCGGCGCAGGAAGCGGTTGGCGCCTTCGATGCCGGAGTCGGACCATTCGCAGCTCATGTCGGGCGGCGAGGCGAACATCATGAACAGGCGGCAGGTGTCGGCGCCGTAGGCATCGATCATCGATTGTGGGTCGACGCCGTTGTTCTTCGACTTGGACATCTTCTCGGTGCCGCCGATTTCCACCGGCAAACCATCGCTTTTAAGCTTGGCGCCGATGACCTTGGCCTTGGCATCGCGTTCGACTTCGACGTCGGCCGGGTTGAACCAGTCCTTGCCGCCGTTATCCAGGCTGCGGTAGTAGGTCTCGGCGACCACCATGCCCTGGGTCAGCAGGTTCTTGAATGGCTCGTTGGAGGTGACCAGGCCTTCGTCGCGCATCAGCTTGTGGAAGAAGCGCGCATAGAGCAGGTGCAGGATCGCGTGTTCGATGCCGCCGATGTACTGGTCGACCGGCAGCCAGTGGTTGGCGGCGGCCGGATCGACCATGCCGCCTGTGTAGTGCGGCGAGGCGTAGCGGGCGTAGTACCAGGACGATTCGACGAAGGTGTCCATGGTGTCGGTTTCACGCTTGGCCGCGCTGCCACATTTCGGGCACTGACACTGGTAGAACTCCGGCATGCGCGCCAGCGGCGAGCCGGCGCCATCCGGCACCACGTCTTCGGGCAGCACTACCGGCAGCTGGTCGTCCGGCACCGGCACGTCGCCACAGCTGTCGCAGTGGATGATCGGGATCGGGCAGCCCCAGTAGCGCTGGCGGCTGATGCCCCAGTCGCGCAGGCGGAACTGGGTCTTGCGTGCGCCGTGGGCGTTGGCTTCGAGGTCGCCGACTATGGCGTCGAAGGCCGCGGTGAAGTCGAGGTTGTCGTACTTGCCGGAGTTGACGGTGACCAGGCCGCTCTTGTCGCCGTACCAGTCCTGCCACTCGGTGGTGCTGTAGGTCTGGCCTTCGGCGGCATACACCTGAACGATCGGCAGGGCGTACTTGTTGGCAAACGCGAAGTCGCGCTCGTCATGGGACGGCACGCCCATCACCGCGCCTTCGCCATAGCCCCACAGTACGTAGTTGGCGACGAACACCGGCAGCTTGTCGCCGGTCAGCGGATGGGTGACGAACTGGCCGGTGGCCAGGCCCTTCTTCTCCATGGTGGCCATGTCGGCCTCGGCCACGGAGCCGGCTTTGCATTCGGCGATGAAGGCGGCGATGGCCGGGTTGCTCTCGGCGGCGCGCTGCGACAGCGGGTGCTCGGCAGCGACGGCGACGTAGGTGGCGCCCATCAGGGTGTCGGGGCGGGTGGTGTAGACCTTGAGCTGGCCGTCGATACCGACGCTGGCCTGGTCGTAATCGAACACCACGTCGGCGCCGAAGCTCTTGCCGATCCAGTTGCGCTGCATGGTCTTGACCTGTTCCGGCCAGCCATCCAGTTCGTCCAGGCTACTCAGCAGCTCATCCGCGTAGGCGGTGATCTTGAAGTAGTACATGGGGATTTCGCGCTTTTCGATCAGCGCGCCGGAACGCCAGCCGCGGCCGTCGATGACCTGTTCGTTGGCCAGCACGGTCTGGTCGACCGGGTCCCAGTTGACGCTGCCGTTCTTGCGGTAGATCACGCCCTTCTCGAACAGCTTGGTGAACAGCCACTGTTCCCAGCGGTAGTAGTCCGGCTTGCAGGTGGTGACTTCGCGAGTCCAGTCCACCGCCAGGCCCAGCGATTGCAGCTGGCTCTTCATGTAGGCGATGTTTTCGTAGGTCCACTTGGCCGGCGCGACCTGGTTCTTCATCGCGGCGTTCTCGGCCGGCATGCCGAAGGCGTCCCAGCCCATCGGCTGCAGCACGTTCTTGCCCTGCATGCGCTGGTAGCGGGCGATCACGTCACCGATGGTGTAGTTGCGCACGTGACCCATGTGCAGCTTGCCGCTCGGGTAGGGGAACATCGACAGGCAATAGAAGGTGTCCTTGCCTGGCTGTTCGCTCACTACAAAGGATTTTTGCGCGTCCCAGTGGGACTGTGCGGCGGCTTCGATTTCGCGGGGCTGATACTGTTCGTGCATGGGCTTCGGCGCTGGGAAAGAGGGCTTGCGAGAAACGCCGTAGCATACATGACCCCCCCGGATTCAGGGAAACCCTGATTGCGCCACGCGGCGCGGCCGGCCGCCGTTTGTCGCGGCGCCAGGCTGCTGCCGGGGTGGGCGCTAAGCTTTGCGATAAGGGCGCGCTGGTTGCGTCCGGCAGAGGTGGTGGATGGCACAGTTGCGGCAGGCGGAGGACAAGGGAGGGCTCTACGAGCGTCTGTTGCAGCGCCTTGCGCTGGCCCTGGAAGAAGCGGATACCGCGACCCGCCTACGCGATGCCCCGCCCAGCGAACTGGAGTTGCGCGGCCTGACCCCGGCCGAGCTGGAACTGATCCGCGCCTATCTGGATCGCGACCTGCACTGGCTGCGTGGCTGGCATGCCGCCGCCGAGGAACTGGCGGCGATCGAACAACTACCGAGCGCGGCCAGTCAGCCGACCCGCCAGGTGTTCAAGGTGGCGCACAAGCCGATTGGCCGGCGCCCCCTGGCCACGCGCCGGCAGCAGCTGTGCTGCGCCTTGTGCGGTTGCGCCGCGCAGTGGCAACCCGGCGAGGGCGTACTGCCGTGTGGCTCCTGTGGCTCCAAGTTGTTCCGCTCCGGGCCGCCGCGTTGAGCCGGCTACCCGTCTGATAAGCTGCGCGGGCACTTGGAGGTGCCCATGGAGCTGCGTTTCTTCCTCAAACAACTGATTCTGCCGCCGGGCGGCCTGTTGCTGCTGATTCTGCTGGCCTGGCTGCTCTGGTCGGGACGGCCGCGCCTGGCCTTGGTCTGTCTGGTGCTGGGTCTGGGTGGTCTGTGGCTGATGAGCCTGCCGGTGGTGGTCGAGCACTCGGCGCGCTGGCTGGAGCGTGAGCCGGCGCTGGCCGAGGTGCAGTGGCCGCAGCTGGCGCAGCGCGCGGAGGTGATTGTGGTGATCGGCTCCGGCCGCGAAGAGGCTGATCCGGCCTGGGGCGACGACCAGCCCAGCGCCACGGCACTGGAGCGTCTGCGCTATGCCGCACGTCTGCACAGGGCCAGCGATCTGCCGATTCTGATCAGTGGTGGCCTGCATTACGGTGAGCCACCCAGCGAGGCGGCGATGATGGCCGAGGTGCTGCGTCGCGACTTCACTGTGCCGACTCGCTGGCAGGAAGAGCGCAGCCGCACCACCTGGGAGAATGCCCTGTACAGCGCCGAACTGCTGCGCGCCCAGGGTATCCGCCGCATCGTCCTGGTGACCCAGGCGGCGCACATGCCGCGGGCACGCTGGTGCTTCGAGCAGCAGGGGCTGGAAGTGGTGGCGGCGCCGCTGGGTTTTCTCGGCGTGGCCAACGCCCGGCCACTGGCCGGCTGGCTGCCGGAAGGCAAGGCGCTGTGGCAGAGCACGCGGCTGCTCAACGAGGCGCTGGGTCTGGCGGTCTATCCACTGCTGTATCGCTAGGCGAGCGCAACCCGGCGTGCCGGGTGCGCTCGGTTCGAACTACGGCTGACTCAGGCCGATGGCCTCGCGACCTGTCGTACGACGTGCCCACAGGGCCCAGCCGAACAGGGCCAGGCACAGACCGGCCAGCGGCCAGCCGCGCCAGATCAGGTAGGGCGTCAGGCCCTGCATCGGCTGCACCTCGCCATACAGCACCGCCTGCTGGAATTGCGGGATCTGCGTGCTGATGCGGCCCTGCGGGTCGATCAGCGCGGTAACGCCGTTGTTGGTCGCACGGATCATCCAGCGGCCAGCTTCCAGGGCGCGCATCTGCGCCATCTGCAGGTGTTGCAGCGGACCGGCCGAGGTGCCGAACCAGGTGTCGTTGCTGATGGTCAGCAGCAGGTCGCTGCGTGCACTCAGGCTGGCGGCGAACTCCGGGTAGACCACTTCGTAACAGATGAACGGCGCAATCTGCAGGCCCCTGGCTTGCAGCAGCTGCTGGTCGGCGGGGCCGCGGGCGAAGTCCGACATCGGCAGGTCGAAGAAGGCGATCAGCCCGCGCAGCACTTCCTGCAGCGGCACGTATTCGCCGAACGGCACCAGCTTCTGCTTAAGGTAGGTGCCGCTGCCGGCGCCGACCACGGTGATGCCGTTGTAGTAGCGCTTCTCGCCCTGCTCGTTCAGCTGGCGGATCGGTACGCCGGTGATCAGCGCGGCCTCGCGGCCCTGGGCGACGCGGCCCATGAACTGCAGATAGCCTTCGGCATGTTCCTTGAGCACCGGCACGGCGGTTTCCGGCCAGACGATCAGGTCAGCGGGCTGGCTCTGCAGGGTCAGGTCGCGGTACAGGGTCAGCTGGGCCTGCAGCTGGGCCGGGTCCCACTTCATGTTTTGCTCGACGTTACCCTGCATCACGGCGACTTTCAGCGGCGCGCCCTTGGTCTGGGTCCAGACATGCTCCTTGAGCGCCAGGCCAGCCAGCCAGGGGGTCAGCAACAAGGCCAGGCCGGCGGCGAGGCGCGGCTTGTCGCGCAGCAGGCGCGGCAGATTGACCAGCAGCGCGGCGCTCAGGGCCAGCACCAGGGAAATCAGCCAGACACCGCCGAGCGGCGCCAGTGGCGCCAGCGGGCCGTGCAGCTGGCTGTAGCCGGCGTAGAGCCAGGGGAAACCGGTGAGGAACCAGCTGCGAAAGGCCTCCTGGGCCAGCCACAGGGCGGCGAAGGCCAGGGCGTCGGCCAGTGGCGCGTCGCTGCGGCGCAGCCAGCGCGCCCACAGCCAGGCGCTGAGAGCGAACAGCAGGCCGAGGCCGCCGACGAAGCCGAGGGTCAGCAGGCCCGCCAGCGGCGGCGAAGCGGCGCCGTAGTCATGGATGCTGACGTAGACCCAGCTGGTGCCGCTGAGGAACAGGCCGAAGCCGTAGCTCCAGCCGCGCAGTAGGGCCTGGCGCGGGCTGAGCTCGCGCAGGCCGAGGTAGAACAGGGCGATGGAGGCGATGGCCAGCGGCCAGATATCGAAGGGGGCGAGCGCCAGGGTGGTGAGGGCGCCGGCGGCTATCGCCAGCAGGTTGCCCGGCCAGCCGGGTTGGGTGATCCAGCGCATCATGCGTCCTTGATCAGGGGAAATCAGGCGGGCAAGGGTACTGGAAGGGCGGGGAGGCTGGAAGCCGAGCGGTTTGGGAGGGGCGCTTAGAGCGCCGCTCAGACTTTAGTCCGGGCGGCGAGTCAGCATCCACGCAGGCGTTATCCGGCGGGTGAGGCTGGAGTTAACGTTCCAGCGGGGTCAGGCGCAGCAAGTGCACGCGGCGGCTGTCGGCGTTGAGCACGCGGAAGCGGTATTCGCCGATCTCGGTGACTTCGTTGCGCTTGGGCAGGTGGCCGAAGGCGTTCATCACCAGGCCGCCGACAGTGTCGAACTCGTCGTCGGAGAATTCGGTGTCGAAGACTTCGTTGAAGTTGTCGATCGGCGTCAGTGCTTTGACCAGGAAGTCGCCGGACGGCAGCGGCTTGATGTAGCTGTCTTCCTCGACGTCGTGTTCGTCCTCGATATCGCCGACTATCTGCTCCAGTACGTCCTCGATGGTCACCAGGCCGGCCACGCCGCCGTATTCGTCGATGACCACGGCCATGTGGTTGTGGTTGGCGCGGAACTCGCGCAGCAGTACGTTGAGGCGTTTGGACTCCGGCACGAAGGTGGCCGGGCGCAGCAGGTTCTTGATGTCGAACGGCTTGTCGCCGTTGTGCAGGATCAGTGGCAGCAGATCCTTGGCCAGCAGGATGCCGATCACTTCGTCGATGCTTTCGCCGATCACCGGGTAGCGCGAGTGCGCAGACTCAATGATCGCCGGGAGGAACTCCTGGGGAGAATGCGCAGCCTTGATGCTGATCATCTGCGAGCGCGGCACCATGATATCGCGAACCTGCAGGTCGGCGACCTGGATCGCGCCTTCGACAATGGTCAGGGCTTCGCTGTCGAGCAGCTTGTTCTGGTGGGCCTCGCGCAGCACCTCCAGCAGTTCCTGACGGTTTCTCGGCTCATGAGCAAAAGCCTGGGTCAGCTTGTTGAACCAGGACTTTTGCTCGGTGCTCGATCGGTCTTCGCTCATGGTGTGTTTCTCAGGACCTTCTTTGGCAGTTATTCGTCGGCGGCATACGGGTCGGGATGACCCAGTTCAGCCAGCAATTCCCGTTCCAGGGCTTCCATTTCTTCGGCTTCGGCTTCGTCTATGTGGTCATAGCCGAGCAAGTGCAGGCAGCCGTGGATGACCAGGTGCGCCCAGTGTGCCTCGCTGGTCTTGGCCTGCTCAGAGGCTTCGCGCTCGACCACCGGCACGCAGATCACCAGATCGCCGAGCAGGGGGATGTCGAGAAACTCGTCTGGCACATCGGCCGGGAAGGACAGCACATTGGTGGCGTAGTCCTTGTGCCGCCAGGTGTGGTTCAGCTCGCGGCCTTCGGCTTCGTCGACCAGGCGGATGGTCAGCTCGGAGTCGGCCGTGCGCTGGCGCAGGGCCAGTTCGCACCAGCGGCGCAGCTGTTCCTCGCTCGGCAGCGCAGTGGCGCTGGACGCATTCTGCAGATCCAGTTCAAGCATCGCCGGGCGCCTTGTCCTGGCGGCCTTCGAAGCGCTCGTAGGCTTCGACGATGCGCTGCACCAGCGGATGGCGCACCACGTCCTTGGGCTTGAAGTGGGTGAAGCTGATGCCCGGCACGTCGTGCAGCACGTCGATGACGTGGGTCAGGCCGGACTTGGTGCCGCGTGGCAGGTCGACCTGGGTGATATCGCCGGTGATCACCGCGGTGGAGCCGAAGCCGATCCGGGTAAGAAACATCTTCATCTGCTCGAGAGTGGTGTTCTGACTCTCGTCGAGAATGATGAAGCTGTTGTTAAGGGTGCGGCCGCGCATGTAGGCCAGCGGGGCAATTTCGATGATCTGTTTCTCGAGCAGCTTGGCCACGGTTTCGAAGCCCAGCATCTCGTACAGTGCGTCGTACAGTGGGCGCAGGTAGGGGTCGATCTTCTGCGCCAGGTCGCCGGGCAGGAAACCGAGCTTCTCGCCCGCCTCGACCGCCGGGCGCACCAGCAGGATGCGGCGCACCTGTTCGCGCTCCAGCGCGTCCACCGCGCAGGCCACCGCCAGGTAGGTCTTGCCGGTACCGGCCGGGCCGACGCCGAAGTTGATGTCGTTATCCAGGATCGCCTTCACGTAGCGCTGCTGGTTGGCGCCGCGCGGCTTGATCACGCCCTTGCGCGTGCGCAGGGTGACAGTGGCTTCGCCGCGCGGATTGCTGTTGAGCTCCTCGATGCCGGATTCCTGCAGGAACAGGTGGACCATGTCCGGCGACAACTCGGTGCTCTTGGTTTCGCGGTACAGGCGGCGCAGGAGGTTTTCCGCGGAGTGGGTGTGCTGGGGCTCACCGACCAGTTCGAACTGGTTGCCGCGGTTGCGGATCTCGATGGTCAGGCGCTGTTCGATCAGGCGCAGGTGCTCGTCGAATTGCCCGCAGAGGTTGGCGAAGCGGCGTGCTTCGAAGGGTTCGAGGATGAAACGATGGGGTTCTATGGGCGCGTTCAATGTGGTGTGGTGGCCGCCAGTCGGCTGGGGTAATGGTCGAAGAATAACCCCGCGCGCCCGAGGGTGAAAGGTCGGGCGTACGCGGAGAGGGTAGCCATTAGTCGATCAGGCTGCCGCGCAGCGAGTGCGGCAGGGCGCCGTCGATCTGTACGTCGACGAACTGGCCGATTAGGCTCGGGTTGCTGCAGTGGAAGTTGACGATGCGATTGGCCTCGGTGCGGCCCTGGAGCATGCCCGGGTCCTTCTTCGAGTAGTCGCTGACCAGAATGCGCTGGACGGTGCCGACCATGCGCCGGCTGTTCTCGAAGCCCTGCTGGCTGATTTTGTTCTGCAGGCGTGCCAGGCGTTCGCGCTTGGTCTCCTGCGGGGTGTCGTCGCTCAGGTCGGCGGCCGGGGTGCCGGGGCGCGAGCTGTAGACAAAGGAGAAGGAGAAGTCGAAGCCGACGTCTTCGATCAGCTTCAGGGTCTGCTCGAAGTCTTTCTCGGTTTCGCCGGGGAAGCCGACGATAAAGTCCGAGCTGATCAGGATGTCCGGCACCGCCGCCTTGAGTTTGCGGATGCGCGACTTGTATTCCAGTGCGGTGTGGTTGCGCTTCATCGCCGCCAGCACCCGGTCGGAGCCGGATTGCACCGGCAGGTGCAGGTGTTTGACCAGCTCGGGGATATCGGCGTGGGCCTGGATCAGCGCATCGGAGAATTCCAGCGGGTGGCTGGTGGTGTAGCGGATGCGCTCGATGCCGTCGATGGCGGCCACCAGGTAGAGCAGCTCGGCGAAGTCGGTGATGGTGCCGTCGCGGGTGTCGCCGCGGTAGCCGTTGACGTTCTGCCCGAGCAGGGTGACTTCCTTCACGCCGTGTTCGGCGAGGTGGATGATCTCGGTCAGCACGTCGTCCAGCGGGCGGCTGACTTCCTCGCCGCGGGTGTAGGGCACCACGCAGAAGGTGCAGTACTTGCTGCAGCCTTCCATGATCGAGACGAACGCGCTGGGGCCGTCGACGCGCGGCTCGGGCAGGCGGTCGAACTTCTCGATCTCGGGGAAGCTGATATCGACCTGGGCGGTTTTGGTGCTGCGCGCGGCGTCGATCATTTCCGGCAGGCGGTGCAGGGTCTGCGGGCCGAACACCACGTCGACGTAGGGCGCGCGGTCGCGGATCGCCGCGCCTTCCTGGCTGGCCACGCAGCCGCCGACGCCGATCACCAGGTCGGGATTTTCCAGCTTCAGCTCGCGCCAGCGACCCAGCTGGGAGAACACGCGGTCCTGGGCTTTTTCGCGGATCGAGCAGGTATTGAGGAGGATCACGTCGGCTTCTGCCGGGTTCTCCGTGACTTCCAGGGCCTGGTGTTCGCCCAGCAGATCGACCATGCGCGAGCTGTCGTACTCGTTCATCTGGCAACCGTGGGTTTCGATATAGAGCTTCTTGGCCATCTGTACTTCGTCGCGGGTGGGTTCGTCAGAACCGCGCATTATAGGGTGCGCGCGGCGTGCTTCCTAGGCTTGCCGGTTGAGCGGCTATGCTATGATCCGCGCCCTTTCAATTTCCCCTCGTCTTTTCCCAGACAAACCATGAGCAAGCGCGAACCGATCTACAAGGTGATTTTCCTCAACCAGGGCCAGGTGTACGAGATGTACGCCAAGCAGATCTACCAAAGCGATCTGTGGGGCTTCCTGGAAGTGGAGGAGTTCGTCTTCGGCGAGCGCACCCAGGTGGTGGTCGACCCCAGCGAAGAGAAGCTCAAGGCGCAGTTCGACGGCGTGGTGCGCAGCTTCGTGCCGATGCACGCGATCATCCGCATCGACGAAGTCGAGCGCCTGGGTACGCCGAAGATCAGCGAGGCCAAAGGCGGCGGCAACGTGATGCCGTTCCCCATGCCGATGCCAGAGAAGTAAGTCCTCGGTATTAAGGTGCGAAAGCCGGGGCTTGCGGAGTCATTCCCGGGCTCTGGGCCGGCCCTGGAGTGAAGCTGGGGCCACTGCTGTCGATGTTCTGCAGTTCCAGCAGGTAGCTGCGGAAAATCTGCCCGAGCACCTGGCTGGCCAGTTCCAGCTCATCACGACCCATGCGCGTCTCGACCTGGTCGGCGCTGTCCATGGCCTCGTCCGAGCCGTTCACGGCGGCCATTTTCAGTACGATATAAGCCTGTACGTTGTTGGCGGGCACGCCTTCGCCATTGGCGAACATGCTGCCCAGGCGCAGCTGTGCCTGGGCGTTGCCCTGCAGCGAGGCCTGTTCGAACCAGTGCAGGGCCTGGGGCAGATCGCGCTGGGTGCGTTGGCCGTCGTAGAAGAATTCGCCGAGCTCGTACTGGGCGGCGGGGTCGCCCTGCTGGGCGGTCTGCTGGCAGGCGGCCAGGGCCTGGGGCAGGTCTTCCGGTGCGGTGTTCAGCGAGCAGCGGCCGGTAGCGGGGATCAGCAACGAGTTGCCGCCCGCTTCTGCCAGAAGAGGGGAAATGAGCAGCAGGCAGCCCAGGTACAGGGCGCGGCCGGTGCATTTCATGGGAATCACTGTGCCTCGCGAACCAGACGGGCGTCATGCCCGGCCGACGAAACGCGCCGGCCATCACATTATGTGATAAGCCGGGGCGTCCTTACAAAGTCTTTACCGGATTTTCCGCGCCAAGCGGCTCGCGCAGGCGCAACAGCAGCCAGGCCAGCAGCGGATAAGCCAGGGTCAGCAGGCCGTGGAACAGATCCACGCGGCGTAATGAACCAATAAAACCTTCGGTGCCGATGGCCAGGCCGGCAATCAGAAACAGTGCGACCACGCCGAGGGCCATCAGTCCCGACTGGCGCTGGGGCCAGCACGCCAGGCCGGCGTAGAGGATCAGCAGCAGGGTGGCCAGGTTGAGCAGCAGGCGATAGCTCTGATCCACGCCGAGCTCGCGCGCGCCGATGAGCATTGCTACCAGGCCCAGCACCAGGGTGGTCCAGATCGGCCGTCCCCAGTTGCCGCCACGGCTGAGGCAGAGCGCAGCCAAACCCAGCAGCGGCAGGCCGAGGGCGCCGCTGAGCTGGCTGAAGGAGCGATGCATCTCGACCCAGCCCGGCTCCAGTCCGTAGCGCACGGCACCGCATGCTGCCGCTGTTGCCGTCAGGCCGAAGCCCAGTAGCAAAGCGCGCAGCAGCGGCTGACCGGTAAAGTGTGGGCGTAGCCACAGCAGGCTGGCCAGACAGGCCAGGGCGAGCAGTCCATCGGACAGTGCGGTGCTGTACTGCATCACTTGAGCTTGGCGAAGGCGCGCTCGGCGGCGTCGAGGGTCAGCTTCAGCTCGGCCTCGCCGTGGGCGATGGAGGTGAAGCCGGCCTCGAAGGCGCTTGGTGCCAGATAGACGCCGCCTTCCAGCATCAGGTGGAAGAACTTCTTGAAGCGCTCGGCATCGCTGGCCATCACATCGTCGAAGGTGACAATGTCGTCGGCACCGCTGAAGTACAGGCCGAACATGCCGCCGGCCTGGGTGGTGACGAACGGGATGCCTGCGGCATCGGCAAGCGCCTGCAGGCCGGCCAGCAGGCGGCTGGTGTAGTCGGTCAGCTCGGCGTGGAAGCCCGGGCGGCTGATCAGCTTGAGGGTGGTCAGGCCGGCGGCCATGGCCAGCGGGTTACCGGACAGGGTACCGGCCTGGTAGACCGGGCCCAGCGGGGCGATGCAGCCCATGATGGCGCGCTTGCCGCCGAAGCAGCCAACCGGCATGCCGCCGCCGACAATCTTGCCGAAGGTCGACAGGTCCGGAGTCACGCCGTAGTGCGCCTGGGCGCCGCCGAGAGCGACGCGGAAGCCGGTCATCACTTCGTCGAAGATCAGTACTACGCCATGCTTGTCGCACTGCTCGCGCAGACCTTCGAGGAAGCCGGGTGCCGGCGGCACGCAGTTCATGTTGCCGGCGACCGGCTCGACGATGATGCAGGCCACGGTCTGGCCGACTTCGGCGAGCATCTGCTCAACCGCCGGCAGGTCGTTGAACGGCAGGGTCAGGGTGTGTTTGGCGAAGTCCGCCGGCACGCCGGCCGAGCTCGGCACGCCCTGGGTCAGCAGGCCGGAGCCGGCTTTTACCAGCAGGCTGTCGGAGTGCCCGTGGTAGCAGCCTTCGAACTTGATGATGGCGTCGCGACCGGTGTAACCACGGGCCAGGCGGATGGCGCTCATGGTCGCCTCGGTGCCGGAGCTGACCATGCGCACCATTTCCATGGACGGCACGATGCTGCACACCAGGTCCGCCATCTCGGTTTCCATGGCGGTCGGCGCGCCGTAGGACAGGCCGTGCTGCAACTGGTTGCGCACTGCATCGAGCACGTCCGGATGGCCGTGGCCGAGGATCATCGGGCCCCAGGAGCCGACGTAGTCGACGTAGCGCTTGTCGTCTTCATCGGTGACATAAGCGCCTTCGGCGTGCTTGAAGAACAGCGGGGTGCCGCCGACGCTCTTGAACGCGCGAACCGGCGAGTTGACGCCACCAGGGATGTGTTTCTGCGCGTTGGCGAACAGGGTTTCGGAACGGGACATGGCAGCTCTCTCTCGAATCAGGATGACGGGAACAGCACGCTGAATGCGCGTGCGCGGCGCTCCACCTCGGCGGCGGAAGGCGCGGAAAACAGGGCGTGGACCACCGCCAGCAGGTCGGCGCCGGCGCTGATCAGCGGGCCTGCGTTGGCCAGGTCGATGCCGCCGATGGCCACCAGTGGCACATTGAAGTGCGCGCGGGCCTGGGCCAGCAGATCAGGCGTGGCGGCCGGTGCGCCGGGCTTGGTGTTGGAGTTGAAGAAGCGGCCGAAGGCCAGGTAGCTGGCGCCTTCGCGATTGGCGGTGGCGGCCAGCTCCAGCTGGGCGTGGCAGGTGGCGCCGATGATCGCCTGGCGGCCGAGCAGGGCGCGGGCATCGGCCAGCGAGCCGTCGCCCTGGCCCAGGTGCAGGCCGACGCCGAGGCGGGCGGCCAGTTCGGCGTCATCGTTGATGATCAGCTCGGCGCCGTACTGGCTGCACAGCTCGCGCAGGGCTTCGGCCTCACGCAGGCGGCGAGCGCTGTCGGCGGACTTGTCGCGGTACTGCAGCAGGCGCGTGCCGCCTTTCAGGGCCGCTTCCACATAAGGCAGCAGCCTGCCATCAGCGAGCAGTTGGCTGTCGGTGATGGCATAGAGGCCGCGCAACTTCTTCACGGGCGGTTCTTCATAGGGAGAAATCCAGCGGCAGGCGGCGCGGCACGAACTGGCCACGGCCGGGTTGCTCGGCATCGCGCAGGGTGCGCCAGGTGTAGGCGAGCGCCGACTCGACCGCGCTGGCCAGGTTTTCGCCGAGGGCCAGGCGCCCGGCCAGGGTGCTGGCCAGAGTGCAGCCGGAACCGTGGTAGCTGCCGGGCAGGCGCTGGCAGGTAAAGGTGTGGCGGCTGCCATCGCGTGAATACAGGCGGTTGTGCACTTCGCTTTCGTCACCGTGGCCGCCGGTGATCAGCAGGTGTTGGATCTTCGGCAGCAGCTTCGCGGCGCACTCGTCGGCCGTGCCATTCGGCAGTTCGGCGAGGATGCGCGCTTCCGGCAGGTTCGGTGTGGCGATGGCCGCGACCGGCAACAGGCGCTCGCGCATGGCGTAGCCGACGTCGTCCTTGCCCAGCGAACCGCCACCGCCAGCGCGCAGCACCGGGTCGCAGACCAGCGGCACGCCGGGTAGCAGCTGCATGATCTCGACTACGGTATCGACCATCTGCACCGAGCCGAGCATGCCCAGCTTGACGGCGGCGACCGGCAGGTCGGCGATGATCGCGTGGGCCTGGGCCAGCACCCATTCGCGGTCGAGTACGCGGAAGTCGCTGACGTTGACCGTGTCCTGCACGGTCAGCGCGGTGACGGCGGGAGCGGCGTGGCAACCCTGGGCGAGCAGGGCTTCGATGTCCGCCTGCAGGCCGGCGCCACCAGAGGGATCGTGGCCGGACAGGCAGAGGACGACGGGGCGGGAGTTGTGTCTGTTCATGGCCGGCGAGCTTACCACTTGCCGGCTGGGCGCCCAAACCGCGGGCGCGAAAGTTGTCCCTGCGGGTGGCTTTTTCCCGCCGGGGGCTGTGCTAGAGTGCCGCAATTAGAATAGTTGGACGCTGCGACACACCCTGCGCGAGAGGAGGGCTCTCCGGTGCTGGTCGCCAGAGTCTCTGCGGGGCGGCATGCGCTACGGTCTTTTCCTGGTTTTCTGGCTGTTCAGCTCGCTGGCGGCCGCCGTCGAGTTCGACGAGCACGCGCGTTACATCACCCTGGGCCCGCTGATGCAGGTGTTCGAGGATGTGCGCGGCGACGCGACCATCGACGAGGTCAGCTCGGCCGCGCTCGATGCGAGTTTCCGCACCAATGGCAAACCGGTGCTGAACGCCGGCTACTCGCGCTCGGTGTTCTGGTTGCGCGCCGACCTGCTGTTCCGCCCGAGCCAGCAGGTTACCCATCAGCCCTGGCTGCTGGAGCTGGCCTACCCGCCGCTGGATCATCTCGATCTTTACCTGCCCGACGCTGACGGCGGCTATCGCCTGGCCCAGCGCACCGGTGACGCCTTGCCGTTCAGCAGCCGGCAGATCAAGCAGAACAACTACCTGTTCGAACTGGACCTGCCGCCGAACCAGGTGCAGCGTATCTACCTGCGGGTGCAGAGCCAGGGTTCGATGCAAATGCCGCTCGGCCTGTGGTCGGGGCACGCCTTTATCGAGGCGCAGCCGGCACGCATTTATGTGCTGGGGATCATCTACGGCGTGCTGCTGGTGATGCTGATCTACAACCTGTTCATCTTCTTGAGCGTCAGAGATACCAGTTACCTCTACTACATTTTCTATATCGCCTCGTTCGGTCTCTATCAGGTCTCGGTCAACGGCGCCGGCGTGCAGTATTTCTGGCCGGACAATCCCTGGTGGGCGAATGCCTCGACGCCCTTCCTGATCGGTTCGGCGGCACTGTTCGGTTGCCAGTTCGCGCGCAGCTTCCTGCACACCGCCGAGCACAGCCCGTGGGTCGACCGCGCCCTGCGTCTGCTGATGGCGGTCGGCGCGCTGGTAATGGTGCTGGCGCTGACCGCCAGCTATGCCCTGTCGCTGCGCGTGGCCACCTACCTGGCGCTGATGTTCACCGTGGTGATCTTCACCGCCGGCATCCTCGCCTGGCTGCGCGGCATGCGCGTGGCGCGCTACTTCATCTTCGCCTGGAGCGCCTTCCTGATCGGCGGGGTGATCAACACCCTGATGGTGCTGGGCTACCTGCCGTATACCTTCCTGACCATGTACGCCAGCCAGTTCGGCTCGGCGCTGGAGGTCGGCTTGCTGTCCCTGGCCCTGGCCGACCGGATCAATGCGATGAAGGAAGAGCGCACGCGCATCCTCCAGCAGGCGAGCCAGGAGCTGGAAGTGCTCAATCGCGAGCTGGCCGACAGCAACCGCCTGAAGGACGAGTTCCTCGCCACCGTGACCCACGAGCTGCGCACGCCAATGAACGGGGTGATCGGCTCTCTGGAGCTGATGCAGACGGTCAAGCTGGATGTCGAGCTGGAGCAGTACCAGAAGACCGCCGCCAGCTCGGCGCGCGACATGATGCGCATGGTCAACGACATCCTCGCCCTCACCGAACTGCAGGCCGGCAAGCTCTACCCGCGGCGCGAGCCGTTCAGCCTGCGCGGCCTGTTCGACGGCCTGCGTGCACAGTACTGCCCGCAGGCCGCCGACAAGGGCCTGAGCTTCGACCTGCTGCTGGAAGACAGCCTGCCGGATACCCTCGAAGGCGATGCCGGCAAGCTGGCCCAGGCGCTCGGTTACCTGCTCGACAACGCCATCAAGTTCACCCATCACGGCGGTGTCAGCCTGCGCATCAGTGCCGCAGGCGCGCTGACCGGCAGCCTGCCGCTGCGCATCGAGGTGATCGACAGTGGCGTCGGCTTCAATGCCCCGGTCGATGGCAGCCTGTACCAGCGCTTCAAGCAGCTGGATGGCTCGATGACCCGCCAGTACGGCGGCCTGGGCATCGGCCTGGCGATCTGCCGGCAGCTGGTCGAGCTGCTTGGCGGCAACCTGCAGCACCAGTCCCTGCCGGGCCAGGGCAGTACCTTCGCGGTGAACCTGCTGCTCAACCTGCCGGCGCAGCCGCGCGAAGTGGCGCCGGCGGTGCGCCGGCACAGCGGCGTGCCGCGCCGCCATCCCGAGCAGTGCACGGTGCTGATCGTCGAGGACAACGCGATCAACCAGCTGGTGACCCGCGGCATGCTGCTCAAGCTCGGCTACCGCGTGCGCACCGCCGACAACGGCGCCGAGGCCCTCGAACGCCTGCACGAGGAACCCATGGATGCCGTGCTGCTGGATTGCCAGATGCCGGTGATGGACGGTTTCGCCACCTGTCGCGCGCTGCGCCAGCTGCCCGGTTGCGCCGAGCTGCCGGTGCTGGCGATCACCGCCCACAGCCACAGCGGCGACCGCGAGCGCTGCCTGGCCGCCGGCATGAGCGACTACATGGCCAAGCCGGTGAAGTTCCTCGAGCTGCAGACCCTGCTGCACGACTGGGTGCTGTGCCAGGCGGGGCGGGCCGAATAACGCGCTCCGCGCTCTCGATAAATAGACCGCTATGTGGCCGGAATTTGGCCAATCCGTCGCCTTTTCTCAAGATGTGAATCATGATTCACTGGGCCGAATGCATGAACAAGGATTCGGCTCATGGTCTATCGCACCTCCACCCAGCGCCTCGACCGCGATCAGGAACTGCGCGAACGCATCCTCGTCTGCGCCCTGCAGCGGGTCAGCGAGGGCGGTTTCGCCGCGCTGACCATGCAGGCTCTGGCCGAAGATGCGGGCATTGCCACCGGTAGCCTGTATCGCCACTTCAGCGGCAAGGGCGAGCTGGCCGCCGAAGTCTTCAGCAACGCCTGCCACATCGAGGTCGAGGTGCTTGGTGAGGTGCTGCGTGGTCCCGGCTCGGCTGCTGCACGCCTGGCCGCCGGCCTGGAACAGTTCGCCGGGCGCGCCTGGCATAGCCGCCGCTTGGCCTTCGCCCTGATCGCCGAGCCGGTCGACCCGGAAGTCGACGAACAGCGCCTGCTCTATCGCGAGGCCTATGCCGAGCTGTTTATCGAACTGCTGGAAGAAGGCGTGCGCCGTGGCGAGTTCCGCGTGAGCCAGGTCGCCCTGGTGGCGGCCTGCCTGGTCGGCGCCATTGCCGAGGCGCTGGTCGGCCCGCTTTCCCCACCGGCCCGCGCGGCCCGCGAAGCCGGCCTGCCGACGGTGGAGCTGGCCACCGTCAGCCAAGCCCTGGTCACTTTCTGTCTGCGCGCCGTTGGCGCCCCGGAGTCCTGAGATGTCCCTGCACGAGTTCGCCGAAACCCATGATGTGTTCAACCAGGTGCCCTCGCTGGACGGCGCCAACCTGTACCGGGTCGACCTGCCGCTGCAGGAATGGACCCGGCGTTTCGGCGGCGGCTGGGCCGAGGACAAGCTGGATGCCTATGGCGCCCTGGCCGGCGGCCCGCTGATGCAGGCCGGCTTCCTGGCCAACGAGAACAAGCCGGTGTTCAAGAGTCATGATCGCTACGGCCATCGCGTCGACCTGGTGGAGTTCCACCCGGCCTACCATGAGCTGATGCGTACGGCGGTGGAGCACGGCATTCCATCCATGCCCTGGACCGACCCGCGCGCAGGCGCCCAGGTTGCCCGCGCGGCGCTGAACTACCTGCACAACCAGCCGGAAGCCGGCAACGCCTGCCCGCTGACCATGACCTACGCCGCCGTGCCGGCACTCAAGCTGCAACCCGAGCTGGCCGAGATCTGGCTGCCGAAGATCCTCGCCACCGAGTACGACCCGCGCAACGTCGGCATCGAGCACAAGGCCGGCGTCACCATCGGCATGGCGATGACCGAGAAACAGGGCGGCACCGATGTGCGCGCCAACACCACCAAGGCCCATCCGGTTGGCATGGGCGGCCCGGGCCAGGCCTACGAGCTGGTCGGCCACAAGTGGTTCTGCTCGGCGCCGATGTGCGACGCCTTCCTCACCCTGGCCTACACCGACAAGGGCCTGTCCTGCTTCCTGCTGCCGCGCCACCGCCCGGACGGCACGCGCAACCAGTTCTATATCCAGCGCCTGAAGAACAAGCTGGGCAACTGGGCCAACGCCTCCAGCGAAGTGGAGTTCCGTGGTGCTCTGGCCTGGATGGTCGGCGAGGAAGGTCGCGGCGTGCCGACCATTATCGAGATGGTCTCGCTGACCCGCTTCGACTGCATGATCGGCTCCAGCAGCCTGATGCGTCAGGCCCTGACCCAGGCCGCGCACCACTGCGCGTACCGCAAGGTCGGCGGCCGGGTGCTTGCCGAGCAGCCACTGATGCAGAACGTGCTGGCCGACCTGGCCCTGGAAAGCGAGGCGGCGCTGGCCCTGACCATGCGCATGGGCAAGGCCCTGGACAACCCGCACGACGAGCAGGAGGACAAGTTCGCCCGCCTGGTCACCGCCATCGGCAAATACTGGATCTGCAAGCGTGCCCCCGCGATGATCAACGAAGCGCAGGAGTGCATGGGCGGCGCCGGCTACGTCGAGGAAACCATCCTCCCGCGCCTGTACCGTGAGGCCCCGGTCAACTCGATCTGGGAAGGTTCGGGCAACGTGCAGTGCCTGGACGTGCTGCGTGCCCTGTCCAAGGAAGCCGGGGTGCTCGACGCGCTGTTCAATGAGCTGGGTGACGGCCATGGCGATGCGCGCCTCAAGGCGCATATCCAGCAGCTGCAGGCGGCTTTCCGCGATACCGCCGATATCCAGTACCGCGCCCGCCAGCTGACCGAGGACGTGGCCATCGCCCTGCAGGCCAAGCTGTTGCTGGAAGCCGGCAACGCCACCGTTTCCGATGCCTTTATCGCCAGCCGCCTGGCTGACGGTGGACGGGTCTACGGCACCCTGCCGCGCGGCATCGACGCCGAAGCGTTGGTCGCGCGCAGCACCCCGCACCTGGCTTGAGGCTCGCCGGACATCCCCGCGATTGGCGTAGGGTGAGCTGTGCACACCTGGCAGCGCGCAGATGGCCGTCGGTGTGCATGGCGTACCCCACTGGGCCGTGCCGCGCTCAGGCGTGGTGCGGCTGTCGCCAGTAGATCAGGTAGACCGGTGCCAGCAGGGCGGTCAGGGCGCTGGGGCCGAGCAGTGCGGTGATGTCAGTGCAGGTCATGCTGGCTGCCCCCGGTTAGGGACAATGCACCGACTGGTGCGTTGCTGTGGACGGCATGCAGGCGGCTCCCATGGCGGTCTCCGAGCATGAGACATAGAGCATGGCCAGATCCCTGTGCTGGATTACCGCAGCAAGACTACCGGTTTCGACCAGTGCTCCTGGCTGCCCATGTCAGGCGGTCTACCCTAGTTCAGGGTACGGCTCGTGGGAGCGGTTGGGGGTAAGTGCAAATGGACTACGAGAACTACCCATGTGCCACAAAGGCGGGACAGGTAAATGGATAGCGCACAGAAACAGGCTGTGCTGGCTGCCTGTCCATTGTTTGCTGATCTGGAAGCCACCACGGTAATGCGTCTGGCCACTGCGACGCGGGAGATGCGAGTGGCGGCGGGCTACTTGCTGTTGCGCCAGGGGCAGCCTGTTCCTGGCCTGCAAGTGATGGCTTCGGGGACAGCCAAACTCTATCTGTCTTCGGCGGCCGGCAAGGAATTGTGTATCGCCGTGGTCGGGCGTGGCAACGCGCTGGATTTGGTCGGTGCCCTGGTCTGTGGTGAGGCGCTGTTGCATGTCATCACCACCGAGCCCTGCGTGGTTCTGATACTGCCGCTGTACAGTCTGACCCAGATCATGGGCGCGGAGCTGTGTCAGGCCATCGTGCGCCGGCAGTTCGCCCGGCAATTGCGCCTGCTATTGAGCATTCTCGAAGATGTGGCCTTGCATAGCCTGGATGTGCGTGTAGCCCGTCTGCTCCACCGCCTGCATCTGGACTCCCGGCAGAATGCTGCCGCGCGCTTGCACCGGCTGGATCAGACCACCTTGTCGAGCATGGCCAATGGCAGTCGATCCAAGGTCAATGAGCAGTTGCAGGCATTGCGTCGGCTGGGGGCCATCGATATCCAGGATGGCACGGTGGTGATGCAGCGCCTTGATCGCCTGGCTCAGGCCATGGAGCCGAATATCGCGCCCGAGTCTGTTCCCTAGGGAACACCCAGCCCCCTGGGCACGGCTCAACGTAACCTCGCTTGCCGGGCTCTGCGCTTGGCAGCACCTCTTCGCGTCCTTCCCCTGGAGGAAGTCTGTCGTCACAGCCTGGAAGCGCCGTTCACTCCACCGCGATGGATCAACGCCAGGGCGTCTGGCCATTCGCACGTGCAAACAAGGATGGAATCATGGGCCAGATCATTATTTTGAATGGAACCAACACTGTCATTAATTCCTGCATCAGCGCGGGAGTTAACTACAGCTGGTGCAACAAACTTTCGCCCAAGAAGTACTACCGCCACAACGGAGCGGCCGGGATTTACACCCTGAATACCAAATACTGGATTGGTGAAAGCTCCGAGTTTGCCAACAGTGGCGCTGAAATCGGCTTTTTCGTGGTTGGTATTGTTATCGGTGTGGTGGGGCTGGCTCTGGTTCCTCTTACTCTGGGAGGAAGCATTACTATGTCCGCGATGGCTATTGGTGCCACGGTCGCCGGAGTGGTGTCTTCCGTAAGCGGTCTGGCCATTTCAGGTATTTCCATTGCGGTCAAAGAGTTCCAGAACATGCCGGCGGCATGGACGGGAATCCAGGCTGTGCAAGACCGCAAGTTCATTGCCGAGGGGCGTGTGGAGACGCGTCAGGTCAAGCAACCCGATGGCAGCGTTGTGCTTGAGTACGTGGACATTCCGGAAATCAAGCTGCGCGAGCTCACCGACGCGCAGTACCACGAGTACCTGGTCAGCGGCGAATATACCGAGCACCAATCCAAGCCCATCACCGGAGCCTGTCTCAACTCGACGGAGCTGGAACTCATGGGGTTGCTGAAGAAAAATGTCACCATCCGCCCGGCCTGGGCTGGCGAGGCCAGTTGGGAGGTAGAGGATGATCAGACCGATGACCGTGCGCCGGTGCAACTTTGGGCTCGACCGGGGGCCAAGCAGATTGAATGGCAGTTCGAGCCGGTGACAAGTGATAAGAACAACAATCGCTTCTATCTCTTCAACCCTGCGCTCAATCGATACATTGGCGATGATGCTGCTCTCGATGATCAGGTCGTGATCAAGGCCAGCGTGCCTCCGCATCAGAGTTTCCATCTGGTCAAGAGCGAGGATGCACGGCATAACCGCGAGGGTGACACCACCAACCAGAACTGCTTCGTCTTCATCCCCAGTAATGCCAATAAGCTGACCCTGATCGCCGAGGGCGGCAACTACGGCAACAGCACGAAACTGAAGTACGGCCCAATCACCACCATTCACCCGGTCTGGGCCATGTGGAAGGTAATCCCCAGCTAACTGCCCAGCCAGGCGGATCTGTCAGGAGCCCTGGTTGGCGCGATGTGTGCCGGGGCTTTCAGTCGCCAAGAGTTGCACCTGGTTAGCTTGCTGGCTTGTGCGTTTTTCCAGAATGGATGTTTAAGCAGCGCGCGCTGGTCATGGGCGTATTGCTCTCCTTTACACCCCGTGAGCCTTAGACCTGTTCACGATCTTTGCGCGGGCTCACCTCGCAGATGTCGCACAGGGCCTGAGTGCCCGAGTGGCATACGGCCGGCGCTGAGTCCGTAGGCTGGGTTAGCCGCGCTTACCGCAAAAGCCCAGTGCAGCGTAACCCCGCGGGTATGCGTAGACCCCATGGCCTCGCTGCTGGGTTACGCCGCCAACCCAGTCGCCAGAACTGAACATCATGCTGGCGGCTAACCCAGCCTACGTTCTGGGGCCAGGGGCACCATTGCATAGCCCGAAAAGATCGTGAACAGGTTCTTAGCCCTTGGCTGGCCTATTCGGTGGTGTGCTGCTGGGCATGCCAGTACAGCAGGTAGACCAGCGCCAGCAATGCGGCCAGGGCGCTGGCGCCGAGCAGGGCGCGGTAGTGCCAGCCGGCGTAGCCAAGGGCGCCGAGCAGGCCGCCACCGATAAAGCCGCCGATCAGGGTCAGGTACAGCAGGATGCGCCGGCGGTCTGCCGGCTGCCCGCGCAGCTTGAGGCCGAGCATGATACCCAGGTCGGTGAACAGCCCGGTGACATGAGTGGTGCGCACCACCGCGCCGCTGTAAGTGCTGGTCATGGCGTTCTGCAGGCCGCAGGCGGCCGAGGCCAGATAGTGGCCGAGGTCGCTGCCCTGCTCCAGCATCAGCATCGCCAGCAGCAGCGCCAGGCTCTCGGCCAGCAGCGCGGCACCATAGCGCCGGCCGAGCTGGAGCGACTGGTTGCCGATGACGAAGCCGCTGACGGCGGCGCCGAGCACAAAACTCAGCAGGATCAGCAGCAGGTGCAGGGCGGCTCCCGGCTCGCCCTGGGCCAGCTCAACGCCGAGCAGGCTGGAGCTGCCGGACAGGTGCGACACGCCCTGGTGGTTGAAGCCGAGCAGGGCGATGGCATTGACGCTGCCGGCGATCAGCGCCAGGCAGAAGCCGCCAACCTCCACCCAGCGCGGTAGTTTGTGAATCATGCTCCGGTACTCTGCGCAGTCTGGGCGTGCCCCCGCACGCCGCTCGCGCAGTTATGCCCGAATCCCCGGCTGGCGGCCAGCGAAGACTCGCCTGCCCGCGCGCTCAGCGGCGCTGCCAGGTCATCTTGCCGGTATTGCTCTCGGTTACCAGGTACGGCTCGCTGAAGTGATAACGGGCGGCGGGCTGGAAGTCGCGGCTGCCGTCCAGCTGCACCAGCAGCAAGCCGTCCGTGCTGCGCCAGTGCCCGCTGTACTGCAGTTCGCCGGGACGGTCGTAGCTCCATTCGCTGCCGCCGGCGACGGTGCGCTGCCACTGGGCGATGCTGCCGTCGGCGCGGATGCGCAGGGTGGTGACCCTGCTCAGCGAGGCGAATTCGGCGCCGTCGCTGTTGCTCATCTGCTCGTAGATCCAGGTGCCGATCAGGGCCGGGTCCTGATCCGGATTGACCGGCACCGTGGCCGGCTCTGCCGCTGGCGCCGAGACCCGCGTGGCGGTTGCCGCCGGCCCTGCCGTTGCGGCTGGAGTTGCCACGGGCGGCGGCGCCGCAGTGCGCTGGAACAGCGCCTCGCGCACCAGGGTCTTGCCATTGCCGGGGTCGCGCGCGGCGAGGCTGGCGTTGAGCATGCCGTTGGCATAGTTGGCGTTCATGTTGGCCAGCACCTGGCCGGAGCGCGGGTCCCTGATCTGTGCCTGCAGCGCCTGGCCATCGAACTGGCCGCTGAGGGGCAAGCGCAGCCGGCCGTTCTCGACATATTCCCCGGAGACTTCCTGGCCCTGGCTGCGCAGGATCAGCTCGGCCGGCTGGCCGTCCAGGGTGGCCTGGTAATGGCCGTCCAGCTCGGCGGCCAGCAGCGGTAGGTTGATCAGCAGCAGGCAGAGGATCGACAGGGCACGCACGGCGGTTCTCCTTGGCGGTTCATGCCA
>JBOFCR010000149.1:0-6750 GCA_051646165.1 Pseudomonas sp. | reverse complement strand
GATCTCCTGACTCGCGGCCATACCGCGTTAAAAGTGGCCTCAAAATGCTCATTTACACCTCGTAAACTGCGCTTTTTCGGCCACTTTTGCCTTGTCTGGCTCTAATTCAGAAGATCGTAAACAGGTTCTCAGGCCCCGGGGAACAGTCTTACAGACCGGCTGTTTTCAGGCGGTTGGCCTGCTGGCGGTAGACGGTGACCGGGTCGGTTTCGAACAGGCTGGTGAGGCCGAAGACCTGGTTGACCTCGTCGAGGTGGTTCATCCGGTAGTCGTCGCGGATCACCTTGCCCAGGTGCGAGCTGCACTTGCCGACCAGGCCATCGTTCGGCTCGTCGAAGGTCAGCGAGGCCGCACCGGTCAGCAGGTCGCTGACGTCGAGGAAGTTGGTCAGCGGGCTGGTACCGCTCCAGGAGTAGTAGCTGACGCCATTGACCTTGTAGGCACCCTCGCCGCAAGCGCTGGTGGGAATGCCTTGCGGGTACTTGCCGTTGAACACCGCAGCGCCCTGGCTGTTGAGCGACTCCAGGGAGCCCAGGCCGTTCTGCGGCAAGGTGCTGGAACTGCCGGAGAGGAAGTTGATCAGCGCGCCGAGGCCGTTGACGATGCCAGCGACCAGCGCTTCGCCAGCCGAGCCCGGCGGAATCTGGCGCAGGAAGTCGGCAGTGTCCGAGCCCTTGTGCGGCCCGCCGACGCTGGTGACCGAGGCGACCAGGTCCGGACGCACGGCAGCGACGTAACGAGCGGTCGGGCCGCCATGGCTGTGGCCAATCAGGTTGACCTTGCCCTTGCCGCTGATGGCGGCAATTTCTTCGACCTGATCCAGCAGCTCTTCGCCACGCAGCTCGGAGGTGTTGAGCTGGCTGACTTCGGTGACATACACGCTGGCGCCATCGCTGCGCAGGTTCGAGGGAATGCCGTACCAGTAGTCTATGCCGAGAATGCTGTCGAAGCCCAGCATGCCGTGGGCCAGAACAATCGGGTACTTGGTCTTGGTGTAGCCGGTGGAGCCGAACAGTCCGGCTTCGGCCTGGCCTGACAGGAGCAGGCTGGAACCGATGAAGAGGGCGAGCAGGGTCTTCTTATTATTCATTGATGCGCTCTCGAAGTGTCGTGATGTGGGGGAAGCCATCCATGCCACCAGCAGCCATGCCCATCCCGGGCTGGCACATCTGCTGCCCGATATGGGCAGGATCTATGCCAGATCGGCGATTTTTAGAGTGAAGGCTCTAAACGGGCGTTTGCGAGAAAGTCTCGTAAGCGGCATGACGGCTGAGGCGGGCGTGGCTGTTACCCAGAGGAACACTTGAGTCGCAGGAGGGGCGATCAGTCCGCCAGCCGCTGTTCGAGGAGCTGCTGATAGGGCTGCTCACTCTGGAGTTGGCGCAAGGCTCGCTCATAGGCTGGAGCATTGGCCACGGCGCTGCTCTTGGAGAATATCGAGTAGAGCTCTACCGGCTGTTCGGGGAGTGGCAGTATCTTCAGTTGTCCGAGCAGGCCGTATTTGCGGGCCTCACTTTTTGCGCTGTAGATGTCCGGAAAGTAGAAGCCATCGATGCGACCGGCGACGATCATCCGCAGCCCCTTGAGTACCACCTGATCGCCCGACAGGGGCGCCAGGTGCAACTGCTTGTTGCGTAGCAGGGGCGAGAAATAACCTTCCTGCCAGACGCCAATCTTCAGTGGCAGAAGATCTTCGATGCCTCGTATCTGTTGTAGCGGATGCTGTTTCAGCATGGCCAACACCGGCGAGGTTGTCAGCATGGGGCTACTCGGGTAGTGGAAGCGGGTTTCGCGCTCTGCGGTTTTACCCATGATCAGGATCATTTGCAGGTGGCCTTCCTCAAGCATCTTGAGCAGGCGCGGCAAGGGGTATTGGTTGAAGGTCACATGTTCCAGACCCATGCGCCCGGCTATGTGCCGAAAGTATTCGATGGCCAGGCCTTGCGGTTGGTCTGGGGTTGCCCGCATGGCGTGGGGTGGCAACTCGAAGTAGCCCACAGCGAAATCCTGGGCACAGGCTGCGGGCGCCCGGCAGGCGCCGAGCATGAAGCACAGCAACAAGAGCTTGTGGCGCAGATCCATGCATCCGGCTCCTTGGTTTGGTCTGTTTTGCAGCCTAGCAGCTGTACCCGGGCAGCGTCTTAATGCTGCAACGGCCAGCGCTGCAGCAATTGGTAGTACGGATGCGGGCCCTGCCTACAGGAGGCAAACAGGGCGAACTCGCGAACCTGCCAGCGGAATGTGCGAGGTTCCGGGTTGGCGGGCATGCGACTGTGCCGCGCCAAGGTCAGGTGCGGCCGGTAAGGGTTCGGGGCGCAGGCCAGGCCGGCATCAGTCAGGGCCTGAGCCAGTTGTTGTTGCAGCGCCAGCAGTTCGGTCGGTGCTGGCGCGGGGGCCAGGTGCAGCAGGCCGTTGTGCCAGCAAGCGATCTGCCGCAGCTGTAGCTCGAAGGCCCGGCCTTGCAGTTGGGCCACCAGCCGTTCGAACAGGGGGAGGTTGCTCCGTGGTTGTGCGCCGAGAAAGGCCAGGGTCAGGTGCAGGTTGTCGCGCAGCGTCAACGTGCCTTCGAGGCCCAGTTCGGCACGCCATTGCTCGATCTGCATCGCGCTTTCCGCCGGCACCGGCAGGGCGAAGAACAGACGCAAATGGCTGGTTTCGCTCTGGGCCATAGGTACCTCCTGGCTGGGTCTGACTTGACAGGGTACCCCGGGGATTTTTAGGATCGCAGCCAGCGCCGATTTAAGAGCAACTTGCGGGGCGCCGCCCGGTTGGGCAAATACCGCTAAAGCGCTGGCCGGTGCCGCCTCTCACCGCTGTCCGGCCGTGACTTCGAGGCTGAGACCGTCACCATGAACTGCCCGCGCCCCCATCTGCATTTTTCTCCGCTGCTACCCGCGACCGCCTGCCGTCATCCGCATGTCCTGCTGGTTGGCAGCCATCAGCCCCGTCTGCTCAAGTACCTGGAAGGTTGGCCCAAGTGCTGGCCGGGTGCGCGCAATTTTCTCGTGCGTTTCGCCGGGCCGCAGGCTCAGGCCCTGCAAGCGCTGCCGGCGAACAGCTACGACCTGGTGGTGGTCGGTGCCGAGTCAGTGCCGGTTACCGCCGAACTGATCGGGCAACTGGTGCGAGTGGCCCGCCAGGGGCTGATCAGCCTGCGCTGATGCCGCTGTAGTCGATGTCGGTGATGGTGTAGGTCTGCTCGCCGTTCGGAGCCTGCACCCGTACTTCGGCATCCAGCGCCTTACCCACCAGGGCACGGGCGAGGGGCGAGTCGATGCTGATCCAGTCCAGTTTGAGATCAAGTTCATCCGGCCCGACGATGCGATAGCGCCGCTCGGCGCCATCCTCATCTTCCAGAGTGACCCAGGCGCCGAAGTAGACCTTGTTCGGGTCGCTGGGGCGGTCGCCGATTACCTTGAGGCTTTCCAGGCGCTTGGTGAGAAAGCGCACGCGACTGTCGATCTCGCGCAGCATCTTCTTGCCGTAGGTGTATTCGGCGTTTTCCGAGCGATCGCCCTGGGCTGCCGCCTCGCTGACGGACTGGGTCACCTGCGGCCGGCGCACATGCCACAGCTCGTGCAGCTCGGCACGCAGGCGCGCCTCGCCCTCGGGGGTGATCAGCGGGGTTCCAGCGGTACGGGGCGGGCGATAGCGGCTCATAGTGCTCGATGGTCAGAAAGGTCAGCCGATTCTAGCAAGCCGGATCGCTCGCCTCAGCTTTCCCGCAACACGGTCAGCGGGCTGCTGTTGAGCGCCTTACGCGTGCCGATGATCCCAGCCGTGGCGATCAGTACGGCGCCCAGCACGGGCAGCAGAAGCAGCCAGGGATGCGGTTGCCAAGGCAGGTCGAGGGCGAAGCGGTACAGCAGGAAGCTCACCAGCTCGCAGCCGAGCGCGGCCAGCAGGCCGCTGGCTGCGCCGAGCAGGGCGAACTCGGTGCGTCGTGCAGCAATCAGCAGGCGCCGTTCGGCACCCAGAGCGCGCAGCAGTGCGCCTTGGCGAATACGCTCATCGAGCGTCGCCTGCAGACCGGCGAACAGCACGGTCAAGCCGGCGGCGAGGACGAACAGCAGGACGTATTCGATCGCCAGGGTGACCTGGGCCAGGATGCTGCGCAGCTGATCCAGCAGGGCCTCGACCTGCAGCAGGGTGACGGCCGGGAAGGCGCGGGCCAGCTCCACCAGCTGCCGCTCGCTATGCGGGGGCAGGTAGAAACTGGTCAGGTAGGTGGTCGGCAGGTCCTGCAGCGTGCCTGGTCGGAAGACCATGTAGAAGTTCGGCTGGAAGCTGTCCCAGTCGACCTTGCGCAGGCTGCTGACCCGCGCCTGACGCTGCTGGCCGCCGACGCTGAAAGTCAGCACATTGCCCAGCTCGATCTGCAGGCTCTCGGCCAGGCGCGATTCGACCGAGACATCTGGCAGGGCATCGGCTGGCGGCGTCTGCCACCAGCGCCCGGCGACCAGCTGGTTGCCGCTGGGGATCTGCTCGGACCAGGTCAGGGTCAGGTCGCGCTGGGTAGCGCGTTCGCCCTCGGAGTCCTTGCTGACATGCTGGGTAACCGGCTGGCCGTCGATCTCGGTAAGACGGCCGGCTATCGCTGGGTACAGCGGGGCCGGGTTTGGCGACAGTTTGGCCAGGTGGGCGACGAAGGCATCCTTGTCGGCGGGCAGCACGTTGAGGGCGAAGTGGTTGGGCGACTCCGGCGGCAGCTGCTCCTGCCAGGTATCCAGCAGTTCGCCGCGCAGCAGGGCGATCAACGCCATGCTCAGCAGGATCAGGCCGAAGGCCAATGCCTGACCGGCAGCGGCCAGTGGGTAGCGCAGCAACTGGCCCAACCCCAGGCGCCAAGGCAGGCTGGCTTTCGCCAACAGACGGCGCAGGCTGTGCAGGCCAAGCACCAGCAGGCCGCCGAGTAGCAGCGTGGCCAGCAGGCCGCCACCGAGCAGGGCCAGGGTCAGCTTCAGATCCAGGCTCAGGCGCCACATGATCAGTCCCAGCGCCAGCAGCGCAGCGCCATACACCAGCCAGGAGCTCGGTGGCACCGGCAGCAGATCGCGCCGCAGTACTCGTAGTGGCGGTACGCGGCCCAGTGCCGCCAACGGCGGCAGGGCGAAACCAGCCAGGGCCACCAGGCCGGTGGCGATGCCGGCCAGCGCAGGCAGCACGCCACCCGGCGGCACGCCGGCCGGCAACAAGCCGTGCAACAGTTTGAACAGCACCAACTGGCCGACCCAGCCGAGCAGGGCGCCGAGCAGGCTGGCGAGCAGGCCAAGCAGGGCCAGTTGCAGGCTGAACAGGGTCAGTGCCTCGCGGCGCGATAGACCCAGACAGCGCAGCAGGGCGCTGCTGTCGAAACGCCGCGCGGCAAAGCGTGCGGCGGACAGCGCTACGGCAACGCCGGCAAGCAGTACGGCGGCCAGGCTGGCCAGGTTCAGGTAGCGCTCGGCGCGGCCGAGGGCGCCGCCGATCTGGCGATTACCGGCGCGCGCATCCTGTAGCTCCTGGTGGGCTGCCAGGTCGGGTTCCACAGCTTGTTTATAAGCCAGCAGCGCGGCCTCATCGCCCCGCCACAGTTCGCGGTAGCGCACCCGGCTGCCTGGCTGGACCACGCCGGTAGCGGCCAGGTCGTCCAGGTTCATCAGCACGCGCGGGGTGAAACTGTAGAAGTCACCAGCGCGATCAGGCTCGTAGGTAAGGATTCGAGCCAAACGCAACGGCAGGCTGCCGATTTCAATCTGCTGGCCGATCTTCAGGTCGAGAGCCGTCAGCAGGCGTGCCTCGACCCAGACTTCGCCGTGTCCGGGGCCGCCACCGGGCTGCTCCGGCTGATAGGGCGCCGCCGCGCTTTTCAGCTGGCCGCGCAAGGGATAGTTGGCGCTGGCCGCCTTGACGCTGGCCAGTTGGATACCCTGATCGGTGGCGATGACGCTGGAAAACTCCACCGCCTGGGCATGTTCCATCTTGCGGCGCAGGCCCTGTTCGATCTGTTCGGTGCTGGCCGGCGCGCTACCGCTGAGCAGCAGGTCGGCACCGAGGAATTCACTGGCGCGCAGCAGCATGGCGCCATTCAGGCGCGCGCTGAAAAAGCCGATGGCGGTGCTGGAGGCGACGGCGATCAGCAGGGCGAAGAACAGCACGCGCAGTTCGCCCGAGCGGGCATCGCGCAGCAGTTGACGCAGCGCCAGGCTGAGCAGGCGGGAAAACGGTACGCGCTGCATCAGGACTCCACGCTGTCGACCAGGCAGCCGCCTTCCAGGCGGATCAGGCGCCGGCAGCGGTGGGCCAGGCGTTCGTCGTGGGTGACCAGCACCAGGGTGGCGCCGCGCTCTTGATTGAGTTCGAAGAGCAGGTCGCTGATGCGCTCGCCGGTGTGGCTGTCGAGGTTGCCGGTGGGTTCGTCGGCAAACAGCACGCTCGGTTCGGCGGCAAAGGCGCGGGCGATGGCCACACGCTGCTGCTCGCCACCGGAGAGTTGTCGTGGATAGTGGCTCAGACGCTGGCCCAGGCCGACCCGCTGCAGCAGCTCGCGGGCCAGCTCACGGGCCTCGCTGCGGCCTTTCAGCTCCAGCGGCAACATGACGTTTTCCAGGGCGTTGAGGTTGTCCAGCAACTGGAAGGACTGGAAGACGAAACCCACCTGTTCGGCGCGAACCCGCGCGCGCTGGTCTTCGTCCAGGCTGCTGAGTAAATGCCCGGCCAGTTCGACTTCGCCGGCGCTGGGCAGGTCGAGGCCGGCCAGCAGGCCGAGCA
>JBOFCR010000130.1:0-4635 GCA_051646165.1 Pseudomonas sp. | reverse complement strand
GGTCAACGCCTACGTCACGCCGATGCTGGAAAACGGCCAGGTGGTCGGCTACGAGTCGGTACGGATCAAGCCGACCCCGGAACAGGTGCGCCGCGCCGAAGCCCTGTATGCACGAATCAACGCCGGCAAATCAGCCATCCCCAGCAGCGACCACTGGCTGCCGCTGGCGCAGGCCTGGCTGCCGTTCATTCTGGTCAGCCAGATCGGTTTCCTGATCGGCCACTGGCTCGGTTCCGGCTGGGGCTTCGCCCTCGCTGCCCTGCTCTCCATTCCCCTTGGCCTGGCCGGACTGGCCTGGCAGAACCGCGGAACCAAGCGCCTGCTGCGCCTGGCCGAACAGACCACTTCCGACCCGCTGATCGCGCAGATGTACACCGACAGCACGGGTGCCGAGGCGCGCCTGGAAATGGCCATGCTCAGCCAGGAAGCGCGCCTGAAGACCTGCCTGACCCGCCTGCAGGACACCGCCGAACGCCTGACCAGCCAGGCGCGCCAGGCCGACCAGTTGGCGCACAACAGTTCCGCCGGGCTGGAACGCCAGCGCGTGGAGACCGAACAGGTCGCCACCGCAGTCAACGAGATGGCCGCCACCACGCTGGAAGTCGCCAGCAACGTGGCACGCACCGCCATCGCCACCCAGGAAGCCAATCGCCTGACCGGTCAGGGCCGCGATGTTGCCGCACAAACCCGCGACGCCATCCAGCGCCTGTCGCTGTCAGTTGGCGAAACCGGCGAGACCGTGTCGCGCCTAGCCCAGGACAGCAACGAAATCGGCGGCGTGGTCGACGTGATCAAGGGCATCGCCGACCAGACCAACCTGCTGGCACTTAACGCCGCCATCGAGGCGGCGCGCGCCGGCGAGATGGGCCGCGGCTTCGCCGTAGTGGCCGACGAGGTCCGCTCGCTGGCGCAGCGCACCGCCGAGTCCACCGGGCAGATCCATGGCCTGATCGCCAAACTGCAGCGCACCGCCGAAGAAGCGGTGATGACCATGGAAATTGGCCGCAAGCAGGCCGACGAAGGTGTCGAACGCGTATTGCAAGCCGACCAGGCGCTGATCGGCATCAGCGAGGCGGTGGCCAACATCACCGACATGGCCAACCAGATCGCCGCCGCTGCCGAGGAGCAGAGCGCGGTGGCCGACGAGATCAACCAGAACATCACCACCATCGCCCAGCTGGCAGACCAGACTGCCGGCGAAGCGCAGAACACGGCCCTGCTCAGCGAGGAACTGACCGCCACGGCGCAGGACCAGTACGCTCTGGTGGAGCGTTTCAACCGCTGACTCAGTTCCAGCAAAAAGGCCAGCCACCCTCACGGGCGCCGGCCTTTTTTGTGTCAGTGGTTTGCCGACTATTCGCAATGGCAATCCTGGGCACAGGCGCAGGTTGGCGCTGAGCGCAGCGAAGCCCGACAAGCGTTGTCGCAAGCGAGCGGGAGGCCGTGCCGGACACCGCCTGCTGGGCTTCGTCGCATTGCTCCTCAACCCAACCTACAGCTCACATGCTACAGAAACCCAGCCACCGCCTGCGCCGCCGTCGCCATGTGCTGCTCATGGGTAAAACCCGAAGCCTTCAACGGCTTGAGGTCATGATCACCCGCCACCAGCCACTGCAGGCGAATCGCCGGGGCTAACGCATAACCCGCCACCGTCTCGCGGCTACCCATGGCATCGCGCTCGCCCTGAACGATCAGGCTCGGCGTGCGCAATTCGGCCAGGTGCGCCACCCGCGGCTTGTCCTGCTTGCCCACGGCATGGAAGGGATAACCCAGGCAGACCAGCGCATCGACGCCCAGTTCGTCAGCCAACAGGCTGGCCATGCGCCCGCCCATGGACTTGCCGCCGATGGCCAGGGTGCCGCTGACCTGCTCTCGCACCGTGCGATAGACCTGCCGCCAGCTATCCAGCAGCTGTGCCTGCGGATTGGGCGGGCGCTTGCCGCCATCGGCCCGGCGTGCCGCCATGTAGGGAAACTCGAAGCGCAGCACGTTCACCCCACGCTCCGCCAGCAACTCGGCCATGCACTGCATGAAGCCGCTGTCCATCGGCGCCCCGGCGCCATGGGCGAGGATCAGCGTGGCCTGCGACATTCCGCCCGCCCCATTCCACAGCCAGCCGTTCGCTCGGCATTGATCCTCGTCAATAACTCCCACCTTGCCTTTAACCATGCTTGCTCTGCTTTTTATAACCGTGGATGGAAGCCCAACACATGAACACAAGCAGCAGCACCGCCTACAACTATAAGGTGGTCCGCCAGTTCGCCATTATGACGGTGGTTTGGGGCATTGTCGGGATGGGGCTCGGCGTGTTCATCGCCGCGCAACTGGCCTGGCCCGAACTCAACTTCAACCTACCCTGGACCAGCTTCGGCCGCCTGCGCCCGCTGCACACCAACGCGGTGATCTTCGCCTTCGGTGGCTGCGCGCTGTTCGCCACCAGCTACTACTCGCTGCAACGCACCAGCCAGACCCGGCTGATTTCCGACAGCCTGGCCGCCTTTACCTTCTGGGGCTGGCAGCTGGTGATCGTGCTCGCCGCCATCAGCCTGCCGCTGGGCTGGACCAGCTCGAAAGAATACGCCGAGCTGGAATGGCCGATCGACATCCTCATCACCGTGGTCTGGGTCGCCTACGCCATCGTGTTCTTCGGCACCCTGCTCAAGCGCAAGACCAAGCACATCTACGTGGGCAACTGGTTCTTCGGTGGTTTCATCCTCACCGTGGCGATCCTGCATATCGTCAACAACCTGGAGCTGCCGGTCAGCCTGACCAAGTCCTACTCGCTGTACGCCGGCGCCACCGACGCCATGGTGCAGTGGTGGTACGGCCACAACGCCGTGGGCTTCTTCCTCACTGCCGGCTTCCTGGGGATGATGTACTACTTCGTGCCCAAGCAGGCCGAGCGCCCGGTGTATTCCTATCGCCTGTCGATCGTGCACTTCTGGGCGCTGATCACCCTGTACATCTGGGCCGGTCCGCACCACCTGCACTACACCGCGCTGCCAGACTGGGCCCAGAGCCTGGGCATGGTCATGTCCCTGGTACTGCTGGCACCCAGCTGGGGCGGCATGATCAACGGCATGATGACCCTCTCGGGCGCCTGGCATAAGTTGCGCACCGACCCGATCCTGCGCTTTCTGGTGGTGTCGCTGGCGTTCTACGGCATGTCGACCTTCGAAGGCCCCATGATGGCCATCAAGACCGTCAACGCCCTCTCCCACTACACCGACTGGACCATCGGCCACGTACACGCCGGGGCGCTGGGCTGGGTGGCGATGATCTCCATCGGCTCGCTGTATCACCTGATTCCGAAAGTCTTCGGCCGCCAGCAGATGCACAGCCTCGGCCTGATCAACGCGCACTTCTGGCTCGCCACCATCGGCACCGTGCTGTACATCGCCTCGATGTGGGTCAACGGCATCACCCAGGGCCTGATGTGGCGTGCAGTCAACGAGGACGGCACGCTGACCTACTCCTTCGTCGAAGCCCTGGAAGCCAGCCATGTCGGCTTCGTGATCCGCGTTATCGGCGGGGCGATCTTCTTCGCCGGCATGCTGCTGATGGCCTGGAACACCTTCCGCACCGTGCGCGCGGCCGAATCGGCCAGCTATGACAGCGCCGCCCTGATCGCCGAAGGAGCTCACTGATGAGCAGCAAACACGAAATACTCGAGAAAAACGTCGGCCTGCTGGCCATCGCCATGGTCCTGGCGGTGAGCATCGGCGGCCTGACGCAGATCGTCCCGCTGTTCTTCCAGGACGTGGTCAATCAGCCCGTCAAAGGCATGAAGCCCTACACCGCGCTGCAGCTGGAAGGTCGCGACATCTATATCCGCGAAGGCTGCGTCGGCTGCCACTCGCAGATGATCCGCCCGTTCCGCGCCGAGACCGAGCGCTACGGCCACTACTCGGTAGCCGGTGAAAGCGTGTGGGATCACCCCTTCCTGTGGGGCTCCAAGCGTACCGGCCCGGATCTGGCACGGGTCGGCGCCCGCTACTCGGACGACTGGCACCGCGCGCACCTGTACAACCCGCGCAACGTGGTACCGGAGTCGAAGATGCCGGCCTACCCCTGGCTGGTCGAGAACAAGCTCGACGGCAAGGACAGCGCCGCCAAGATGCAGGCCCTGCGCACCCTCGGCGTGCCCTACAGCGATGCGGACATCGCCGGCGCCAGTGCGGCGGTCAAGGGCAAGAGCGAGATGGATGCGCTGGTCGATTATCTGCAGGTGCTCGGCACCAGCCTGAAGAACAAGAGGTAAGCAGCATGACTCAATTCTGGAGCTGGTACGTAGCCCTGCTCACCCTCGGCAGCCTGGTCGCCCTGTTGTGGCTGCTCTTCGCCACGCGCAAGGGGCAGCGCTCGGGCCCCACCGAGCAGACCATGGGGCATACCTTCGATGGCATCGAGGAGTTCGACAACCCCCTGCCGAAATGGTGGTTCATGCTGTTCCTCGGCACCCTGATCTTCGCCGCTGGCTACCTGGCGCTCTATCCGGGCCTGGGCAACTGGCAAGGCGTATTGCCGGGCTATGACGGCGGCTGGACCCAGGTCAAGCAATGGCAGCGCGAGATGGACAAGGCCGACCGTGCATACGGACCGATCTACGCCAAGTTCGCCGCCATGCCCGTGGAG
>JBOFCR010000110.1:0-37525 GCA_051646165.1 Pseudomonas sp. | reverse complement strand
GTTGGCGCGCGGGAAAACGCTGACCTGGACGGCGCCGCAGGTGGTCCACGGCCAGCTACCGGCCTACCTGATCTACACCTCGGGTTCCACCGGGCAGCCCAAGGGCGTGCTAGGCCACCATCAGGGCCTGGTCAATCGTTCCAATTGGCAGGCTCGGACGTTTGCGCTGACTGCCACGGCCATCGTCGGACAAAAAACCTCGATTGCCTTTGTCGACTCCCTCGCGGAGACCTGTGTGCCGTTGCTCAATGGTGCGACACTGGCAATTCTTCCTCCAGCCTGTGGGCAGGATGTCGAGCAACTGTGCCGTGCCATCCAGCAACATGAAGTGTCCTGGCTGGTACTGGTGCCCTCATTGTTGCAGGCACTGCTGGAGGTGCCTGCCGACACCCTGGCCCGGCTGGCCTCATTACGCATCTGTGTGTGCAGCGGCGAAGCCTTGCCGGTCAGCCTGCTGTCGCGGATGCGCCAGCACTTGCCCTGGGTGCGTTTGCTCAATCTGTACGGAAGTACCGAAGTCTGCGCCGACGGCACGGCGCTGGAGCTGTCGGCGGACTGGCCGCAGGATCGTCCGATGCAGGTCGGCAAGGCCCTGGACAATGTGCGGATCTATGTTCTCGACGAGTCCCTGCAATCATTGCCCAACGGCTTGCGCGGTGAGGTCTATGTCGCAGGAGCCGGTCTGGCTCTGGAATATCTGGGGCGCGCGGCACTCACTGCCGGCTCGTTTGTACCAGATCCCTTTGTCGGCGGCGGACAGCGCATGTACCGCACCGGCGATATCGGTCGCATGATGGGCGATGGCAGTCTGGAGCTGCTTGGGCGTAACAACCAGCAGCACAAGATTAATGGAAACCGGATCGACCTGCGCGAGATCGAAGCCGTGCTCAAAGGCTTCCCCGGGGTGCATCAGGCCAGCGTGACTGTTGACCCGAGAACCGCGGCGCTGTGCGCTCATGTCAGCCCGATGTTGCCCGGGGCCGACCTGGCCACTCATCTGGCCAGACTGCTACCCCGTGCCTGGGTACCGGGCCGGCTGTACCGGCATGAGCGATTGCCCCGACTGCCCAATGGCAAAATTGACAAGAGACATCTAGCGCAGTTGAGCTCCGAGTTGCCGCACAGCCCTCCAGCTCAGGACCTGGATCCGGTCGAGCAGACCCTGCTGCAACTGTGGAACAAGGTGCTCGGGGCGTCTGTACCGGCTTCCCCGGAGGCAGACTTCTTTGCCTGCGGGGCCACGTCGTTGCACGCCATCCTGCTGTGCCGAGAGCTCAATGTCTGGCTGCAATCGGCCTATCTCACCGGTTATCAGGTGCAGTTGGCCTGGGTTTTTCGTTACCCACGTCTGGCGGATATGGCCAGGGAGCTGCAAGGCGAGGCCCGGAGCGCGTACCAAGGCCCGGTAACGCGCACCCTGTTCGAGCCGTTGAGCGCCGCCAGCGACAAACCGGTGATGCTCTGCCTGCACCCCTTGGGTGGTCAGGTACAAGGTTATCGGCCCTTGGTGAGGCTGTTGCCGGAGTGGCAGCTGATTGCGGTCACCAGCACGGATCTGGTCGAGCCGCAAGCCTCGCTGCCAGGTTTGCGGGAGCAGGCGGATTACTATGGTCGGCAATGGCTGACCCGAGGGCACGCCGCGCCTCGGGTCGTCCTGGGCTATTCACAGGGAGCGCTGCTGGCATTCGAGCTGAGCAAGTGGCTGGGGCAGCACGCTGCTGCTCCCGAGTGCACCGTGCTTCTGGACCCGTTGTACCTGGGCAGCGATCCGGGTGACAGCGCTCAGGCCCTGCAGCGATACTTGGAAGAACACCGTTTGGGCCTGGATCTCGACTGGCAGCACCTGGAGGGCCTGAGCGAGCAGGAACGCCTGGGACATCTGGCAACGGCCCTGGAGTTGGCGGGGTTGCCCCCGGAAGCAGTGACCGTGGAGTTGCTGCGGCCTTATTTTCGTGGACATGAACGGGTCAGGAACTACCGCCCCGAAGGGCAGGTCCGGCGCCTGGCGTTGCTCCATGGCGAATCACGGAGCGAGCCCGATCCGCGCATCGAGATCTGGCGCGAGCACAGCGTCGCGCCCTTACTTCAGGCCCCCTTGATGGCCAACCATGTTGCGCTGTTGTGGAGTCCTCAGGTGCAGGAAACCGCTGAACAGATAAGGGTTGTATTGAATGCTTCAAGTTGTGAGGAGAGGGGGCCGTGAGCGATATCAATCAACGATTGGCGGCCATGAACGAAGCCCAGCGTCGGCTGTTCGAACTGAAGCGGAAGGAGCTGCAAAACCGGGAAAGGCGTGCAGGGGAGCCTAAGATCGAGCCCTTGCCTGGCACGCATTCGGTGCAATTGAGCCTGTGCTTTTTCTCCAGTAGCGAGAGTCGTAGGCCGGCCTTGGAGTATCAGCAGATTCTGGAAATTGCGCGTTTCGCCGATCAGCGTGGGTTCACAGCAATCTGGCTGCCGGAGCGGCATTTCAATTCGTTCGGTGCCCTGATGCCCAACCCCGCGATCCTAGCGGCGGCCATGGCCAGCGTCACTTCGCGTATCCGCCTGCGGGCCGGCAGCGTCGTCCTGCCGCTGCACGATTGCCTGCAGGTTGCTGAGAACTGGGCCATGGTCGACCAGTTGTCCGGAGGGCGGGCGGATCTGTCCCTGGCCTCGGGCTGGGCCAAGAACGACTTTGCACTCAACCCCGACCGGTATGCCCAGCGTCACCAGCATCTGGCGATACAACTGGACGAACTGCGCAGGCTGCTCCAGGGACAAAGGGTGCAGCGACTCAATGGCGAGCAACAACTGGTGATGCTGCGCAGCTATCCCCCTGCGATTCAATGCGGTGCCGACATGTGGCTCACAGTCAGCGGTACTCGCCGTGAGTCGGTGATGTTCGCGGCCCAGAACAACCTGCATCTGTTCAGCAGCTTCATCGAGCAGAATCAGGCCCAACTGATTGAAAACATCAGTGCTTACCGCAGCGCCCACAAGCAGCCGGAGCAGGCCCAGGTGTGCATGGCGTTGCACACCTACCTGGCCTCCAGCGACGAAGCAGCCCGGGAGCAGAGCCGGCAAGCGTTCAAGGCGTATATCACGTCCTTTGTCGGGATTCAGAACCAGGCTGCCAGCGAGCAGATGGAGGAACAGGAGCGTGAGGAACTACTGGAAGTGATCTACCGTCGTTACCTGGACGGCATGTCGCTCATCGGCTCGTCCGACACCGGGCGCCGGCTGCTGGGGCATCTGGGTGAACTGGGGGTCACTGAAGTGGCCTGCATGATCGACTTTGGCCTTGAGCACGAACAAATCATGCAAAGTCTCGAACTGCTCGCGGAATTGATCTCATCACCATGAACTACCTAATTGATCTGAAGATGGCGCAGGCACTGCCGGAGCGCCATGACTATCCATTCAACCTGGCGGTCATGCACAACCTCCGGCAGTTGACGTTTTCTACGGCGGTCACTTTCATCGCCGGAGAAAATGGGACGGGCAAGTCGACCTTGCTGGAACTGCTGGCAGTGGGAGCCAAGTCACTGACCATCAGTTCCAAGAGCATTGCGCAGGACCCGACATTCACTGGGGCGCGTGCACTGGCCAAGCACTTCCGTTTTTCTCGGCGCAGCGTGCCGCGGCACACACTGTTTTTCCGCGCCGAGGATTTTGTGCGCTTTGCCGACAAGATGAATGTCGACTCCGACGAACTTGAGGAAATGCGCGAATACTTCGACAACACCTACAGCGGTTATGGCCGGCAGTTGGCCACTGGAATGGCCCAAGGGCAGCGCGCTGCGTTGCTGGATGCCTATGGCGACTTGCACGCCGTCTCCCATGGGGAAGGGATCTTCAAGGTGTTCAAGTCCCGGATCCGTCCCAATGGCTTGTATCTGATCGATGAACCGGAAACATCCCTGTCGGCACAGCGGCAGCTGGCCTTGCTGGCACTGCTGAGCGAGGCCGTGCAGAATGGCAGCCAGTTCATTATCGCCACGCACTCACCGCTGCTTTTAGCCTTCCCTGGTGCCAGGATCCTGCAGATAGGTGAGGGGCATCTGCATGAAGTCGACTTTGACGATTGCGACGCCGTAACCCTGACCCGTGGTTTTCTCCAATCGCCCGCGCAATATCTTCGGTACTTCTGAATGAGTGGAGGAGGTCGCTTGACCAAGCGTTTCACTGAAGATGGTTTTATCTTTCTGCCCGGCTACTTTTGTCCGCGCGAACTTAGCGGCATTGAAAAAGTGGTGCGCCGCTTTCATCGGCTCTGGCTGCGAGGCAACCGCCGAGGCTATCGTGACGGGTTGGTGAACTCCGCCTACCTGACGGCGCGGGAGGGCTTGCCGGCAACGGACCGGCATCAGCTTTTCAGCTTCATCGGCCAGCATAAGCTGATGCGCCTGGCCCGCCCGTTATTGGCTGGACAGCCGACTTTTATCAACACCCAGCTGTTCTTTGCGCCCTATGATCCAGGTCAGAAAAACTACTGGCATCGGGATATCCAGTTCACCGGACTGAATGAGGAACAGCAGCAAGAAGCCCTGCAACTACAGCAAGTACTGCACTTGCGCATCGCTCTGGCCAATGATCCAGGACTTGAACTGGTACCAGGCTCCCATCGGCGCTGGGACACGGAACTGGAACATGAAGTACGCCTGGGGCTCAATGGCCGCCATAGCTGGGACGACCTGCCAGAAGCCCGCCGTCAGCCGATGCGAGCGGGCGACCTGTTGGTCTTTTCCGCCAACATGTTGCATCGTGCGATCTACGACCAATCACGCTTCAGCCTGGACATTGTCTTGAGCGATCCCGACCCGGCGGTAACGCGGTACGTGCAACTGGATTGCTTGCCCGAACGTCAGCAGGCAGGAAAACTGCGGCGGCTGGTACTGTTCAATCGTGCTCGGCGTCATCGGTTATGACTAGGCCGTGGAGGGAACAGCCGCACTGAGCAATGTGAAAAGCAGATGGTATCTATAGGCTGGCCCATGCAGTTTGCTGAGTGGGGCTTGCGCAGCACATTTTTATTCAAGGAGATGAAGAATGGTTTGGGACAATGAGCAAACGATTTTCGAGGTAGTGGTCAACGATGAGGAGCAGTACTCTATCTGGCCCGATTACAAGGAGCTGCCAGCCGGCTGGCGTACTGTTGGCAAGAAGGGGCGCAAGCCGGAGTGCCTGGCGTACATCGAGGAAGTCTGGACCGATATGCGCCCGTTGAGTTTACGTCAGGCCCTACAGGCGCAAGGGCAGGGCTGATGTCAGTGTCCCCCAGCCCTTGGTTTTCGCTGCTGCAGGGCAAGGCTCCGGCCACACTACGCCTGTACTGCTTCCCCTATGCGGGGGCCGGGCATACGGTGTTTCAGCATTGGCGGGCGCAGTTGGCCGAAGACATTGAGTTGGCCTTGATCAAGTTACCGGGGCGCGGCGCACGTTTCTGCGAACCTCAGGCCGCTTCGCTCGACGAGTTGGCAGGCGTGCTGGCGCAAGAGATCGAGGGCGCGGAGGAGGGGCCCGAGCACTTCGCCTTTTTCGGCCACAGCATGGGCGCCCTGCTGGCCTTCGAGACGGCGCGGGCCTTGCAGAAACGCGGCTTGTCGCCGAGCGCCTTGCTAGTTTCTGCGCGCACGGCACCCTCAGCCAAAAGTTGGCGCGAGCGTCTGTCCGATCTGCCAGACGCGGCCTTTCTCGAGCACATTCGTAGCATGGACGGTCTGCCTCAGGAGGTGCTCGACAACCCGGAATGGCTGGCATTGTTCCTGCCGATCATTCGCGCCGATTTCACCCTCTGCGAAAACTATCGCTATCGTCCCGAGCTACCGCTGACCTGCCCGATCCGCGTCTTGGCTGGCTGCGACGATGCCAACGTGCCTTTGCCATTGCTCGACGCTTGGGCCGGCGAAACCCGAGCGGGCTGCCACACCCAGTTGTTTGCGGGCGGGCACTTCTACCTGTTCGAGCGCGAGGCCGAACTACTGGACCTGATCCAGTGCCAACTCTTCCCGCAGCGCAGGTCCTGGCATGCGGCTGTCTGAGGGTGAACCGCCCCTAGTTTCGTAGACACCTCCAAGCCTTAAACTGAGGCCCACCAGGAGGTGCTATGAGCAACCAGCGTTACCCCAAGAATTCAAGATCGAAACGGTCAAGCAAGTGACCTTGCGCGGTCTGCCTGTCGCCGACGTAGCGGCTCGCTTGTGGTTGTTCCAGGCTCGACAGTACAACGTAAGCGTTCTGCGAGGGCACCTAATCCATCTCGAACAGGGGTAATTCTTTGCGGGTCAGGGGCGCACGGCCACTAGGCTCAGAAGGTGCTTGTTCTTCAGGTCAAACTGGCCGTCCAACTCACGACCGCTACACCACTCTGCAGACAGGTCGGTCAATAGGCGTAGCCGAGCATGGCCATCGGCGTTCCATTCCAGCAGCTCGGCGTGTTCAAAGTAGAAGTACTTGCCAGTCAGCGGGTAGAGCGCTTTGAACAGGCTTTCTTTTAACGAAAAAGTAAGCGTGACGCTGAATGCTACCTCTTGTGGGGCGAGGCGTTGCAGCTCTGGTGGAGTAAGAATCTCCCCGGCTAGCTGGATAGCCTGTTCCTCATCTAGAAGAGTTTCTATGTCGAGGCCGAGGCTGCGCCAGTCACCGCGACGGGCGACAATTGCGGCGGCACAACCGTCGGCATGAGTGATTGAGCCGCAGAGGTCGGCGGGCCAGATCGGCGCGCGATTATCTCCAATGCCAGGCGTTTCGTATCGCCCAGTGAGATGGGAAATGGCCGCGCGGGCGCAAAGTCTCCCGGCAAGGAACTCCGTGCGGCGCTTGACTGCTGCTCGTTGGATGCTGGGGGGCTGCTCCACGGCATAGTGGGCGAAGGCTTCGTCGGCTAGGCAAGTCGGGTCGAAGCTCGCGCTATACAGGAACGTGCCCGGCAGGGGCTGTGACGGAGTCCAATGCTCTTGCGGCAGGGGCAGGAAATTGGCGCTCTGCATGTCATCTAAATTTTTGCTCGTGGAGCGCTCGTAAATCGGCATTGAGGCACCGTGTACTTACTAGGAGTGTGTCTGCGAAGCCATTGCAGGTTCGCTACCACTCACCAAGTTCAACGCTTAGGGCTTGATGAGTTCGTGCTCGACAAAGGATCGACCGCGTGCGGGAGGCGAAGCCACCTGATTACTTCGTGAAAATTTGCACGGGCAAAATTAAGAAAGCGAGCGCGGGGCTGAAGCATGCAGCGCCGCAGCGTACCGGAATGCCGGCCTCCTGCATTTTGCCTACATCTGTCAGAACTAGCACATATTGCTTTGAGCTGCATTCAAGTCTGAGGAAAGTAAAGAGTAGGGGCTGGATCTGAATGAGTCGTAGCGCCCGTATAGCTCAGCTTGGCAGTCACCACGTTGAACCGGATTTCCGGCCAGCGATACTCCCGGTTATCCATCACGGCATGAGGAATGTCACTACAGCTGCTGAAGCGATGCTTACTAAAGTTGTATTGAGCACCCGGCCAAGCGCGGCCATAGTGGTCGTCGCCATCGCCTTTCTGCGAGGTGAATGTCATCGAACCGCTCAGTCAGCCTAACCAGTCTAGGGTCAACAATAAGCGCCGTTCGCCGATTGGCGGTTGTGGCGAGCGGTGAATCAGCCCACCACCCTCATTGCCGATCCATTTCTCACCCTTGGCCAGCAATACATGGCCAACTGCAGCATGCTCGATTTGTGCTTCATCGGTGGGTTCTGCGTTTGGATCACCGAGCCGGCGACGCGCCATCCCCCCTTCGCCCAACCACTGGCTACCGACCCCGGCGTAGCTGGTGATCAGCCGGATCGGAACATGGTCGACGTGAAAGCGTGGGCACATGGCCTTATCGAGAATGCGCAGGCGCAGGCCGATGCGTTTGGCGTCGAACAGGCAGGCAAACGCGCTGACCAGCCAGCTCAGATCCTGCAAAAAAGCCGCCTGCCCGGGCAGATCGCTGTAACCCTCGACCAGGCCACTCAAGTTCGGCGTGCTCTCTGGGCTGGCCAGCTCAAGCACGATGGATTGCCCCAGTGGCTCGCCCAGGGCCAGCAAAGCCGTAGCGAAATCGCTGATCTGTGCGGGCAACTGGCGCTGCCAAACGGCCAGGTTGACCTCATCGCGCAGCACCTGGCTGAGTACCTCGATCTGCTCGCTGCTTACCTGCTGTAACGGCTGACGCAGGATAGGCGCGAGCATCAGACGACCTCCTCATGCCAGGGGCCGAACGGGTCGGGCAGTGCCAGCCAGGCGTCCACACCGAGAGCCATTTCCGCATCAGTCAGCAGGCAGGTATCAAGCTCGCTGGTCAGCTGGGAGAAGTCGATATTCTGGCCGATAAACACCAGCTCCTGGCGGCAGTCACCGGTTTGCGCTTGCCAGTTCTTCATGATCGCGCGCAGGCCTTCGTCGTCCTGCGGCCACTGGCTTTTCGGCACGAAGCGCCACCAGCGCCCGGCAAAACCATGGCGTATCAGGCCGCCGGCTTGCGACCAGCTGCCGGCCTCCTGGTGCTTGCTGGCCAGCCAGAAGAAACCCTTGGAGCGCAGCAGGCGGCCATTGATCCACTCGCGGTTGATAAAATCGAAGAAGCGCTCGGGGTGGAACGGCCGGCGCGCGCGATAGGCACTGGAGGCGATGCCGTATTCCGCGGTTTCGGGGGTATGTTCGCCGCGCAGCTCCTTGAGCCAGCCCGGTGCCTGGGCGGCGCGCTCGAAGTCGAAGCGGCCGGTGTTGAGGATTTTCTCCAGCGCCACCGCCCCCATGGCCATCGGCACAATCTCGGCATGGGTGTTGAGGCCGCGCAGGATGGCCATCAGCTCTTCGCGCTCATGGCTGCTGATCAGGTCGATCTTGCTCACCAGCAGAACGTCAGCAAACTCCACCTGCTCGATCAGTAGGTCGGTGATCGAGCGCTGATCCTCCTCGCCGAGGGTTTCGCCACGGCTGGCCAGGTTCTCGGCCTGATGGAAGTCGCGCAGGAAGTTCACCCCGTCGACCACCGTGACCATGGTGTCGAGGCGCGCCACGTCGGCCAGGCTCTGCCCATCCTCGCCGCGAAAGGTGAAGGTCTCGGCCACCGGCAGTGGCTCGGAAATGCCAGTGGACTCGATTAGCAGGTAGTCAAAGCGGCCATCGCGGGCCAGGCGGCCAACTTCTTCCAGCAGGTCTTCGCGCAGGGTGCAGCAGATGCAGCCGTTGCTCATTTCCACCAGTTTTTCTTCGGAGCGGTTCAGGCTGACATCACGCTGTACTTCGCTACCATCGATATTGATCTCGCTCATATCGTTGACGATTACCGCCACTTTCAGACCCTGGCGGTTTTTTAGGACGGCGTTGAGCAAGGTGCTTTTGCCAGCACCGAGAAAGCCGGACAACACGGTTACGGGAAGGCGATTATTCATGGTTTCAGGCTCCATCAGAGTTCGGCGTGGCGCAGGTGTTTTTCGCGTTGTTCCTGGCGCTCTTTGGCTTCGATGCACAGGCTCGCGGTGGGCCTGAGCAGCAGGCGCTTGAGGCCGATCGGCTCACCGGTTTCCCGACACCAGCCGTACTCACCACGGGCCAGGCGCTCCAGCGTTTCGTCGATCTTGTCGAGCAATTTCTTTTCCCGCTCCAGCAGGCGCAGTTGCCACTGGCGTTGCTCTTCGGCGCTGCCGATGTCGGCTGGGTCGCTGTTGGTTTCGCGCTCGCGCAGGCCTTCGAACTCTTCGGCGATTCGCACTTGCAGCTCGGCGCGCTGACTTAGCAGCAAGGCGCGGAAGAACTGCTGCTGCGCGGCATTCATATAGTTATCCGCCGGCTGGGCGAGCAGCTCGGCTTCGGTAAGTACAGTGGCCATGATTAGAGATGCCTGCTTCGTGTTTATTGTTGTTATAACGTAACATATTGAGCGTCAAACACGTACTGAACCACAGATGAGTAATCCTCCCTTGCCTAGAGTTCTGGATGGCGCAACACCTTATTGGCGCAGATTGCTCAGGAGAGGCTTGCTCAGCCTGATAGCTGTGCTGCCAGCAACGTCCATTGCTGAAATGCCAATGCTTAACAACCCCCTACACTGTGTGCGCAGCGCACTTATTCTTGCCTGCGTTGACGAGCCGTCGGGAAGCCACTACGCAATAGCTCAACAGGGCGACCACACCTATATACGTGGCTACGACGCAGCGCTGGGTCAAACCTGGGCGCAGACCATTACAAGGCTTGGGCGCTTTCAATTTTTCAGTGGTGTGAGTAGCAACGGGATTATTTGGGTAGGCTCTAATCGGCGCATCGGTTGGACTGCAATGACGCACGTTTCAACCTCTGCTGGAGACCAGACACGCTTCGTCTGCAATCGTCTTACTGGATGCAACTAACTCATGCCCCTTGGCCGTCATTGAGCCCCGCAAACAGAGTGCTCTGCGGCGGCTTGCGGCGAAAATGGTTGCGCACGCCAGAGAATATCGCCTCTGCCAGCATCTGCTGGTGACGTGGATCGACCAGTTTCCGGCAGTCGCTGCTGTTGGAGATGAATCCGGTCTCCACCAGCACTGAAGGAATGTCCGGTGACTTGAGCACTGCAAAACCGGCCTGCTCAACCCGTTTTGAGTGCACGCCAGCGACGCTTTGCAAACGCCCAAGAATACTGTTGCCAATCTCCAGGCTGCTGGCGATGGTCGCGCTCATCGACATGTCCAGGATTACTCCGGCCAGCATGGGGTCTTTATCCTTAAGAGTTAGCAGATCCTGTGCCCCGATGAGATCAGCCTTGTTTTCTCGCTGCGCCATCCAGCGCGCAGTCGTTGAGGTCGCACCACCCTGCGAAAGCGCAAATACCGAAGCACCCGCTGCGGTGCGCCGAGGCGCAGCATCGGCATGTATTGAGATGAACATGTCGGCGTTGTGGCTCCGGGCAACTTCCACTCGCTTGCGCAGCGGTATGAAGATGTCTTCATTGCGCACCAGGCGTGCCTTGAATCCGCGCTGAGCATTGATCTTTCTGGCGAGTTGGCGAGCAATCGCCAAGGCTACGACTTTTTCTTGCTCACCTTTGGCACCGACTGCCCCTGGGTCTTTGCCGCCGTGTCCGGCATCGATAACCACCATGATGTCGCGCTGCCCCTTGGCGGGTTGGAGTGGAGCGTCGACCTTTGTTTGCGCGGCAGTGTCACTGTAATTACGAGCCTGTAGATCGAGCACCAGGCGGTGTCCTTTCCCTTCGGCCGGGCCAAGCAGAAAGCTGTTCAACTCAACGGGTTCCGCCAAGTCGAATACCAGGCGCGTGCCGCTACCCTGGCTGCCGCTACGTATTGTCCGGACGGGGGAGTGCTCCAGCGGCAAGGTGCCGATGTCGGCATTGAGCTGGGTGTCGTGGAGGTCGAGTATCAGGCGCTCTGGTGTGGTGAGCTCAAAGGCTCGATAGGTGATCGGGCCGCTCAAGTCCAAGACCAAGCGAAGTTTATCGGCGTTGCGCCACCCGCGCACGCCGTTGATGTTCTGCTGGGCGGCTTGCAGAGGGAAAGACCAGGAAATGGTGAAGCCGGCGAACATTAGATGCAGCAGGTGGCGTCTGTTCATGCTGTTCCGGTTGCGAGATGTGAGGTAGGATCGCAGATAATGATACATTATAACATTTTAAAGGCTGCGCTTCCGATGACATCTCTCGTGCTACCTGATATCGCCAGTCAGACCCGTTCCGATCAGGACATCCCTCTAAAGTGGGTCGGCATGCAAGGGATAGCCTTGCCCGTTCGACTCGCTGAACAGCGGGTAAACGCATACATAGATGCTGGGGTCAGTCTCGACAGGCCTGATGCTCGGGGCATACACATGTCGCGTTTGTACTTGGCACTGGAAAAACTTGAGCACCAGGAACTGACTGCTCCCTTGCTCGATGAGGTGCTTGACCATTTCCTCGACAGTCATGGCGATCTATCCAAGACGGCCTCTTTACGCCTGAAAGGTGAGGTTCTGTTCAAGCGCCCGGCGCTGCTGAGCCAATTGGGTGGCTGGAAAGCCTATCCCTTCGAAGTGAATGCGATCCGTGATGCCCAAGACTCCCGTATGACGGTGAAACTGGAAGTTGGCTATTCCTCGACTTGCCCTTGCTCAGCGGCTCTTGCACGTCAGTTGATACAAAAACAGTTCATCGAGGACTTTGCCGGCCGGGAGTTGCAGCATGCGCAGCTGCACGATTGGCTGGGAAGCTCACACGGCGTCGTGGCCACACCGCACAGCCAGCGCAGCGTGGCCACACTGCAGGTACGCCTCACGCCGGGACATGTCGAGCTGCCCTTGCTGGCACTGCTGGAACGCGTGGAAGCCGCCTTGGGCACTGCTCTGCAGACGGCGGTGAAGCGGATTGATGAGCAGGCATTTGCCTTGGCCAATGGCCAAAACACTATGTTCTGTGAGGATGCCGCCCGGCGTATTCATTTGGCTCTGCTGGAGGAAGTTGGTCTGCTGGGCTTCCACGTGCGCGTTGTGCATATGGAGAGCCTGCATGCCCACGATGCAGTCGCCGAAAGCGCGTGGAACTGGGGAGCGCAGTGATGATCCAGTGCCACGGATTGCAATGGGGGGCTAGCGGCCAACCGCTTACCCCACCTCTTGATTTACATCTGGCCACGGGCAGTCTAACTGCAGTGATTGGCAGCAACGGCTCGGGCAAAAGCAGCCTGCTCAAGGTTATCGCGGGGCTGAATCAACCCCTACGTGGGCGAGTCGACGTGAGCGTGCCACTGCTGGGCAGCGTCACATACCTGCCACAGCAGCAGGCACTGGATCGGCAGTTCCCGATACGCCTGGCGGAACTGGTTAGTGCTGGTTTCTGGCGCAGTCGCATGCGTCGTAACGAGCGCCAGTCACGCCTGCAGCAAGCGTTACTCGACTGGGGGCTGCTTGAGTTAGAAAAGCAGAGCCTGCAGGCACTGTCCGGCGGCGAGCTGCAAAGGGCACTGCTGGCACGCCTGAGCCTGACAGACGCCCAGGTGCTGCTGCTCGACGAGCCAGAAGCGGCGCTGGATGAGCAAGGGCAACAGCTGCTCTGGCAGCATATCGAACGCTGGCAGCAGCAAGGCAAAACCCTGCTGCTGGTTAGCCATAATCTCGCCAGCCTGAGTCAGAAACTCGACAACGCCTTGCTGGTTTCTCGCAGTGGTTGTATTTCCGCGCCGATCCGCCAGTTCGTCGGCAGTCGTCACGCGTTGGAGCTGGTTGCTTGAGCGTGGAAGTGCTCTGGACGCCCTTCGTCGAATTCGCCTTTATGCGCCGAGCCTTGTTCGGCGGCATGGCGCTGGCCTGCAGTGCTGGGCCGCTGGGCGTGTTCCTGATTCTGCGGCGCATGAGCCTGATCGGCGACGCCATCGCCCACGGCATCCTGCCCGGTACAGCCCTGGCATTCTGGTTGTTTGGTTTGAGCCTGCCGGCACTGACCCTTGGCGGTCTCGCCGCAGGCCTGAGTATGGCCGGGCTGGCGGCGTGGGTCAGTCGCCGTACCGGTTTACGTGAAGACGCCAGCCTGGCGGCGCTCTATCCGATATCCCTGGCAAGCGGCGTGCTTTTGCTCGGCCTGGCCGGGCGCAAACTGGATCTAATGCACCTGCTATTCGGCTCAGCGTTGGCCGTAGACACCACCACCTTGACCGGCATGCTCGGCACAGCGTTGCTCAGCCTGTTGCTGCTCGCTCTGATCTATCGCGCCCTGGCCCTGGACAGCCTGGATCCGCTGTTCCTGCGCAGTCTCAGCCGCTTTGGGCCGCTGGCCCATGGGCTGTTCCTGACCTTGGTGGTACTCAACCTGGTCATCGGTTTCCAGGCTATCGGTGCGCTGATGGTCGTCGGCCTGATGATGCTACCCGCCGCCGCGGCACGTTTTTGGAGTCGCCAATTACCGATTCTGTTGCTGCTCGCCGCGCTGTTTGGCGCGACCTGCGTGTGGCTGGGTCTACTCCTGTCCTACTACGCCAGCTTGCCCAGCGGGCCGTGCATCGTGCTTCTGGCAGGTGCGTTCTATGTGTTTTCGGTCGTGACGGGGCCTGTTCACGGCCTGCTGCGTGCATCCCCCTTACCCACAACTGTTTGAGGTATTCCCAATGCGTAACCTGCTTGTTGCCTTGGCCCTGCTGCTGCCCTTGTCGTTGCAGGCTGCAGAGAAGATTCAGGTGGTCACCAGTTTCAGCATCCTCGCCGACCTGACCCATGAGATTGGAGGTGAGCGGATCGAGCTCACCAACTTTGTAGGTGCTGACGCCGATGCCCATGTATACGAACCCAGCCCCGACAATGCCAAGGCGCTGCTCAAGGCCGACCTGATCATCGCCAACGGTCTGGGCTTCGAGCCCTGGTTGGAACGCCTGCTGGACAGCACTGAGCCAAGCGGTAAACGCATTAACGCCAGTGCTGGGGTACTGCCGTTGATGCTGGACGACGAAGGCGAGCAGGTACCTGATCCGCATGCCTGGCAGAGCCTGAGCAACGCCGAAGTCTATGTGCGTAACATCGCCAAGGCGCTGAGTGAAGTCGACCCGGCCCATGCCCAAGAATATGCAACCCGCCGCGATGCTTACCTGACGCGCTTGCACGCACTGCTCAAGGAGGCCAATTCCCGCTTCGCCACCTTGCCCGCCAGCCAACGCAAAGTGGTGACCAGTCACGATGCGTTTGGTTACCTGGGCCAAGCCTGGCAGCTGAAGTTCATCGCGCCGCAAGGGCTCTCCACCCATGACGAGCCTTCGGCCGCCGAAGTGGCTGCGCTGATCCGCCAACTGCGCAATGAAGGGGTGCGCGCGGTGTTCGTGGAAAATATCCGCGACCCACGACTGATCCAGCAAATTGCCGAAGAAGCTGGCGCTACGGTGGGCGGGACCCTCTACTCAGATGCGCTGGCTAGCCAGGCCCCAGCCAACACTTACCTCGGCATGTTCAAGCACAATCTCGACACCCTGATGGCCGCACTCAAGCCATGAGTCTGTGGCATGAACTGGAGCAGGCAGGGATCGGTGACTGTCGGCCTCTGCCTGACGTGCTGGACGCCATCCCCTGGAATGTTGACGGCCTGATTGCCGCCATCGCCCAGCAACACGATAGCGGCGAAGTGCTGATGCTTGCCTGGATGAACCGCTCAGCGCTGGAGGAGACGCTGAGCTCTGGCCAAGTCTGCTACTGGTCGCGCTCGCGCCAGCAACTGTGGCGCAAGGGCGAGACAAGCGGCCACCGTCAGCGCCTGGTCGAGGCTCGCCTGGACTGCGACGGCGACGCCGTGCTGCTGCTCGTCGAACAACAGGGCCCGGCCTGCCACACCGGGCGACCCAACTGCTTCTACAACGCCATCCGCAATGAGCGGGTGACGGTTATCAGCGTGGTGCAATGAAGCGCCTGTTGATTGGCCTGGTATGCCTCTACCAATACTTGATCAGCCCGCTGCTGGGCCGCGCGGCCGCTTCCATCCGACCTGCTCGCATTACGCCATCGAAGCACTGCACAGCCATGGCGTACTACGCGGCAGCTGGTTGGCAGTGCGCCTACTGCTGCGCTGCCACCCCTGGCATCCCGGCGGTTACGACCCGGTGCCGCCCCGTTCCCCACCTGCAGAGTACAAACCATGATCCGCAAGAATCCTTCCGGCCACCTGCCGGTCATCGCCGAATCCGCCTACGTGGATAAAACCGCGATCATCTGCGGAAAAGTGATCATTCACGACAACGTCTTCGTCGGCCCCTACGCTGTCATTCGCGCCGACGAGGTGGACGAAACCGGTGATATGCAACCGATCGTCATCGGCGCCAACTCCAACATCCAGGACGGCGTGGTCATCCACTCCAAGTCCGGCGCGGCAGTGACCGTCGGCGAGCACAGCTCCATCGCGCACCGCTCAATCATCCACGGCCCCTGCCAGGTTGGAAATCGGGTGTTTATCGGCTTCAACAGCGTGCTGTTCAATTGCGCAGTCGGCGACGGCTGCGTAGTGCGTCATAACGCAGTGGTGGACGGCTGCGACCTGCCGGCCGGCTTTCACGTCACCTCAACCCAGCGCATCGGGCCGAAGACCGACCTGGCCAGCCTGCCGCGCGTCAGCGTCACGGCCAGCGAGTTCTCCGAAGACGTGGCACGCACCAACATCGACCTGGTGCGCGGTTACAAAGCCCTGCAGAACGAGTTTTGAGCATGGGCAGCCTACTGATCCGCAACGCCCGTCTGGTCAATGAAGGTCGCGAGTTCGACGCCGATGTCTGGGTGCGCAATGGCCGTATCGAACAGATCGCCAGCAGCATTGGCGGGCGCAATACCGACATCGAAATCGACGCCGCTGGCCAGTACCTGCTGCCGGGGATGATCGACGATCAGGTGCATTTCCGCGACCCCGGCGCGCCGCACAAGGGCAGCTTCGCCACAGAGTCGCGCGCGGCAGTGGCCGGCGGTATCACCAGCGTGATGGACATGCCCAACACGAACCCGGCGACCCTGAGCCTGGAAACCCTAACTGCTAAGGAACGCCGGGCCGCCGCCTGCTCCAAGGCCAACTACGGCTTCCACTTCGGCGTCAGCAAGGACAACCTGGACACTGTTGCCGCCCTCGACCCCAGTCGCGTGGCCGGGGTGAAGGTGTTTATGGGCGCATCCACCGGCGACATGCTGGTCGATGACATGCCCTCCCTGGAACGCCTGTTCGCCAACTGCCCGACAATTCTGCTGACCCACTGCGAGTACAGCCCACGTATCCGCGAACGCGAAGCCGAACTCCACGCGCGCTATGGCGCTGAGATTCCGCCGACCATGCACCCGCTGATTCGCGATGCAGAGGCTTGCTACCAGTCCTCCAGTCTGGCGGTAGCACTGGCCAAGCGCTTCAACACACGCCTGCATGTACTGCATCTGACCACGGCTCGAGAACTGGCGTTATTCAGTACCGGGCCGCTGGCCAGCAAGCGCATCACTGCCGAGGTTTGCGCCCATCACCTGCTGTTCGATGACAGCGACTACCCACTGCTCGGCCACCTGATCAAATGCAACCCGGCAATCAAAACCCGCGCCGACCGCGATGCACTGCGCCAGGCCTTGCTCTGCGGCCGCCTGGATGTGATTGGCACCGACCACGCGCCCCACACCCTGGAAGAAAAGCAGCGGCCCTACGCCCAGGCTCCTTCCGGCCTGCCATTGGTGCAGCACGCCTTGCCCGCGCTGCTGGAACTGGTGGCCGACGGCGTGCTGCCGATGACCACCCTGGTGGAAAAAACCAGCCATGCGGTGGCCGAGCTGTTTGCCATCGAAGAGCGTGGTTTTCTGCGCGAAGGCTATTGGGCCGACCTGTGCCTGATCGAGCGTCTGAGCAAACCGAGGCCGGTGCTGGCCGACCCACTGCTCGCGCATTGCGGCTGGACGCCGTTCCAGGGCCAAAGCCTGCGGCACAAAGTGCGCACCACCCTGGTGTCCGGCCAAGTGGCCTGGCACCAGGGCCATGTACAGGATGACTGCCAGGGGTTGCCGCTGCGCTTTAACCGATAACAACGCCATCACTAGAACGCTGAACGCCCATCAATCAGCGCCTGATCAGTAACGCATTAGCCAAGGATTCCCATGCTTACCATCACCCTGCCAGACGGCAGTCAGCGTCAGTATTCACAGCCTTTGCGCGTGGCCGAAGTGGCTGCCGATATCGGCCCTGGTCTGGCCAAGGCCGCGTTAGCGGGGCGGGTCAATGGCCAACTGGTGGACACCAACGTTCTTATCGAGCAGGACACACAGCTCAGCCTGATCACCAGTCGCGACCCCGAGGGTCTGGAACTGCTGCGCCACTCCTGCGCCCATCTGTTGGCCATGGCGGTCAAACAACTCTACCCAGCGGCTCAGGTAACCATCGGCCCGATGATCGAAGACGGTTTCTACTACGACTTCGCCTACGAGCGTCCCTTCACCCCCGACGACCTTGAGCGCATCGAGGCGCGTATGTACGAGTTGGCCGCCGCCGACCTGCCGGTCAGCCGCCGCGAGCTGCCACGTGACGCCGCCATCGCCCATTTTGAAGGCCTGGGCGAGCACTACAAGGCCGAGCTGATTCGTGATATTCCCGAAGGCGAAGTACTCTCGCTGTATCGCCAGGGCGATTTCGAAGACCTCTGCCGGGGCCCGCATATTCCGCGCACCGGCCATCTGCAGGCGTTCAAGTTGACCAAGCTGGCCGGTGCCTACTGGCGCGGCGATGCCAAGAACGCTGCGCTGCAACGTATCTACGGCACCTGCTGGGCCAACCCCAAAGAACTCAAGGCCTACCTCACGCGCCTGGAGGAAGCCGGCAAGCGCGACCACCGCAAGCTCGGCAGCCAGCTCGACCTGTTCCACTTCGACGACTGCGCCCCCGGTTCGGTGTTCTGGCACCCCAAGGGCTGGACCCTGTTCCAGCAGTTGATCGGCTATATGCGTCAGCAGCAGGACCACGCCGGCTATGTCGAGGTGAATACGCCGGACGTGATGGACCGCAGCCTGTGGGAAACCTCCGGGCACTGGCTCAACTACCGCGACGCCATGTTCACCACCAGCACCGAGGACGATCGCGTGTTCGCCCTCAAACCGATGAACTGTCCCGGCGCGGTAGCGCTCTACGCCCGCGGCCTGAAAAGTTACCGCGACCTGCCGCTGCGCATGGCCGAGTTCGGCAAAGTGCACCGCTACGAGCCATCCGGCGCGCTGCACGGCCTGCTGCGCGTGCGCCACTTCACCCAGGACGACGCGCACATATTCTGCACTACCGCGCAGATGGAGCAGGAATGCGCCGGCACCATCGCCCTGGTGTTTGCCATCTACCGCGATTTCGGCTTCAACGAGGTGACGGTCAAGCTGTCCACCCGCCCGGCTAACCGCATCGGCAGCGACGCCACCTGGGACCAGCTCGATGGCGCACTATCCGGCGCGCTGCAGCGCATGAATATCGACTACCAACTCAACCCCGGAGAAGGAGCGTTCTACGGACCGAAACTGGAATTTGTGCTGCGCGACGCCATCGGCCGCGACTGGCAATGCGGCACCCTGCAGGTGGACCTCAATCTGCCGGAGCGCTTCGACATCAGCTACATCAACGAGCAGGGCGAACGCGAGCGCCCGGTGATGCTGCACCGCGCCCTGTTCGGCTCACTGGAGCGCTTTACCGGCATTCTGATTGAGCACTACAGCGGCCTGTTCCCGCTGTGGCTGGCCCCGCAGCAGGCCGCCGTGCTGACCATCTCCGAAGGGCAGAACGACTATGCCCGCCAGGTACTCGCCACGCTCAAGCGCGCCGGCCTGCGCGCTAGCTTGGATCTGCGCAACGAGAAGATCGGCTACAAAATCCGCGAAGCGACCCTGCAGAAAGTGCCCTATTTGCTGGTGATCGGCGAACAGGAAAAGGCCGAAGGCCGTGTCACCCTGCGCCGCCGCGCTGGCGACAGCCTCGGCAGCCTGGCGCTGAGTGAACTGGTCGCGCGCCTGAGCGAGGAGGCGCGCATGCCCGGCCAGGAGCCGCCATGCTGATCCGTAAGCTGTTCAAGCTCGAGCGCGCATGTCGTCCGCGGCTGCAGTAGCCGGCGCTGCTCGCGCTCGCTGCACGGCCTCGAAGTATTGCTTGAAGCCGAAGCCCTGGATCACGCTCAGATGGTTTACGACTTTGGTCTGCTCAAGGGCTCGGTGGGTGACTTTATCGATGCCTTCGACCATCCCGTGACCTTCAACTCAATGACACGAAAGCCGAAGGCTTCTGCATCAAGGGTCTGCAGTGCGTTGTAGAACCCCAGACTCCACTCGTTCCTGCGAACCTGAATGGTGATAATTCCGTCTAGCGCGAGCATGGTCAGTGCCAAGATTAAATAGGCGCGACGACGGCCGGCAGAAGACCAATAAGGTGCGGCCAGTAGCTTCATATCAGCAATGAACATCGGTGCTTCCTGCGAGGGATGATCCGCGATACGCCAGCCGCAGGGATCTTATGGGTAAAAAATTGTGATATGGCAGCGGTTCTCATACTCATTTACGATGTCGCATGACCACCTTTCAGGCTTCAGCCCTAGTTCTCGACGAGGCGCTGCTCGACCGACTGTTCAGGTTTGAGGGCGCTTTTCTGCGTAGCACCTGCCGACTCAGTACTAACGTCGAAGGTCGTGGGTTGATTGAGTTTCGTGATCCGCAAACCTGCACTGAATTGTTGGGGCTTTACGCTAACTATTATCCCGCTGCGCCACGTGCTGCGCTGGTGTCGCAATGGTCCATGGATTTGCTTTGCGTGACGTTGGCCTTGCCGCTGGCAGCAGCGGCGCAGAATGTCCGTTGCAACGTGCGTGATCCTCATGTGGTGCTGGTAGAGGGCATGCCCGTGGCTCAGCTGTTTGCAGCAGGCGAAGTGGTGGCCTTGAGTGACCCGCTGGCATTCGTGCAACAACTGCTGGTCACAGACATGGCGCCCTTGGTGCAGGCACTGGCCAGCGCCGGGCGGGTGGCCCAGCGCTTGCTGTGGAACAACGTGGCGGCCGCCATCGAAGTCTCGCTCGCTTACTTCCAGATGCCGCAAGCGCCGCAGTGGCGTGATCGCCTGTTCCGGGAGCGTCATTGGGCCGACGGCATACGCAATCCGCTATATGGCTTCCTGCAACTGGCCCCCGGCCCGAGTGGCGTCCCCTTGCTGATGCGCAAGGTCTGCTGCCTGCACCATCAACTGGCTGATGCGCGCCCGTACTGCGACAACTGTCCGCTGCTGCCGGACTCTGACATCACCCCCTCTCATTAGGCATAAGCTGCGTGGGCTTCGACCTGGGTGAGACGGCCATTCTCGACTTTCAGCACTCGGTCGGCCTGTTGGAAGTAAGCGTCGTCGTGGGTGATCACTATCACGGTTTTACCCCGGGCTTTTAGCTCCGGCAGCAGCTCCATGTAGAACACCCGCTTGAAGGTGGGATCCTGGTCGGCGGCCCATTCGTCGAACAGATAGAAAGGCTTGTCGTCCAAGTACGCCGACACCAGTGCCAGCCGCTTGCGTTGCCCAGTGGACAGGTCCACGGTGGAAAAACGGTCGTCGACGATGCTGACTTTATGCCCCAATCCCAGGGCTTTCACGTAGCGGGTCGCTTCGGCGGTGCGATGCTCGGCGTCCGATCCGTCGTCGCCCAGCAAGTGTTCGAACAGGTGGAAATCGGCGAACACGGCGGCAAAGTGCTGGCGGTATTGCTCGCGGTTGTCGTCGTCAACTTCCACGCCGTTGAGCACCACGCACCCGGTTTCCGGGGCGTAGAGCCCGAGCAGCAGCATGGAAAGGGTGGTCTTGCCACTACCGTTGCCACCGACCACAAACACCAGCTCACCCTGGCCCAGCGTCAGGTCCACCGGCCCGAGCATGAAGGGATGATCCTCGTGTTCGCCGGGATAGCGGTGGCACACACCGTTGAGCAACAGACGCATCGGCCCTTCAGTGGCAAACACGTTACTGGTCGGGGCGCCTAGGGCTTCGCTGCTCAGCTCGGCATCCAGTTGGCGAATGCGGTTCAGGGCGATACTGGCCTCGCGCAGTGAGGGCAGGGCAATCATCAGGTCGGAAATCGGTCGCACCAGATACAACAACGTTACGGTGAAGCTGGTCAGCACGGTCGCCGATTGCGGCAGCCAGAACGGCACGACAAACAACAGCACACCAAGGTTGAGGTAGAACAGCAGCGTGCCGAGGTTGGCCACCACCGAATACCCGGCCATGCCGCGCAGGAACCGCACGCGAAACTCGTCGGCGCCCGGACGAATGACTCGCTCGACGAAGGCTTCGCCTCGGGCATTGCTCAGCTGCAGTTCCTTGCTGCCTTCGATCAGGCTGCGAAAATGCTGATAGAGCACGTCTTTTTGTTGGCGTACCCGTTCCAGATGGCTCAACGGCCCGCGTTCGGCCAGATGGAATGCGACCAGACCGACCATCAGGAACAACGCCAAAATCGCCAATAACGACCACGACAGCCAGGCCAAGTAGGCGAAGCACGCCAGGGTCACCACGGCGTTGACGAACAGCAGCGGCACCCATTCGAATGCAGCGGTGAAGGTGTGCACGTCCTCTGTGAGGATCACCAGCAAGCGGTGTTTACCCATGCCTTGCAGGCGTTTGAACGGGGTGGCGAGCAGCTTGCGCGAGAGGTCGATGCGCATCTGGAAAATCGCGCTTTGAGTCAGGTGCAGCAGCGACAGCTCCGAGCAGAGTTTGCTCAGCAGCATGCCGGCACACAGCCCGAAAAAACCCAGGGTCAGCTCCGGCAACTGCTGCGGGTTCGCCAGCCCGCGGTTGATTAGGATCACCAACCCCGCACTGGCCAGGCCGCCCAGTGCACCGGTGGTCGAGGCCAGTGCCAGCAAGCGTGCCGATTGGCGATAGAGATAAAGAATCAGGTTCATACGACGGTTTCCGTCGAGGCCGTGGCCAGAGACTTGTTCAGTTGCTCATGGAAGGCGGGCTGCACGAGGAGCGTGTCATGATCGGCGGCCACCTGATAATGGTAGGTTCGCTGGCTGATGGCGTCCCACTGTGCCGGCAGCTTCGGACGCTCGACAAGAGTCTGTTCGGCCCACCACAGGTGCAGGGTGGCGCGCACAACAGGTACCGAATAGCCGTTGACCCAGCGACGTGCGTCGGCCATCTCATCCAAGATCTGCTCAACGTATGCCAGCGGAGCAATGAGGCTCAGGCCGTTTTCGCTAGCCCATTGCAGCAGGGCGAACCGCAATTGCTCCACGCGACTCAGTTCAGCCGTGGCCGTTTGCAGCGCCGTCAAACATTGCGCAGTGAGCCGCTGGCGGCTGTCGCTGCTCAACTCTTGCTGCACGATGCCGTACAGCGCATCCCACGTCAGCGTTTCATCCTCGGTATGGAACGTGCTGTCGAACAACCCCAACCACTCAACCGTTTGCCCTTGTTCCTCCAATTGGTGGGTCAGCTCCAGTGCGAGGAGCCCGCCCATGCACCAACCGCCCAGGCGATAAGGGCCCTGAGCCTGAATCTGACGGATTTGCGGCAAATACTCACGGGCCAAAGCGGCAAGGTCCTGGTTGCGCAGCGATTCGGGCAGCGGAATGCCGTACACCGGCATCGCCTTCGGCAGTCCGGCGACCATCGGAATGTAGTGATGAACCCAGCCCGCCGGCTCATGCAGGCAGAACAACGGTGTCGGGCCAGTTTCGCCAGCCTGCAAGGTAATGATCGCTGCGCGGTCGTGGGGTTGGGTGATCTGCTCGGCAAGTTCGATCAGCGTCGGGTGCTGGAAAATCACGTTGACCGGCACTTCAATGCCGAGCGTGGCGCGCAGCCTTGCGGTCATGCGCACCACCAGTAACGAATGGCCACCGAGGGTGAAAAAATCGTCGTGACGACCGATCACTTCGGCCTCCAGCAGTTCTTGCCACACCGCTGCGAGCATCTGTTCGACGTAACCTTCAGGCGCTTCATAAGTCGCGAGGCTGCGGTTCGGCACCCGGGCCAGCAAGGTGCGATGGTCGACCTTGCCGTTGGCGGTGCGCGGCAGTTGCGCCAGCCATTGGATGTCGGTGGGAATCATGTGCGCCGGCAACATTGTCGCCAGGGACTCACGCACGGCACTGGCCTGAAGCTGGGTGGGCGATTCGACGAAGGCCCGCAAGCTCGGTTCGGCCTGGGTGGTGTCCAGCAAGACCACTGCCAGTTTGGCGTGGCTGACGCTGCACAGCGCGGCTTCGATTTCGCCCAGCTCGATGCGGTAACCGCGCAGTTTGATTTGCGAGTCAGTGCGCCCGAGGAACACCAGTTGCCCGTCCAGATCCTGCCAGGCGAAATCGCCGGTGCGGTACAGACGTTGGCTGTCGAGAGAGGGATGACTGGCCCGGATGAATTTTTCGGACGTCATTTGCGCCAGGCCCAGATAACCATCGGACAATCCCGGCCCGGCAATGTGAATTTCACCCTTGAGTCCACGGGCCACGGGTGCACCGTCGCTGTCGAGCAGGTACACCCGGGTGTGGGCAATGGCGCGGCCGATGGGCACGGCCCCTGTGCCCTGATCAGGTTGGCAGAGGGCGACGGTACTCCACACCGAAGCTTCTGTCGGGCCGTATTCGTTGTACAGCTGTGCGTCGGGCTGGCGGCGATAGTGGTTGTCCACCAGTGCTGGCGGGCAGCTTTCACCGGCGACGATGGCGGTGTTCAGCGGGCTCGGGCTGTCGCCCAGTTCGTCCAGCAACAATGCGTAAAGCGAAGGCAGAGCCAGCAGGTGCGATACGTCGTGACTGCGGATCAACCGGGCCAGTTGCAGCGGATCTTTCTGTTCAGTCTCGCTGGCCAGGTGCAGACAACCGCCCTGGGCCAGGCTCCAGAACAGCCCGGCGATGGAGCTGTCGAAGGCGAACGACGACAGCAGCAGGAAGCGTTGCACCGGCTGCGGATACCCCGCCAGCCGCGCCGCCAGGGAATGCAAAGCGTTGGCATGGCTGATGACCACGCCCTTGGGCTGGCCGGTACTGCCGGAGGTATAAATCAGGTAGGCCGGTTGATCCCGCGAGACTTTCGGCTCGTCCCGAAACGGCACCGCCGCCATGGCTTGATCGATGGATAGCGCCTTTGGCTGCCAGTCCGCCGGCAGGTCTTGCACGCGAGCGAGGTGGGTCAGCACCAGGCGTGCCTGGCTGTCGCGCAGAATATGTTCGATCCGCTCGCTGGGGTAGGCCGGATCGATCGGTACGTAGCAGGCACCGGCGCGCAGAATTGCGACCAGCGCCACCACCGCATCGATGTCTCGAGGCAGGAAATGCGCGATCCGCGCACCGGGCGCCAGGCCTTGGGCCAGCAGTTGCTGGGTCAGGGCACTGACCCGCTGATTCAGCTCGGCGTGGCTCAAGGTTCCGCTCGGACCGGTTACCGCCGGGCGTCCGGCGTTGGTGGCAGAACCCTGAGTGAAGCAGGCAGCCAGGTTTGGCAGGGCAAACGTGGCAGCATAAAGCTGTTCTTGCGCCGGGCTCAGGGTAGGCGAAGTGGCCAGTGCGCCGGTCACCCGTTGTTGCTCGGCGGCGCTGCAGGTCGCCAGTCGGTTCAGGCGGGTGGACGGTTCACGCAGGCTGTGCTCGATCACGCTCAGCAGTTGCTCGGCGAGCATTTCGACATGGGCTGACGTGTAGAGCGCGGCGTCAAAATGCAGCGACAAACCGCTGGCCGAACGCGGTTGATACTGCAACAGCAACGCGCAGCCGGCGCTGACACTGTCGGCCTGTTCGATCTGCCAACCGGCATCGTTCAGGGCGCTGTGAGGTGCAATGGAGAGTTCGCGAAAGCCTACGCCCGACAACGATGGCACGTTGCTCAAGTGGCTCGGATAACTGTCCCGCGCGTCGTTGAGCAGGCCGACGCGTTCGCTCAGTTGCTGGCACAGCGCGGCAAACGATAGCTCGGGCGCAGTGTCGAGTGTCAGCGGCAACGGTTCGGAAAACAGCCCGAGCGCATCGCCCAACACCTCCGGACGTGCCTGGTGTTCGTAGGCCAGCGTCAGGCGTTCGGCTTCGCTGTAGCGTTGCCACAGGGTTACCCAGGCGGCGAGGATAAGAATGGCGCTGCTGACGCCGAGGCTGGCGGCTTGCTGATCGAGGCGTTGCAGGGTCGCGCCGTCGAGTGGCAGTTGCACCCGGCCCGGTTCGATAAGCCCGGATGGCGCCGTGTTCTGGCGCTGCCAGGGCAACGGCACATCCACAACCACCGCGCTGAACTGCTCATCCCAGAACCGTCGGTTCTGTTCGTCGTCCACCGATTCCAGACGCCAGGCGGCGTAGTCGGCGTACTGCAGCGGCGGTTCTTGAGACGCCGCTTGCAAGTAGCCCTGGGCCCACTCTTCGCCGAGGTAACCCAGGCTGGTGCTGTCCAGATGCAGCGCCGGCAAATGCAGCGTTGCCGATCTGCCATCGGCGTCCAGTTGTAGCTCGATCGCCAATGCCTGCAAGTCAGCGGTCGAATCGTCGATCACCTGCATCGGCAACGACAGCCCTGACAGTTGCTGGTAACGGGTGCGCAGAATCTCGTGGCGTTGCATCAGCACCCGCAAACTTCCGTTCAGCCGTGCGCTATCCAGCGGCTGTTCGCTGCGAATGCGCAGCGTGGCCCGCTGCGCTGTCGGTGCCAGACGAGTTTGTTGCAGACGCCACAGGTGAGCCTGTTGCGGCGACAGTTCGAAGCCTTCGAACGGCGTGTCTTGGTGAGTCTGAGTCATGCTGAGACCTGTACAAAAAAGTGGGACATGAGCGCGAGGGTCGACGGGCCGAAGGCAATCATTGTTCGGCATCCTTCACGACGCTGCGGCGACGGGCCTGGCCCAGGGTGCTCTGACGGGCGTTGCCGGCTTCACGCCGTGCAGCCTGGGCCTGTTCGCGGCGGGTCTGTTGCAGTTGATTGAGTGGCAGCAGCAACTGAGCGACGCTGATGTCGGCGTTCAGGACGAGTTGCTCCAGCAGGCAAACAAACAGGCTGTCGAGCAGTTCGATATAGGCGCTGGCGTAACGCCCGGTGTCGTAGTCGTACACCACCAGCAGGCCTTCACCGTCATTCACGACGTTGATCAGCAGATCCACATCCGCGGCCTGTGGCTCCAGCTCTCGCTCGCTGATCGCCAGGCCTGGCAAATGCAGGTCCTGCTGACGGGTGTTCTGCACCACCAGCTTGACCTGGAAGAACGGCGTGTAGCGTGCGTCCCGCTGCGGCAGCAGGTCGGCGACCAGGGCGTCGAACGGCAAGTCCTGATGGGCAAAGGCATCCAGCGCCACACGCCGGGCATCGCTCAGCAGCTCAGCAAATGTCTGCTCGGGCGTCACGCGGCAACGCAGCACCAACTGATTAACGAAGAAGCCGACCATGTCTTCGGTCTGCTGCTGATGACGGTTGGCGATATCGGTGCCGACCAGCAGGTCTTCGCGTCCGGTTTGCTGATGCAGCAACACATTCAGCGCACTGTGCAGCAGCATGAACGGCGAAGCCTCGCGGGCCGTCGCCAACTCGCTGATGGCCCGGGCCAGCGATGCGGGCAGGCGACTGCGATGACGTGCACAACCGCCATGCTCGCGGGGCTGAGCGCTCGGCAACAACAGCAGCGCCGGGCTGGCTTGCAACTGCTGGCGCCAGTAGGCCAGTTGTTGCTGCCAGACCGGGCCCGGCAGGTGGGTGCGTTGCCACACGGCGAAGTCGGCGTATTGCAGGGCCGGGGTTTCGATGCGGGCAGTCGTGGTGCCGAAACCGACGTAGTCGCTGGCCAGTTGCTCCACCAGTTGCGCAATCGACCAGGCATCCACGGCGATATGGTGCATGGCGATGGCCAGCACGTGGGTCTGCGCGTCCAGTTGCAGCAACCGCGCACGAATCAACGGCGCTTGGGTCAAGTCGAACGGCTGGCTGAAGACCTCGGCCAATTGCAACTGGATGGCCGGTTCCTGTTCCTGCGCCGAGACCTGTTGCAGGTCGGTGATTGGCAAGGCAAACGCCTGCGCCGCTTCGATCCGCTGCCAGGGTTCACCGTGATCACTGTGCACGGTGCTGCGCAGCACTTCATGGCGGGCGATCAATTGCTCGAACGCCAGGCGCAAGGCTTCGACATTCAGTGCGCCGGTCAGGGTCAGGGCGAACGGAATATTGAAACCGCTGGAACCAGGGTTCAGTTGCTCGAGGAACCACAGACGTTGTTGGGCAAATGACAACGGCAGCGGCTGCGAACGCTCTGCCCGAGTAATGGCAGGCAAGGCCAGGGGAGCTGCTTGCAAGCGAGCGCTGTCGATGGCGCGCGCCAGGTTTTCCAGTACCGGGTGATCGAATACCGCTCGCAACGGCAGATCCGCCGCGAGCTGGCTGCGAATCCGCGAGATCACCAGTGTCGCCAGCAACGAGTGTCCACCTAGGGCGAAGAAGTTGTCGTCGGCTCTGATGCTGTCCAGGTTGAGAATCTGTGCCCAGATCGCGCCCAGTTGCTGCTCGGTGTCGCTGCTCAGCGGTCGTTGTTCACTCAGGTCGCTGTTGTCCAGCGCACGTGCGGTCAGCAGCTTGCGATCGACCTTGCCGTTGGCGTTTAGCGGCAATGCTTCCAGCGATTGCCAATGGGCCGGCACCATGTACGACGGCAGACGTTGGCTCAGCCACTCGCGCAGCACCGCCACCGGCGTGTCGTCACCGGTCCAGTAAGCCACCAGTTGCAGATCGCCTCGCTGGTCGGCGTTGACGATCACGGCCACGGCTTGCACGGCGGGATGACGCCCCAGGTGATCTTCGATTTCTCCCAGTTCGATACGGTGACCACGGATCTTTACCTGCTGGTCGCGGCGACCGAGGAACTCGATCACTCCGTCCGCCCGCCAACGCCCCAGGTCACCGGTGCGGTAGAAACGGGCACCGGGTTCGAACGGGTGCGCGACGAATGCGGACTGGGTTTTCTCCGGATCGTTCAGGTAACCACGACCGACGCCGACCCCACCGACGCAGATTTCCCCCGGTACGCCCACCGGCACCGGACGCAGTGCTGCGTCCACCAGATACAGATGATTGTTAGCGGTCGGTCGGCCAATCGGCATGGCGTTGCCGCCTTCGCTCGGTACGCTGGTCAGCGGGTGGAACGCCACGTCGTCCGAACACTCCGCCGGGCCGTAGGCATTCATCAACGGCACATGGATAAAACGGCTCAACCAGGCCTGGGCCAGCGCCGGTGGCAGGGCTTCGCCGGTCGGCAGCAACCAGCGCAGTGCCGACAGTTGCGTGTCGGTGCGGGCGAGGTCGAGCAGGGCGCGAATCATCGTCGGCACGGCTTCGAGCACCGACAGTTGTTGGTTCTCCAGCGCTTGCAGCAGGCGCTCGGGGTCGTGGGCAATCACGTCCGGCAGGATATGCACGGTGGCGCCGAGGATCGGTGCGGCGAGGAATTGCCAGACTGAAATGTCGAACGCCGGGGAGGCCGTCTGGGCAATCCGGTCCGCGCTCGACAGGCCCAGCGTCGGCACCTTGCCGAAGATGTTGTTGAGCATGCCGCGTTGCTCGACCATCGCGCCTTTGGGCGTGCCGGTGGAGCCCGAGGTGAAGATCACGTAGGCCAGGTCATCAGGGCTGCCCGCTACCTGCAGTGGCGTTGCGTCACCGGTCAGCCACAGGGCTTCGGTGCGCAGGCGTCGCGGTGTCGCGGTGCACGCGGCCAGTGCCGGGTCGATGACCGAGTCGGCGCTGTCGCTGGTCAACAGCATCGTCGCCCCGGACAGTTCGAGAATTTCGCTCAGGCGCTGGGGCGGATGCTTGATATCCAGCGGCAAGTAGGCCGCGCCGGCCTTGAGCACCGCGATCATCATGCTCAGCAATGGCAGCCCGCGTTCGCCGGCCAGGGCCACCAGGGTGTCCCGACCGGCGCCGGTTTCGATCAGTGCACGGGCAAGGCGGTTCGAGCGCTGATCCAGCTCGGCGTAGCTCAGGCTGTCGGCGCCACACACGGCAGCGATGCGCTGCGGATGCTCCGCCACTTGCCGGGCGAACAGCTCGGCGTAGGTCTGATCCAGCGGGAACTCGAGTTCACTGCGGTTCCAGTCCACCAGCAGGGTCTGGCGCTCATCCGGCGTCAGCAGCGATAGCGAGGCCAGTGGCGCATCAGGCTGGGCAACCATTTGTGTCAGCAACTGACGCAGGTGGCCAAGCATGCGCTGCACGGTGTCGGTGTCGAACCGTGCGGCATCGTAGGTCAGGCGAATGCCCAGACGATCACCCGGGTAAAGCACCACGGTCATCGGGTAGTTGGTGTGCACGCGGTCTTCGTAGATGTCGACGTTGAAGTCGACCTGACGATCCGACAGGCCGGCGTCGAAGGGGGCGTTTTCAAACACCACCAGGCTGTCGAACAGCGAGCGACCCTGTTCGACTTCGCTCCAGCGCTGAATGTCCACCAGTGGCGCATGTTCGTAGGCACGCAACTCGAAGTTGTGCGCAAACAGCGCTTGCAGCCACGGCACCACGCATTGCGAGTCGTCAACCTTGACCCGCAGCGGCAGGCTGTTGATGAACAACCCGACGATGTCTTCCACACCCGGTAGATCGGTCGGACGGCCCGATACCGTAACGCCGAACAGCACGTCATCGCTGCCGCTGTAGCGCGACAACAGCAAGGCCCAGGCACCCTGAATCCAGGTGTTGGGCGTGAGCTGGTGCTGTTGGCACAGCGCGGTCAATGCGCGGGTGTCGGCAATCGACAGGGTGACATCAAGGTTGGCCACCGCTTCGACCGCTTGCTCGGTCACGGCCGGGCGATCCACCACCAACGGTGTCGGTGCGCTGAAACCGGCCAGTTCGCGGGTCCAGAATTGCTCGGTGATGGCGCTGTCCTGGCATTGCAGCCAATGGATGTAGTGGCTGAACGACGGCAGCAACGGGCGGGCCACGGGCTGATCGAGCACCCGTGCCTGGTAGTGGGCGAACAGGTCGGCCATCAACAGGCCGAAGCACCAGGCGTCGGTCAGAATGTGATGGAAGCTGCGTACGATCAGGAACTCCTGATCGGCCACCTGGAACACGCGAAGGAAGGTCAGCGGCGGGCGACGCATGTCGAAACCCTGCCGGCATTCGGCGTCCAGCACCGCGTCCAGTTGACGCTGGCGAGTCGCTTCGTCGAGGCCACGCCAGTCGTACCAGGCGAATGCCGGGGCGGTGTCGTGGTAGACGCATTGCAGCGCGGCCTTACCGTCTTGCCACCAGAAACCGGTGCGCAGCATCGGGTGCCGGGCCAATTGTTGTGCCCAGGCGTATTCGATGGCGCTGCGGTCCAGTTCGCCGTCCCAGCGATAACGTTGCTGCATCAAATAAATGCCGCTGTTGGGCCGTAGCAAGGTGTGCAGCAGCATGCCTTCCTGCATTGGCGACAGGGGCAGCAAGTCGTCGATGCCAGCCCAGTCGAAGTTCGCACCCAGGGCCCTGAAGTCGTGTCCGGCGGCGCGGCACAACGGGAACGCATGGGCACCGGGGACGGCTTGCTCTGCGTCGGCGGCCAGCAGGGTCAGACGCTGCTCCAGCGCCTCGGCCCAGCGTTCGGCGCCCGGGCCACGGCAATCGATCTGCAGATGACCCTGTTGCAGGCTGACGGTCAGGGTCAGTCCGGTAGCATCGATCTGCGAGCTGCTGGCGATGACTTCGCCCAATGGTCCCTCATGGGTTTGCCATTCGCCGGCCATGTGGATATGCACAGTCGGCTGCGGCAGGCTCAACAGCGGTTCACGCAGGTAGTCGTTGTCGGCGAGGTAACGCAGCACACCGTAATCGTCTCCAAAGTGCGGCGCGGCGGCCAGTTGCGCGTCGATCTGGGCGAGCAACTGCGCGGCGCTGGCGGTCGGTGTTACGGTCAGACGCAGGGGGACGGCATGACTCAGCGCACCGACCACCGTGGCCGGGTTGAAATCGGTACGGCTCAGGGGACTGGTGAGCGGCAAGCGTGCGCGCTCGCAACGGCCGCGATCCAGGGTCAGCCAGACGCCTTGTTCGGCACTTTGTTGCGCCAGTTCCGCGGCGACCGCCGTGGCGACCAACGAGGCCCAGGGTGCATGGCTACGCCGTTGCAGCAGGCTCAGGCGAGCACTGAGTGACGCCGGAATTTGCACGCGGCTTTCAGTGGCCACGCCATCCGGTTGCGGGGCGGACGGCAGGGTTTCACCGGCGTATTGCAGCCAGTATTCCCAGGCCGATTCCAGCCCGTCTTCATCGCTGGCGTAGTTTTTCTGATGCTCGGCCCATTCATCCAGATTACCGCCGTGACGCGGCAATTCGATCGCACGATCATATTGCGCTTGAACCACGGTCAGCGCCAGGTCAGTCATCAGCAAGGCCCAGGAACAGGCGTCCAGGCGCAAGGCATGGGCTACCAACAGCACGGCGTCGCCATGCTCCGAAAGGCAGGCGTGCCAGCCTTCGCCCGCAGCGTGATCCAGTGTGGCCAGGGTGGTTTCGGCCAGCTCGGCTAGAGCGTTCGAATCGTCGAGGTTCAGTGGCTGACGGCTGGCGCTGACCGGTTTAGGCGTGGCGGGCAGGGTTTGTGCCCAAGTGCCGTCAGCCTGCCGGGCCAGACCCAGTTGCAGCGCACGGTGTTGCTGTTGCAGGGCCAATACGGCGCGGTTCAACACCTCAACGCTAATCGGTGTGTTCAACGCCACGCAGCGCCAGTCCGCCGTCAGCGGGCCGGCTTCGAGCCGAGCGTACTGACCCGGTGTCAGCGGCACATTGCGCGCAGCGCTGGACGTAGCACGGCTGTAGTTCGCGCCTTGGCTGATCACCGCGGAGATTTCGGCGATGGTGCGATTTTCGAACAGCTGCTTGGGCGTCAACTTCATGCCGCGTTGGTGGGCGCGAGCGATGATCTGCAGGTTGAGAATCGAATCGCCGCCCAAGGCGAAGAAGTTGTCGTGAATACCGACGCGCTCGACCCGCAACACATCCTGCCAGATCTCGGCAAAGGCGATTTCCACCGCATCGCGCGGGGCCTTGTAGTTGTCCTGGCTGGCCGGGGCGTCGGGCAATGGCAGGCGTGCGATATCAGGCTTGCCGTTGGCGTTCAGCGGGATCGCGTCCAGCGCGATGAAGTCCGCCGGCACCATGTAATCCGGCACTCGCAGGGCCAGGTCATAGCGCAGTTTGTCGGCCGACATCGAGGTGCTGGCCACCAGCCAGGCGACCAGGCGCGGTGTTTCGTTGGCCGGTTGCACGACACGGACCAACACTTGCTGGATGTTGCTCGACAGGCGTTTGATCTGCGCTTCGACTTCGCCCAGCTCAATGCGGTAGCCGCGCAGTTTGATCTGGTTGTCTACGCGCCCGAGGAACGCCAGTTCGCCGGATTCCAGCCAGCGCACACGGTCGCCGGTGCGGTAGGCACGGGGCAGGTCGGCGACGGCAGTGAAGCGTGCGGCGGTTTGCGCCGGATCGCCCAAGTAGTCGATGGCCAGGCCTTCACCTCCGACCCACAGTTCACCCGGCACACCGACAGGCACGGCGTGACCGTGGCTGTCGAGGACCCGCAGTTGGCGGTTCGGTTGCGGATGGCCGAGCGGTTGCACACCGGCCAGTGGCTGGTCGATGCGCGCCATGCAAATGCCCACGGCGCTTTCGGTCGGGCCATAGTGGTTGTATACCGCCAGATCCGGACGCAGCGCTCGGATGCTGTCCAGCAACGCACCTTGCAGTGCTTCGCCGCCGAGCAACAAGGCGCGGCGCGGCAGCAGGCCGGCGTCGGGGTGAGCGGCGAGCAAGCCGTGCAGGTGGTTGGGGGTGAGCTTGACCAGATCGGGGATGAATTCGGCAAAGCACCGCGCCAGGGCATTCGGGTCGGCGCGGGTGTCGTCGTCTACCAGCAGCAGGCTGCCACCGCTGACCAGCGCGCCGAACAACTGGGTGTAACCGAGGTCCGCCGCCAGGGTCGAGAGCAGCGCATGGCGCCACGGTTGTTCAGCCTGGCCGCAACCCAGCTCCGCGAGAATACCGCTGACATAGGCGACGATGGCGCGATGGGACAGGCGCACACCTTTCGGTGTACCGGTGGAGCCGGAGGTGTAAATCACATAGGCGCAGGCCTGTTGATCCACCGCTGGCAGGTCGATGCCGGTGGCCCGGGCCGATGCGTCGACGACCTGAGCGGAGGCGGTATCGAAGGTCGGCGCGCCGATGATGAAGTCCACGTCGGCGCTGGCCATCAGCGCACTCAGGCGCGAGGCCGGTTGGCCCAGATCCAGCGGCAGGAAGCAGCCGCCGGCCTGCATCACCGCCAGCAGCGAGACCACCGCGTCGTTGCCGCGGGGCAGGGCCAGCGCGACGCGATCGCCCTGTTGCAGACCACGCTGGCGCAAGGCGCGGGCCAAGCCGGTCGAGGCTTCAAGCAGTTCGCCATAGCTCAAGGCGGCGTTGGCGTCGCGCACGGCTTCCCGCTCGGGATGACAGCGGGCCTGGGCGGCGATCAGTTCGTGCAGCGGAGCATCAGGCAGTTCGAGCGGTGCACCGTTGCCCCAGGTGCGGGTCAGGCTCAGTTCCGATGCCGGGCACAGCGGCACGTCGGCCAGTGGCCGGGTGGCGTCGCGGCTCAGCTCCTCGATCAGCGCCACCAATTGCTGCAGCAGGCGGGCACCGGCGGCATCGGACAGGCGTTTGCGCTGATGCACCAGGTGCAGCTGCAAGCTGTCGCCTTCCATCGAAGCGATCAGCGACATCGGGTAGTTGTTGCGTCCGCCGGTGTGGCGCAAGGGCGCTGTGGGTTCGGCATCCGGTAAGCCGACGAGGCCGTCGTCGATCTGATCCAGCTCCCGGGGGAACGGGAAATTTTCGAACACCATGATCGCCTCGAACAACTCGCCACCGGGCGGCAGTGCGGTCAAGGCCCGCAGACTGGCCAGCGGTGTGTGTTCGTGCTCGCGCATCTCGGCGTTCCAGTCCTGGATGCCCGCAAGCCATTGGCCAACGGTCGGCGCATCGTCCCAGCGCACGCGCAACGGCAAGGTGTTGATGAACAGACCGACCATGCGCTCGACACCGCTCAGGCGCTGCGGACGCCCGGCCACGGTGACGCCGATCAGGCTCTCGTCGCTGCTGTTATGGCGGCCTAGCAGGTAAGCGTAAGCCGCTTGCAGCAAGGTGTTGATGGTCAGATTGTTGTCGCGGGCGAAGCCGGTCAGGCGAGTGGTAGTTGCGGCATCCAGCATCAGCTGATGCTCGGTGCAGGGCAGGTGCGCCTCCACCGGATCGGCGAGCAAGCCGCGCGGATCCGATTCGGGCACGCGGGTGGTGTTGGCGAAGTCCGCCAAGCGACTGCGCCAGAATTCATCGGCCGCTGGGCGTTCGCTGAGCCAGGCCACGTAATCCTGGAACGGACGCACCGTCTCCAGCGCCGCGTTTTGCCCACGCCGGGCGGCGCGGTATAGGTCACGCCAGTCCGCCAGCAGCGAACCGACGCTCCAGCCATCGAGCAATAGATGATGGTGGGTCCACAGCAACGACCAGTGCGCTTGACCGTTTTGATCGTCCAGTCGCGCGAGGGTCAAACGCATCAGCGGTGCGGCGCCCAGCTCGAAAGCTTGCGCGTAATCTTCCGCTGCCAAGGCCGTCAGCCCTTGGGGATTGCCGCGCAAGTCGACTTCGCGCAGCGGCAAATCGACTTCTTTGAGGATGACCTGGTAGGCGTCGTCCAGCTCTTCCCAGAGAAACGCCGTGCGCAACACCGCGTGGCGTTGCATCAGGGCCAGCCAGGCCTGAAGGAACGCGTCGAGGTCGAGCTCGCCGGCCAGGCTGATGATCATCTGCTGGTAGTAAACCCGGGACTCGGGCGCATAGGCCTCGTGGTACAGCAGGCCTTTTTGCAGGGGCGTCAGCGAATAGATGTTTTCGATTTGGTCATGCATGGCAGCAGTGTTCAATCCACAAAAACGAGGAGGCACGTGCGCCGCGAACGGCGCACTCCGAAGTTAAATACAGGTCGATGCCGAGGCTCACTTCTTCGGCCCCAGACGCTTGAGCAGGGTGTCGAGGGTCGCCTGGTTCATGCCTTTGGCCAGTGGGAAGTCCGACGGCATCAGCGTCCCGGCCTGCGGGTCGAGGCAATGTCCGACCAGCGCTTGCAGGTGCTCAAGCAGGCGATGGGGCAAGCGACTGTCGGCGGTCGGGGTAACGCTGTGCCATTCGACACGCAGTACGCCGCCTTCCAGCCAGGCCACTACTTCACGGCCATGGGTTACCCGGTTGGCCAAGGCCACTTCCGACGGTGGGGTCAGGCTGCTGGCGCGTAACCAGCCTTGCGTCGATTGCTCGTGTCCCAGGTAGTTGAACAGCACATCGCCACGACTCGCCGGCAACTCGCCGCGCTGGCGCAGCAGTGCATGGCCAAGGCCCTGGCCCGGCACGGCGCGCAAGGCTTCCTTGGCGTTGCGCACCCGATCACCGGGGGCACCGCTGGAGCTCACGCACAACGGGTACAGGGTGGTGAACCAGCCGACGGTGCGGCTGACATCCAGACCTTCGAACGGCGCATCGCGACCATGGCGTTCCAGATCCACCACGATGTCGGCGCGGTTTTCGGCTTCCGCCAGGGTGGCGGCGAGGGCGGCGATCAGCAGTTCTTCCGGTTGCGTGCGGTAAGCGGCATGGGACTCGGTCAGCCATTGGTGGGTGCGGGCAGCATCCCAACGGGCCGACAGCGTCTGACGCTCGGCGACTGTGGCCACCGGCGCGGCGTTCATGGTCGTTTGGGCGTTCCAGTAGCGCTGTTCGGCCCTGACCGTGCCGGCATGGGCGTGCATATGTTCGGCCCATTGTCGGTAGGACGTGGTTTTCGCCGGCAGACTCGGCATCTCGCCACGCTCCAGCCCTTGGTAGAGCTGCTGGAAATCTTCCAGTAGCGGCGTCCACGACACGGCGTCGACGACCAGGTGATGCGCAACCAGATACAGGCGTTGCGGCTCGCCCTCCAGCAATGCCGCCGCGAACAGCGGGCCGTGTTGCAGGTCCAGACTTTGCGCAATGCTTTCCAGTTGCTCCAAATGGTCGCAGCAAGCTAGTTGCGCAGGCTCAACCGGCGCTATATGCGCCTGCCATTGCCCGTCAACCTCGGTGAAGCGCAGGCGTAAGGCGTCGTGGTGGGCGACCAGCCGATCCAGGGTGGCTTGCACGAGGGCCGGCTGCAGACGACGATCGCTGTCGGCCAGCACCGACTGGTTCCAGTACGCGGCTTGCGGTTGTTGTTGGTCGAAGAACCACTGATGCAGCGGCATCAGCGGCATTGCACCGGTCACGTCACCTTGTTCGGCCAGGGTCAGCAATGGACTGGCTACCTGGGCCAGCGCCGCCGGGGTCGGCGAGCGGAACAGGTCTTTGGGCGTGAGCGAATAACCCTGTTCGCGCAGTCGGGAGATCAGCTTCAGACCGAGAATCGAGTCACCGCCCAACGCGAAGAAGCTGTCCGAGGTGCCGACTTCGCGACCACCGGTCAAGGCTTCGCCGAGCAGTTCGCCGAACAGTTGGCAGAGCAGGGTTTCCAGGTCATTACGCGGCGCGGCGTAGTCTTCCTGGGTCTGCGGCAATGGCAGGGCTGCCAAGGCTTTGCGGTCGATCTTGCCGTTGGTGGTCAGGGGCAGGGTCGGCACTTCGACCCACACTGCCGGCACCATGTACGCCGGCAACTCGGCGGCGAGCAGTGTGTTGAGGCCCGATAGCGGCGCGCTGCTGCTGTAGAACGCCACCAACCGGTTGTCGATCACCAGGGTGCAGGCACCGGTGATGGCAGGCTGGTTAAGCAGCGCAGCATCGATTTCCCCCAGTTCGATCCGCTGCCCGCGCAGTTTCACCTGATGGTCGAGGCGCCCCAGGTACTCGATGTTGCCATCGGCGAGGAAGCGGCAACGGTCGCCGGTGCGGTACAGGCGGTCGCCGTCGAAAAATGGGCTGACGAGGAAACGTTCCTCGGTCAGATCCGGACGTTTCAGGTAACCGCGAGCGACGCCGACCCCGCCGATGTACAGCTCGCCGATGCTGCCGATCGGCAGTGGCTTTTGAGCCTCGTCGAGGATGTACAGGCGCAGGTTGGC
>JBOFCR010000083.1:0-23951 GCA_051646165.1 Pseudomonas sp. | reverse complement strand
GCTCGGCTTCGGCCAGCAGGGTCAGGCGCCCGGCGGCCTGCACATCCTCCGCCCCGCGCTCGCCGACCAGCAGCGAGCACTTGGGCTCTTTCTGCAGGTTATGGGTGTGTTGGGCGATGCGGCTGATCAGGATCAGCGGACGGCCCTGCTCGTCCAGGCAGTAGGGCACCACTGATCCGAAAGGAAAGCCCGGCATGGCCTTGGAATGGGTGGAAAGCACCCCACGGTATTCCTTGAGGAGCAATTCTCGGGCATGCTTTGCGGCTGTTTCGCTCAATTTATGACTCCTTGCTTAGAATCCGTCGAAAATAAAACGGACAGGCGCTTCGCGGAACTCTCTGCGGCGCCAGCGAGGCCACCTGTAGACCTTTAGAGGGGTAGTGTTATGGAACTCAAAGACAAAGTCATCATCATCACCGGTGGCTGCCAGGGCCTGGGCCGCGCGATGGGCGAATACCTCGCCGCCAAGGGTGCCAAGCTGGCCCTGGTCGACCTCAACCAGGAAAAACTCGATGAAGCCGTGGCCGCCTGCAAAGCTGCTGGTGGCGACGCCCGTGCCTACCTGTGCAACGTGGCCAACGAAGAGCAGGTCACTCACACCGTGGCACAGATCGCCGAGGACTTCGGTGCCATCAACGGCCTGGTCAATAACGCCGGCATCCTGCGCGACGGCCTGACCATCAAGGTCAAGGATGGCGAGATGACCAAGATGAGCCTGGCCCAGTGGCAGTCGGTGATCGACGTCAACCTGACCGGCGTGTTCCTCTGCACCCGCGAAGTGGCGGCCAAGATGATCGAGCTGAAGAACCAGGGCGCGATCATCAACATCTCCTCGATCTCCCGTGCCGGTAACGTTGGCCAGGCCAACTACTCCGCGGCCAAGGCTGGCGTGGCTGCCGACACCGTGGTCTGGGCCAAGGAACTGGCGCGCTACGGCATCCGCGTGGCCGGCGTCGCTCCGGGCTTCATCGAAACCGAGATGACCGGCAGCATGAAGCCGGAAGCCCTGGAGAAGATGACCTCCGGCATCCCGCTGCGCCGTATGGGCAAGCCGACCGAGATCGCTCACTCGGTGGCTTATATCCTGGAAAACGACTATTACACCGGTCGGATCCTGGAACTCGACGGCGGCCTGCGCCTCTGATCCGTTTCGATCTGCTGCGCGTCGGCCATCCGGCGTTAGAAACGGTCTCGGGCTGCTCATTTACACCTCGTAAACTGCGCGCCCTCGACCGTTTCTGCCTTGGCTGGCTCTAGCTCGCGAGATCGAGACTCGAACTCGTGAGCTACAAAAAAGCCCCGCATCTGCGGGGCTTTTTTATGGGCGGCTATTTGCCGATGGGCAGGGGGAGCAGGGACTTGGCCCGCTCCTGACGGGGGCCGGGCGATACAGCATCAGGTCGTACAGGCCCAGGCAGATCAGCCAGCAGAGCAGGGCGGTCCACAGGTTGTGCGAGAAGAAGTGCGCGCCCTGGGCCATGCGTACCAGGGAGAACAGCGTGCCAAGGCTGATGGCGAAGGCCAGGCCGCAGCCGGCCAGGCGTGGGCGTTGGTCGCGGCTGACGAAGAACAGCGCGATCAGCGCGAAACCGGCGGCGGCGTGGCCGCCGGGCCAGCAGTTGCCGGGCTTCTCCACCGGTGCGGCGCGCGGGCCGAGCAGCGGCGAGAAGTGTTCGACGCCGCCGTACTGCTCCAGGCTCCACGGGCAGTTCAGTTGAGTGACCTTCTTCAGCGGGCTGACGAAGCCGGCGGATAGACCCATGGCCAGCACCAGGTAGCCCAGTTGCCGACGCAGCGGGCGCAGGCGGGTCGGCAGCAGGCTGAGGGCGAAACCGAACAGGGCCAGCACGCCAATGGCGATGGTCAGCTGCTTGGCGCGGTCATGCAGGACGTCCTCGAGGAAGTCGTTGTGGCGGCCGATGAAACCCTGGCCCTGCACGTAGAACAGGTCGGCCAGGGCGAAGTCCAGGCGGGTCGGTTCCACGATCAGCATCAGGGCCAGGATCGCCAGCGGCAGGCCGTACCACCAACGGCGGTCGAAGCGGCGCGAGTGCACGAAGTTCATTGCTGGCCGACCTGCAATTCGGCCGTTTGTGGCTTCCAGGCCAGCAGGCGCTGCTGGAAGTCATGGCTGGCGGCCTGGTAGTAGGCGATGTCTCGCTGCAGCAGTGGGTCGTTGCTGTCGACACTGGATTCGCGGCTTTCGCCCAGGGCATCGTCATGCCGGCGCAGGTGTTTCTGTGGGCTGAGGATGGCCAGGTCGCGGCCGTCGAACAGACCCAGGTGCTGGTAGTTGCCAAGCAGCACGCGCGGCGGCGCAGGGTTGTCCAGCAGCAGGTTGCGGCCGAAGAAGGTCGACTGGTAATCCAGGTTGAGCAGGCCGAGCAGGGTTGGTGCCAGGTCGATCTGGCTGGCCAGCTGGCCATCCTCGCGTGCCGGCAGCAGCTTGGGCGCGTAGATGAACAGCGGGATGTGGTAGTTGGCCACCGGCAGGTCCTCCATCCCGGCGCTGCCGGCGCAATGGTCGGCGACGAAGACGAAGAGGGTGTTGTCGAACCAGGGCTTGTTGCGCGCGGCGGCGAGGAACTGGCCGATGGCATGGTCGGTGTACTTCACCGCGCCTTCGCGGCCGTCGCCCGAGGCGATGTCGATGCGCCCGTCCGGGTAGGTGTAGGGGCGGTGGTTGGAGGTGGTCATCAGCTGCAGCAGGAAGGGCTTGCCGGCAGCGTGGTCGGCATCGGCCAGCTTGAGGGTTTCTTCGTACAGGTCCTCGTCGGCCATGCCCCAGGCGTTCTTGAAGTGGATATCGGCCTCGTCGACGCTGCTCTGGTCGACCACCCGGTAGCCGTTGCCGCCGAAGAAAGCGTTCATGTTGTCGAAGTAGCCGCGCCCGCCGTAGACGAACACGCTGTCGTAGCCACGCGCGCTGAGCTGCTGGCCGAGGCTGGCGTAGCCGCTCTCGCGGCCGATGCGTTTGACGATGGAGCGCCCCGGGGTTGGCGGCACGGACAGGGTGATGGCCTCCAGGCCGCGGTCGGTGCGGGTGCCGGTGGCGTAGAAGTTGTTGAAGAACAGGCTCTGCTGGCGCAGCGCGTCGAGGTTTGGGGTCAGCCCGCGCGGGTCGCCGAAGCTACCCAGGTATTTGGCCGATAGGCTTTCGATGGTCACCAGGACGATATTCAGCTGGCGCGGCGTGCCGGGGTTGTCGATCTGTCGGCGGATATCCAGCGGGTCGCTGCCGGTGAAGCGCACGTTCGGCTCGTCCAGCTCCTTGCGCAGTTGCGGGGCGATCTGCGCGTCGCCCAGGCTGGCGTAGAACTGCTGGTAGTCCAGCTCGTTGTTACGGAAGGCGGCGAAGAACTGGTACGGGCCGTTGCTTGCCAACTCGTGTTGGTAGCTGTTGCCGCCCAGGCCGCGCGGGCTGTCCTGGTCGAGCAGGGTCAGGCTCAGGCCGGCGCACAGCAGCAACCCGGTCAGCCCGGCCAGGCGCCCGGAGGTGGCCGGCAGCGGTGCGCGCAGGGCGTTGAGCAGCGGCGGCAGCAGGACCAGGCCGGCGGCCAGGGCGACCACGCCCAGGCCGCTCAGCAGCAGGCCCATGGGGTAGGACTCCAGCAGGTTGTTCAGCACCTCGTCGGAGTAGACCAGGTAGTCGACGGCGATGAAGTTGAAGCGCACGCCGAACTCGTCCCAGAACAGCCATTCGGCGGTGGCGACGAACAGCATGGCGAACAGGCTGAGCAGGAACAGGCCGCCGAGGAACCAGGCATGCCCCGGCCGGCGCCACAGCGTGGGTGGGCACAACAGCAAGTACAGGCCCATGGGCAGGGCGGCATAGGTGAGGAAACCGAGGTCGTAGAGCAGGCCAATGCCGAACACCGAGAAGGCATGCCCTCCGGCCTCGCCGAAATGGCTGACCAGCAGGGTGGCGCGGGTCAGCAGGAAGATCGCCAGCCAGCTGGCAAGCAGAAGCAACAGGTAGCGCATGGGCGCGGTACGAAACAGAGACATGGTGATTACCGGAGCGTTGAAATGCCCGGCAGTCTGTGGATCGCCCTGTCGGAGGCGGGTGAATTGGCCGTGAAAAAACTGTCAATTCCCGTGTTTCTCGCCGATGCCAAGGTATCTTTACTGGCAACAGCACCAAGGCCGACGAGAACAGACCATGCGCATCCTGCTGGTGGAAGACAACCGCGACATCCTGGCCAACATGGCCGATTACCTGGCCATCAAGGGCTACACAGTCGACTGCGCGCAGGACGGCCTGTCCGGCCTGCACCTGGCGGTGACCGAGCACTACGACCTGCTGGTGCTGGACATCATGATGCCGGGCATCGACGGCTACACCCTGTGCCAGCGCTTGCGCGAGGATGCCCGGCGCGATACGCCGGTGATCATGCTGACCGCCCGTGACCAGCTGGACGATCGCCTCAAGGGTTTCAAATCTGGCGCCGACGATTACCTGGTCAAACCGTTCGCCCTGTCCGAGCTGGCCGCGCGCATCGAGGCGGTGCTGCGCCGCAGCTTGGGTGGCGGGCGCCGCAGCCTGCAGGTCGGCGATCTCAGCTACGACCTCGACACCCTGGAAGTCAGCCGTGCCGGCAAGCCGCTCAAGCTCAACCCGGTGGGCCTCAAGCTGCTCGCCGTGCTGATGCAGAAGAGCCCGCACGTGGTGCGCCGCGAGATGCTCGAAGAGACGCTGTGGGGCGATGACTGCCCGGACAGCGACAGCCTGCGCAGCCATGTGCACCAGCTGCGCCAGGTGATCGACAAGCCCTTCGACAAGCCCCTGCTGCACACCATGCACGGTGTGGGCTATCGGCTGTCGGAGTAAGCATGGAGTTCAAGCAGAGCCTGTCCCGGCGGATCGTCATCGCCTTCGTATTGATGACCCTGTTCGTTGGCGGAACTTTTTCGGCCGGTATCGTCGAGACCGTGCACCAGGTTGAGGAACGCCTGATCTCCACCGAGCTGGGCGGTGACCTCGGGCGTTTCCTGAAGATGGAGAGCATGGAGGACTGGCGCCACCATCCCGAGCCAGGGCAGATCTTCTATTTCAGCGGCGGGCATGGCGACTTCGCCCTGCCGCCCGACCTGCAGGGCCTGTCGCCGGGCTTCCATGAGGTGTTTCGCGGGCAGCAGTCCTACCACGCCTTCGTCCAGCTGGTGGATGGTCGGCGCTATGTCTTGTTGCAGGACCAGAGCGAGTTCGAGGACCGCGAGCAGCTGCTGTTCGCCGTGGTGCTGGTCGGCTTCCTGATCAGCCTGGGCTTGTCCGGCCTGCTCGGCTGGTTGCTGGCGCGCAAGGTGATCGAGCCGGTAGTCAGGCTGTCCAGCCAGGTGCGCCACCCGGACCAGTTGCTCGAGCGGGCGCCGTCGCTGGCGCCGGATTACGCGTCCGACGAGGTCGGCCAACTGGCCGAGTCCTTCGACACCACCCTGGGCCTGCTGCGCCGCGCTCTGGCCCGCGAACGTCTGTTTACCAGTGATGTCAGTCATGAGCTGCGTACGCCGTTGATGGTGCTGGCCAGCTCCTGCGAGTTGTTGCAGGAAAACCCATGCCTGGACGAGCGGGCGCGTCAGCAGGTGCAGCGTATCGACCGGGCCAGCGCCGAGATGCGCGAGCTGGTGCAGACCTTCCTGCTGCTGGCGCGTACCAACAACGATGAAACCCTGATGACGCCCCAGGCCAGCCTGGCCGAGGTGGCCGATGAACTGGTGGTGCTGTGGCGCAGTGCGGCGCAGGCCAAGGGCCTGGAGTTCCGCTACCAGCGCGGCGAACCCGGCGAGGTGCGCTACAACGCTACCTTGCTGCGCTCGGTACTCGGCAACCTGTTGCGCAATGCCCTGCACTACACCGAGGCCGGGCATATCCAGCTGCAGCTCGGCGCGCAGGGGTTCGTGGTCGAGGACAGTGGCGTAGGTATTCCCGAGGAAGAGCGCGAGGCCATGTTCCAGCCGTTTGTGCGCGGCGGTTCGGCGCGTGGCGAAGGACTGGGGCTGGGGTTGTCGCTGGTGCAGCGGATCTGCGAGGGGCAGGGCTGGCACATAGGTTTGTCCAGTGCGGTGCCGCAGGGTTGTCGCTTCGAGGTTAGTCTCGGGGCTGATGCGCATTGACCTCTTTTTCACCAGCCGTTGACGTCATTATCACCTTGGGCTGGTTAGCCTGCGACAACGTGAACAGCCTGCAACCTGCCCTATCGGTCAGGCGGGTATGCGCCTTGCAGGCATTTTCACCCAACTTGGCGGTCTTTTCGTACTGATGGGGCTGTAAGGGTGCCAGCTATTTGCCTTGGGGTGATTGGGGGCGCTTTTTCGGTGCTATCTGTTACATAGTTGTTACTGGCGTAACCGCGATGAGAACTTTCGCTGCTGCCGCAAGTCTGGCAACGCACGTGAATGCGATGAGTGTGGAGAGGTGAATGGGGTCGATGAGCGCTTTCGGGCTGGTGGGGACAATGGCTGGACAGTTCGAACAATGGTGGCGACTGCAGGGCGAGTGGGTCGAGGCTCCCAACCAGCGCCGCGGCGGCGAGAGTGGTGTGCAGCGTCTGCGTGGCGACAATGGCAAGTTGCTGTACATCAAACGCCAGGTCGGCCATCTGTATCGTGACTGGCGGCACCCCTTTGGTCGCCCGACCGTGCTGCGCGAGCGCGATGCCTTGCTGGGGCTGAGCCGGCTGGGTGTAGGCGTGCCGCAGCTGGTTTACTGCGCGGCCGACTACAGCGCCAGTACAGGCTGGCGGGCCTTGCTGGTCAGCGAGGCGCTGGACGGCTTTCAGGACATCGTCAGCTGGTATGACCAGGATGGGCGCGAGCAGTGCACGGCAGCCGAGCATGAGCGCTTGCTGCAGTGCATCGGTGCGACCCTGGCGCGCATGCACCGTGGGCGCTGGCAGCATGGCTGCCTCTATCCCAAGCATGTATTCGTAAGAGTGAGCGAGGCGGGGCCGGAAGTGGCGCTGCTCGACCTGGAAAAATGCCGCCGGCGCCTCAGTCGGCAGCAGGCGGCGCGCCATGACTTGCGCCAGCTACGCCGCCATTCGTCTTGGAACGACGCAGAGTGGCAACAACTGATCTACGGTTACGAGCAAGTGTTTGGCGGCACTATCAAGGGGTTATAGCTATGAAGCTAGAAATCGCACGAGGTGTTTTCCTCGTCGGCGCCTTGGGTATCACTGCCTTGGCGACCGCATCCTGGCAGGAGCCTGAACCCGTCGTGATCGGTGCCGATGCCCGCCCGAGCCATTGCCCGCTGCCGGCTGTCGCGTACAAACAGAAGCTGGCGCGAACGCAGCCCGACAGTGACAACCTGCTGTTGCTGGTGTTCGGCCTGTCCCACGCCATGAAGGGCGCGCAGTAAACGACCCGAGCGCCATATCCGATCCGATGGTTCCCACGCTCCAGCGTGGGAACCTGAATCCGGGGACGCTTCGCGTCCCGCAGACGCAGAGTGTCTGTAGCGGCGTTCCCACGCAGAGCATGGGAACGATCAAAGTCGTAGGTTGGGTTGAGGAGCAGCGCGACGAAACCCAACGAGTCCTGCACCGGACCTGTTGGGCTTCGCTGCGCTCAACACCAACCTACTGATGTGGGCCAGCTCACAGGTCTGCGCCTCGGGTACACCCCGCTTGGCGATACCACTTCCCTTAAGTGAACGGCATTACCGCCCAGGCGGGGCTTTTTGTTGCCCGGCGCTTAGTGCGCCGGGGCAGGGCTGGTGCCGGGCTGGGCGTCCGGCTTGGCCAGCAGGGTGTACACGCAGGGCAGCACGAACAGGGTGAACAGCGTGCCGACCGACATGCCGGTGGCGATCACCAGGCCGATGTCGAAGCGGCTCACCGCGCCGGCGCCGGTGGCGAGGATCAGCGGCACCATGCCGAACACCATCGCCGCGGTGGTCATCAGCACCGGGCGCAGGCGGATCGACGCGGCTTCCTCGATCGCCTCGCGCACCGACAGGCCATCGCGGCGCAGCTGGTTGGCGAATTCGACGATCAGGATGCCGTGCTTGCTGATCAGCCCGATCAGCGTCACCAGGCCCACCTGGGTGTAGATGTTGAGGCTGGAGAAACCGAGGAAGATCGGGATCAGCGCGCCGCAGATCGACAGCGGCACGGTGACCAGGATTACCAGCGGGTCGCGGAAGCTCTCGAACTGTGCGGCCAGCACCAGGAAGATGATCGCCAGGGCCAGGCCGAAGGTGACGTACAGCGCGCTGCCTTCCTGGATGTACTGGCGCGAGGCGCCGGCATAGTCGAAGGCATAGCCGCGTGGCGCTTCTTTACTGGCGATCTGCGCGATGGTGTCGACCGCATCGCCCATGCTGACGATTGGCACGCCTTCGATGATCGCCGAGTTGAGTTGCTGGAACTGCTTGAGCTTGGTCGGGCGGGCGCGGTCGCTGACCTTGATCAGGGTCGACAGGGGCACCATCTGCCCGCTCTCGCTCTTCACGTAGTAGCTGTCCAGCCAGCCCGGATTGTCGCGGTAGGCACGCTCGACCTGGGCAATCACCTTGTAGCTGCGCCCGTCGATGGTGAAACGGTTGATCTCGCCTTCGCCGAGCAGGATGGCCAGGGTTGCGCCCAGGTCCTGCATCGACACGCCCATCTGTGCAGCTTTCTCGCGGTCGATATCGACCACCACTTCCGGTTTGTCGAAGGCCAGGTCGACGTTGAGGAAGGCGAACTTGCCGGACTCCATGGCCTGCGCCTTGATCTTCTCGGTCACCTGCAGCAGCGACTCGTAATCGTTCGGCGTGTTGATCACGAACTGGAACGGCAGGCCTTCGCCGGTGCCCGGCAGCGACGGCAGGTTGAAGCCGAAGATCTGCAGGCCGGGGATCTGGTTGAGGCGCCCCTGCACTTCATGCAGCAGCTCCATCTGGGTCTTCTCGCGCTCGTCCCAGGGCTTGAGCAGGAAGCCGCCGATACCTGATTGCACGCCGTCGAAGCCGTTGATCTGGAACGACGAGTAGTACTCGGGGAACTCCTTGAAGATCGTCACGAACTGGTCGGTGTAGGCATTCAGGTAGTTCAGGTTGGTTGGCTGTGGGGCCTGGGATATCAGGAACACGATGCCCTGGTCTTCGTCCGGCGCCAGCTCGCTCTTGCTGAACGTGAGCAGGGCGGGGATCAGGCCCATGACGATCAGGGCGAACACCAGCACCACCGGGCGGGTGTTGAGGGTGCCGTGCAGGGCACTCTGGTAGCGGCGCTTGAGTTTGTCGAAGAGCTGGTCGAGCTTGTGCGCCAGGCCCGAGGGATTCTCCTCGTGGCGCAGCAGGCGCGAGCACATCATCGGCGACAGGGTCAGGGCGACGATGCCGGAGATGATCACCGCGCCGGCCAGGGTCAGGGCGAACTCGCGGAACAGCGCGCCGGTCAGGCCCTCGAGGAAGCCGATGGGGGCGTATACCGCGGCCAGGGTGATGGTCATCGACACCACCGGGATGGCGATTTCGCGGGCGCCCTCGATGGCGGCATCGAACGGTGTCTTGCCCTCCTCGATATGGCGGTGGATGTTCTCCACCACCACGATCGCGTCGTCCACCACCAGGCCGATGGCCAGCACCATGGCCAGCAAGGTTAGCAGGTTGATCGAGTAGCCCATCAGCTGCATGAAGAACAGCACGCCGATCATCGACAGCGGGATGGTGATCACCGGGATCAGCACCGAGCGGAAGGCGCCGAGGAACAGGAATACGACGACTATGACGATCAGCACTGCCTCGATCAGGGTCTTCACCACCTCGTCGATGGAGGCCTGGATAAAGCGGGTGGCGTCGTAGGCAATGGCCACCTTGAGGTTGGGCGGCAGCTGCGACTCCAGCTCCGGCATGATCGCGCGTACATGCTTGATCACGTCCAGCGGGTTGGAGCTGGGCGTGCCCTTGATGCCGATATAGACGGACGGGGTGCCATCGAACGAGCTGATCGAGTCGTAGTTTTCCGCGCCCATTTCCACCCGGGCGATATCGCGCACCAGTACGCGGCTGTCACCGGCGGTCTTCACCGGGATGGCGCCGAAGGCTTCCGGCGACTTCAGGTCGGTGGTGGCGTTGAGGCTGGTGACCACGTACTCGCCCTTCACCTGGCCGGCGGCCGAGAGGAAGTTGTAGCGCTGCACGGCGCTGGCCATATCGGCGGCGGTCACGCCGTAGGCGGCCATCTTCACCGGGTCCAGCCACAGGCGCATGGCGAATACCTGGTTGCCGAGAATCTCGGCCTCGGCCATGCCGGGCAGGGTGGCCAGCTTGGGCTGGATCACCCGTGACAGGTAGTCGGTGATCTGCGGGTTGGACAGCTCGTCGCTGTAGAAGCTGATGTACATCAGCGCCGAGGCGTCGGCGGCTTCCTTGCTCAGCACCGGGTCTTCGGCATCCTGCGGCAGCTGGTTCTTCACCTCGTTGGCCTTGGCCAGCAGCTCGGTGAACAGGCGGTCGGAGTCGGCGCCGATGCGTGCATAGATGGCGATGGTGGAGAAGTTCTGCTGGCTGGTCGACGTCATGTAGTCGATGCCTTCGGCGCTGGCCAGGCTCTGCTGCAGCGGCTGGGTGATATAACCCTGGATGGTCTCGGCGTTGGCCCCGGGGTAAGCGGTGGTCACCGTGATCAGGGCGTTTTCCATCTGCGGGTACTGGCGGATCACCAGTTTGCTGAAGGCCTGGAAGCCCAGCAGGATGATCAGCAGGCTGACCACGGTCGCCAGTACCGGGCGACGGATAAAGGGATCGGTAAAAGCCATAAGGGTGTCCTTGGCGGTTGCTGCCTGCAGGAGCCAGCTGGCTGGCGATCAGCCCCAGGCTGGCTCCTGCACAGTGCTCGGTGTCGAATTAGTGGGCCGCTTCGGGCTGCTGGGCCTGGTCTTCGACGAGGGTCACGTGCGAGCCGTTATCCAGCTTGAGCTGGCCAGCGGTGACCACCTGCTCGCCGGGCTGCAGGCCCTTGCTGACCACCACACGTGCGTCGCGACGTTCGCCGGTGGTGACGAAGCGGCGTTCTACCACCAGCTCGGCCTGGCCCTTGCCGTCTTTCACCACGACGCCCTTGTCGTCCTTCTTCTCGCCGATCACGTACACCGAGTTGCCGTAGAGGGTGTAGGTGATGGCGGTTTCCGGTACCACCACGGCTTGCTGGTCGCCAGGCAGCAGTACGGCGAGGTTGGCGAACATGCCCGGCAGCAGCTTGTTGTCCGGGTTGGGCAGCACGGCGCGTACTTGCAGGTTGCGCGTGGTCTCCTCGACCTTGGAGTTGAGCGCGGCGACTTCGCCACTGAACACTTCCCCGGGGTAGGCAGCTACGCCAACGCGCACCTGTTGACCGAGGGCCAGTTGCGGTACGGCCTGTTCCGGCAGGTAGAAGTCGACGAACAGGGTCGACAGGTCCTGCAGGGTGGCGATGGTGGTGCCGGGGCTCAGGTAGTCGCCGATATCCACCTGGCGGATACCGATGGTGCCGGCAAACGGCGCGAGGATGCGTTTCTTGTCCAGGCTGGCCTGTAGCTGGGCGACGCTGGCTTCGGCCTTGAGCAGTTCGGCATTCAGGCGGTCGAACTCGCTCTTGGAAATAGCCTGTTTGACGGCCAGATTCTTGCCGCGCTGGTACTCCACCTGGGCCAGGTTACGCACGGCCAGGGCCGTGGCGAGGATGGCCTGCTCCACCTGGCTGTCCAGTTGCAGCAGCGGCTGCCCCAGCTTGACCTTCTCGCCGGACTGGAACTGCACCTGGCTGACGGTGCCTTCGACTTCGGCGGTCAGGTCCACGCCCTGGATGGCCTTGAGCGTACCGATGGCCGGCAGGCGCGACTGCCACGGCATCTGCTCGGCCTTGGCCGCGGACACGCTGATGGCCGGCTGCGGCGCCGTGAACATCTGGATCTGTTGATAGACGGAGTAAGCCTTGATGGCGGCGAGGGCGAGCACGATGAGCACGACGACGCCGAGCATGATGAGCATGCGGCGGAGCAACATATTCCGGTTCCTTGGCAAAGCGGGAAGAGCCTGGGAATAGGCGAAGCGGGCACCTTAGTACCAGTTGACCATCAAGTCAAAAGTCTGGCGTTTGCGAGAAGTTACAGGTGGTGATTGGCGCAACAGCGTGTCGCGCCAATTGTCCTGCGGCCGCCTCGGGCACCTCCCTGTGGCCGGTTGCCGGTCAGGCGCTGAGGCGGTTGGTCACCTCATTGAGCTGGGCGGACAGGTCGTGCAGGTTGTGGCTGGCGTTCTCGGTGCGCTGCACGTTTTCCTGGTTGGTAGTGGCGATGGCCGTGATCTCGGTGAGGTTGCGCGAGATGTCCTCGGCCACCGAGGTCTGTTCCTCGGCGGCGGTGGCGATCTGCCGGTTCATGTCGCGGATGGCCTCCACCGCGCCGGTGATGCGCTGCAGCATGGCGCCGGCCTCGGTGACCTGGGTCACGCCTTCCTCGCTGCGGTTCTGCCCGCTCTCGATGGCGCGTACCGCGTTGACCGCGCCGGTCTGCACCGTGTCGATGATCTGGTGGATCTCGGCGGTGGATTCGGCGGTGCGCTGGGCCAGGGTGCGTACCTCGTCGGCGACCACGGCGAAGCCGCGGCCCTGCTCACCGGCCCGCGCCGCCTCGATGGCAGCATTGAGCGCCAGCAGGTTGGTCTGCTCGGCGATGCCGCGGATCACTTCCAGCACCTTGCCGATGCGTCCGCTGTCGGTTTCCAGGCGGCGGATCACGTCGGCGGTGGTGGCGATCTCGCTGCGCATGGTGGTGATGGTGTGGATGGTCTGCTCCATCACCTTGCCGCCCTGGCGTGCCGAGTTGTCGGCATCGTCGGCGGCACCGGCCGCGTCGGCTGCATGGCTGGCGACCTGCTGCGCGGTGGCGGACATCTCGTGCATGGCGGTAGCCACCTGGTCGGTGCGCGAGAACTGTTCGCGGGTGCCCTGGGACATCAGGGTGGCGATGGCATTCAGCTCGCCGCTGGCGGTGTCCAGCTGGCTGGTGCTGTGTTTCAGGCGGGTGAAGGTGTCGGCGAGGAAGTCGCGCAGGGTATTGGCGGCCACGGCCAGGCGGCCGAGTTCATCCTGGCGGTCGGCGTTCACGTGCTGGCCGAAGTTGCCCTGGCTGAGTTTGGCGATATGGTTGATCAGGGTGGTGATCGGGTTGATCAGGTTGCGGTTGACCAGCCAGATGCCGAGCAGGCCGATCAGTACGCTGGCGCCGAGCATCAGCAGGGTGCCGAACAGCACGGTGCGCTCAGCAGCGGCATTGATCTGCTTGGCCTGGGCCAGGCTCGTATCGTGCAGCTGGGTGACCAGGGCGGTCATCTGCTCGCTGGTGGCGCGGTCGATGCCCTTGACCGCGGCATCGCCGACCTGGGCATCGGCACCGGCGGCGACGAAAGCGTCACGCCCTTTGCGGTAGTTGGCGCCGAGGGCCTGGTGCTCGCTGCGCAAGCGTTCGACTTGGGACTTGAGTGCGGGGTCGAAGGTGACCTCGCTGGCCAGCTTGCCGAGAATGCTCTGCACCTTGCTTTCCTGGTCCTCGAACTGCTTCCAGTACTTGCTGAGGTTTTCCGGAGAGTGGCCGCGCAGCAGCACGTTTTTCCATTCCTGGACCTGGGATTTGAATTCCAGGTTGGCCTGGTCGACCAGTTGCGAGGCCTCCAGCGGGCCTTCGAGCAGGCCGCGATAGGCCTGGATGCCACTGGAGAGGAAGTTGAAGCAGGCCAGGGCGGTGATCAGGATCAGTGCCAGGCTACCGCCCAGCAGTGCGAGAATCTGGGCACGCAATGATTTCTGCAGGAACATGGACGGTATGCCTCATCGGGGAATGGCAAGGTTCGGACGCCAGGGGCTGGCGACGGCTTCTCGGTCCGGCGTGGCGGCCGGCTACACCTCGCCTGCGGGGTGTGCGGGCTGGAAGTGCGAAGTCTCTGTGAGTATAGGTCGGCCTTGCGTGGTCGTTCTGCAGGTGCGGGGCGTAAGTTTTTAAGAGCCGACACGGGCCCCGTAGGCTGGGTTAACCGCGCTGGCCGTTGCCTGTGCTGACCGCGCAAGCCTGGCGCGGCGTAACCCAATACCGTGACACCTCTGCTGGGTGACGCCGCCAATCCAGTCGCCAGAATTGAGCGTCCTGTTGGTGGCTAACCCAGCCTATGCTCCGGGGCATAGGCCGCCATTGCAGAACCCGAAAAGATCGTAAACAGGTTCTCAGGCCAGGCGCAGGTGGTTGTCCCATAGACCTGCTGGCAGTTCGAGGGACTGCGCCGTGATTTGCTCGCCGCGGCAGTTGTACAGGCGGCAGCGGCCCTGGCCGGAGGTGACCACGAAGCCGTCGGCCACCGCGCCGACGCCGGCGCAATCGGCCAGCGGCGTATCCAGCAGCAGCTCACTGCTGTCCAGGTTCCAGATGAAAAAGCGGTTGCCGCGCGGGGCGGTCAGGGCCAGCAGGCGCAAGTCGTTGTGGATGGCCAGGCTGGCGGTGTACTGGTTCATCATCGCGCGTTGCGCTTCGCCCAGCGGGAAATGCTGGAACGGCTGGCCGGGGCGCTTGATCGCCAGCAGCGGCACGGCGTCGGTGGGTTCGCCTTCGTACTGCTGGCCGGAGACGATGGTGCCGTCGCTGGCCACGGCCAGGTGGCGCACGCTGTTCATCTGCTCGGGCAGCTGCTCCTTGCTCACCAGGCTGCCGTCGCGGCGCATCAGCACCAGGCTGGCTTCCATGGCGTTGAGGTTCATCATCACCCGGCTGTCGGCCTCGGTGCGGATGCCACCGTTGGCCACCACCAGGGTTTCGCCATCGGGCATCCACAGCAGTTGGTGCGGGCCCAGACCATGGGTGGAGAGCTCGCGGTCGCGCTGCAGCAGGCCGGCTTCGACGCGGTACACGCCGAGCACGCCACGGCCCGGGTCGGAGGTGTCGTTCTCGGTGCTGTAGAACCAGCCGCCATCCTTGTGGAACACACCGTGGCCGTAGAAGTGGCGATCCTTGGGCGAAGCCAGGGTCTGCAGCAGGCGGCCGTCACGCAGGTCGACCAGGTAGCTCTCGCGGCTCGGCCGGCGGCCGACGAATACCGCCATCGGCAGGTTCGGGTGCGGCACCACGTCGTGGCAGCGTTCGGTTACGCGGGTGGCAAAGGCCTTGCTGCCGTCCAGACGATAGCCGACGGCATAGTGGTGGCCCTCGCCATCGTCACGCGCCGACAGCAGCAGCGGCGCCTGGCCGGCATGACTGACCAGTTTCCAGCCGCCAAGTGCACCGGCGGCCAGGGTGACGGCGCCGAGGCCGATAAAGGCTCTGCGTTTCACGACTCAGTCTCCGTCGTGGGCGTTGAAGCCCAGCTGGATGCCAAGGGCCTTGGCCAGCTCGCCTTCGTGCAGGCGGTGCAGCTGGTTGAGGCTGTCGTAGAAGGCGTTCAGCTCGGCGCGGCCGGCTTCCTCGGCGAGCAGTTCACCGAGTGGGCGGTCGATAGCGGCCAGCAACTGGCGGGTGGCGCTGTATTGCTGGTCGATACGTTTAGCCAGGTCGGCCTGCTCGCTGCCGAGCAGCGATTTGACACCGTCCTGGTTGGCGCCGAGCCACAGGCGTTCGGCGCTGGCCAGGGCGGAGGCTAGGCTGGCCAGGCTGGCGTTGCTGCGCCAGAACTCGGCCTGGTAGGGCTGGGCAATGCCTTTGCTCTGGCGGCCGAGGGCGGTGCCGAGCTTCTTCTTCAGGCCGTCGATGCCGCTGACCTGGGTGCGCAGCAGGTCGGCGACGCCTTCGCGGGCTTCGGCGTAGCGGGCGCTGGGGTACTGCTTGAGCTGTGCGGCCATGCCGTCCTTGGCCTGCCACTGGCTCAGCACGTCGGCGGAGAGGGTCTGCTGGTGCTGGCCGATGGCGGTCAGCAGCGGGCAGTAGCGGCTCTTCTGAGCGGCGTCGTCGAGGTCGATGGCCGGGTCGAACAGCACGTATTCATAGGCGGTCAGGCCCTGCAGCACCACGCTGGATTTCTCCAGGTCGGCCGGCGCGAGTTGCGGCTTGCTCTTGAGCAGGGCCTCGACCTGGCGCTGCACCAGGTTCTTCTTGTCCGGCCAGAACTGCACCTGCCAGGCGCGGTTGCCTTCGGCCAGCGGGCCGATCATCAGCGGCTGCAGGGCGGCCCAGCTACCCACGCTGGCGAGGAAGGCCTGGCGGGCGCTGGTCAGGTCCTGGCTGCCGGCACAGAAGGCCACGGCATTCTCGGCCAGTTTCTGATTGGCCTGATCCCAGCTGGTGTAGGCCGGCAGCAGCACGCCATCGACCAGCGCGGTGCTGGCCTTCTGCTGCGGGTCCTGCGGGCTGCAGGCAGTCAGGGCGAGGCCGCAGAGGGCGCTGGCCAGAAGACGGGTGCGGGTCATGCGTGGCTCCTTACAGGGAGTTGAGAAACGCCAGCAACGCGTTGCGCTGCTCGGCATCGTAGGTGAGAACCTGTTGCTTCGCCGGCTCGGCTTCGCCGCCGTGCCAGAGGATGGCTTCCAGCAGGTTGCGCGCGCGGCCGTCATGGAGGAACTGGGTGTGGCCATTGACCGCTTCAGTCAGGCCGATGCCCCACAGCGGCGCGGTGCGCCACTGGCGGCCGTTGGCCTGGAACTCGCTGCGCTGATCGGCCAGGCCGTCGCCCATGTCGTGCAGCAGCAGGTCGCTATAGGGGCGGATTTTCTGGCTGGCCAGTTCCGGCTCGGCAGCATCGGCAACGGTGGTGAAGCTTGGCACATGGCATTTCTGGCAGCCGGCTTCATGGAACAGCTGCTTGCCCTGGCGCACGGCCAGGTCGTCGACATTGCGCCGCGCCGGTACGGCCAGGTTGCGGGTGTAGAACAGCACGCTGGCGGCGATGTTGTCGCTGACTTCCAGCTCGCCGCCATTGACCGCGTTGCGGCAGTCGACCTGCGTTGGCGTGCAATCGTCACGTGGCACCAGGCGATTGGTCAGGCCCATGTCGTTGGCAAAGGCGTGCGCATTCTGCTGGGCCAGATTGGGTTGCCCGGCCTTCCAGCCGAAGCGGCCCAGCACGGTGGTGCCGCTGGCGTCGTCCCAGACCTGGTTGGTCACGCCGCGAATGCCGTCGTCGTCGCGATCGTCGGGGTCGGCATGGGTCAGCAGGGCGCTTTCCGGGATGGCTTCGAGCAGGCCGAGGCCGATCATCGGCGGGGCGATGCGTACGGAGAACAGGGTGTCCGGCTGCATCGGCCCATAGCCGAGGTTGCTGATCTGCAGCTGCGGCTGGCGCAGTTCGACCTGGCTGCCATCGGCGAAGGTCACCGGTACGGCGCTGTAAGTGACCCGCACCTTGCCTTCCGGGACGACGCCGGGGTTGCTCATGTCCTGCAGCTGGCCGCCGTAGACCGGTTCGACAATCACCCCGGCCCGCTCCAGCAGGGCGGCGTGCTCGGCCGAGCCGTTGGCCGGAATGGACAGGCGCACCAGCATCGAGGCGGCGCTGCTGGCATCGGTGGGCGGCGGATGGCCACGGCCGTCCTTGATATGGCAGTTCTGGCAGGCGTTGGTATTGAACAGCGGGCCCAGGCCATCGCGCGCGGTGGTGGTGGTCGGTGCCATGACCCAGGGGTTGCGGAAGAAACTGTTGCCCACGCTGAAGTCCAGGCGCCGCGAAGGCGGCAGGTTGGCCGAGGGCAGGGAGAAAGCGTTGTGGTCGCGCTGTTGCACCGTGGTGCTGCCACCGGAAAGCGCCTCGCCGGGCTCGGCGGGAGGCGGCGCCTGGTTGCAGCCAGCCAGGCCGAAGGCCAGGGCCAATGCACAGGAGCGGAGCGGATGGAGCATCGGAGCAAACCTGGGCGACGAGTCAGGCCGGCGATCTTAGCAGGCTAATGGAATTCAAATAAGAGGAGTTAGCGTTTGCGTTGCAGACGAAATGTCGCGGGCAGAGGCAATTCGCGGCCATAAAAAAACGGATGCGCCTTGTGGGCGCATCCGTCGGTCAGTGCTGACGGGTAATCAGAACTGGTGGTCGGCGGTGTCCGGGTTCAGGCCGCTGATGCCGAGAGCGGCGGAGGCCTTCTCGATGGCGCCGGTCTGGGTGACCAGGGCGGCGATGGCATCACGCACGATCTGCTGGCCGGCAGCGTTGTCGGCGGCGATCAGCTGGTCGAAGTGGACGTTGTTCTTCTCGGCGCTGTCGACCAGGGCCTGCAGCTTGGCCTGGGTGGCGTCCAGGTCGGCTTTGAGGGTGGTGTCGGCAGCGGCATCGACCTTGGCAACCAGGGAGGACAGGCTCGGGCCGGTCAGGGTGCTGCCGTCGACTTTCTGGTACTCGCCCAGGTAGATGTTGCGGATACCTTTGGCGTCGTAGTAGTGCGAGTTGTGGGTGTTGTCGCTGAAGCAGTCGTGCTCGTCTTCGGTGGAGTTGGCTTCCAGGGCGACTTTCATACGCTCGCCGGCCAGTTCGCCCAGACCCAAGCTGCCCATGCCGAACAGCATCTTACGCAGGCCGTTTTCGGCCGGTTCAGCTTCCAGCTTGGCGCGGTAGTTGTCGGCAACGCCGGCTTTCCACTGGGCGACCATGCTGTCGAGGTCGGCAACCAGCAGGTCGGCGGCGGCCTTCAGGTAGGCGCGGCGACGCTCGTTGTGACCACCGGTGGCGCCGTCGCCAGTCAGGTAGTCGCTGGCCGGACGAGCACCGGCGCCCGGGTTGGTGCCGTTGAGGTCTTGGCCCCACAGGAGGAACTCGATGGCGTGGTAGCCGGTGGCGACGTTGGCTTCGGAGCCGCCCAGTTCGTTCAGGCTGGCCAGTTTCTCGCCGGTCAGCTCTTTCACGTCGACCTTGTCTTCGCCGACCTGGATCTCGCTGTTGGCGATGATGTTGGCGGTGGCGGCCGGGTTGCCCTGGGCCTGGGCGGTGTCAGCGGCAACGTAGTCGATCAGGCCTTCGTCCAGCGGCCAGGCGTTCAGCTGGCCTTCCCAGTCGTCGACCACGGCGTTGCCAAAGCGGAATACTTCAGTCTGCATGTACGGAACACGGGCAGCCAGCCAGGCTTCGCGGGCGGCTTTCAGGGTGGCGTCGCTGGGGTTGGCGAGCAGGGCGTCGATGGCGGCCTGCAGGGTCTTGCCGGTGCTGGCGGCGTCGCTGAACACGGCAAAGGCGATGTCGGCGTAGTGGCTGACCACGGCTTTGGCGGCGGCGTCTTCGACTTTCAGGCTGCTGGTGCTGGCAGTGGCGGTCGCAGTGGCGGCAGCTTGCGGAGCGGCAGCTTCTTTCTTGTCATCGCCACAACCGGCGAGAGAGATGGCGAGGGCCAGCAGGCTGGCAGTGGCCAGGGGCATACGAGTCATGGCGAGTTCCTTTGCATATGAAGGTGAGAGCGAGACGCAAGCGCGCTAGAAAACTGCGCAATAATGCGAAAGATTTTCATTTTATGCAAAGGCTGTCGTGCCGCTTCGCCAGGGCGGCCCGCAGAGGTGCTTGATTGGTTCGTGCTTGAGTGCTGCGCGGGGACCTACGGCTTGCCTTGTCTGTGCACATTCTTGGGCAGCTGTACCGCGAGGCTGTCCGAGTAGATGTCGTGCCAGGTGCGCTTGTCCTTGTCCCACAGTGCCCAGAGGAAGCCCAGGCCCAGGCACAGCCAGGAAGCGGTGGCGACCATGAAACGCAGCAGCGCCTGCCACAGGCTGATGGCCGAGCCGTCGCGGTTCTGGATGCGCACGCCCCAGACCTGCATGCCGAGGGTCTGGCCGTTGTGGGTCCAGAACTTGGCGAAGAAGCCGAACAGGCCCAGCACCAGCAGGGTCGACAGTAGCGGGTCGCCATCCAGGGCGCCGGCGTCCGACAGTTGGCGCAAGCGCTCTTCGCCGACAATCGCCATCTGCACGCCCTTGTAGGTCAGGGTGATCACCATCAGCAGGGCGATGCTCAGGAAGCTGTCATAGAACATCGCGGCGAAGCGGCGGGGCAGGCCGGCGGCGGGAAACTCGCCGATGGGGCGCAGGGTGTGCTTGGGCATGGTCGACTCAGGGCAGAAGAACTGCGCGGATTGTACGGGCAACAAATCGCGGGCACAAAAAAGCCCCTGATGTTGCCATCAGGGGCTTTTCGGAGCAGCGACTTAGCCCAGGATCTGGACTTTGTCAGCTTGCATGCCTTTCTGGCCTTGAACGGCTTCGAAGGTAACCTTCTGGCCTTCTTTCAGGCTCTTGAAGCCATTGCCTTCGATAGCGCGGAAGTGTACGAACAGATCCGGACCGCTTTCAGGGGTGATGAAGCCAAAGCCCTTCTCGTCGTTGAACCACTTAACGGTGCCGGTTTGACGATTCGACATGTCTTATTTCCTTGAAACTAGAGTTGATGACAGCCTCTTGCTCGAGCGAAGAGGGCTGGGACTGGTTGCAGAGAGTAAGAGAAGTCGAGCGGGATGTAGCGGATCTAGGATCTACTGCACCAGGTCACGATTCAAGGCGACCCATGCAAACACAGTGGGCACACTCTACGCTAACTCAAAGACGTTTGCCAAGCCCCCGAAAACCACCACTTTCATGCGGTTTTGCAAGGCTCTGTAGCGGGTGTTTCAGAGGGGTTCCAGGCCCATCGCGAGAGGCTGGAACAAGATGATTGGTGCCCCGGGGGAGACTCGAACTCCCACTCCTTTCGAAAACGGATTTTGAATCCGCCGCGTCTACCATTCCGCCACCGGGGCGCGATGGCGGCGGAGTATAGGGAGGTGGCCGGGTGCGGTCAATCGCGGCGCGTGGCCAGGATGTGCGCTTTCCGGTAAGCTTTGCGCCCCTGCAAGACGATCCTCACCATGCGCGTTACCGACTTCCATTTCGATCTTCCCGAAGCCCTGATTGCCCGTCATCCGCTGGCCGAGCGCCGCGCCAGCCGCCTGTTGGTGCTGGATGGCGTGAGCGGTGAACTGGCCCACCGGCAGTTTGCCGATCTGCTCGAATACCTGCGTCCTGGCGACCTGATGGTGTTCAACGATACCCGGGTTATTCCCGCGCGGCTGTTCGGTCAGAAGGCTTCCGGTGGCAAGCTGGAAATCCTCATCGAGCGAGTGCTGGATACCTGTCGGGTGCTGGCCCATGTGCGCTCGAGCAAGTCGCCCAAGCCGGGTTCGCTGATTCATATAGAAGGTGGTGGCGAGGCCGAAATGCTGGCGCGCCACGATGCGCTGTTCGAACTGCGTTTTGCCGAGCCGGTGCTGCCGCTGCTGGAGCGGGTCGGGCATATGCCGTTGCCACCCTATATAGATCGTGCTGACGATGCCTCCGATCGCGAGCGCTATCAGACTGTTTATTCTGACCGGGCTAAGGCCGGCGCTGTGGCTGCGCCTACTGCCGGCCTGCACTTCGATGAAGCCTTGCTCCAAGCCGTTGCCGCCAAAGGGGTCGAGCGTGCTTTCGTTACCCTGCATGTCGGGGCGGGTACTTTCCAGCCGGTGCGGGTTGAGCGTATCGAAGATCACCATATGCACCACGAATGGCTGGAGGTCGGTCAGGACGTGGTGGATGCCGTGGCTGCCTGTCGGGCGCGTGGCGGGCGGGTGATCGCTGTCGGCACCACCAGCGTACGCTCGCTGGAAACGGCCGCCCGTGACGGCGAGCTGAAGGCCTTCAGTGGTGACACCAATATCTTTATCTATCCGGGGCGTCCGCTGCATGTGATCGACGCTTTGGTGACCAACTTCCATCTGCCGGAATCGACCCTGCTGATGCTGGTGTCGGCGTTTGCCGGCTATGCCGAAACCATGGCGGCTTACGCTGCGGCGGTGGAGCAGCAGTACCGCTTCTTCAGTTATGGCGATGCCATGTTCATCACCCGCAATCCTGCCCCGCGTGGCCCCGAGGAAACCCTATGAGTCATATGTCCTTCGAGCTGCTGGCCACCGACGGGCGTGCCCGTCGCGGCCGTCTGACCTTCCCGCGTGGCGTGGTGGAAACGCCGGCGTTCATGCCGGTGGGTACCTACGGTACGGTCAAGGGCATGCTGCCACGTGACATCGAGGCCATCGGTGCGCAGATCATTCTCGGCAACACCTTCCATCTGTGGCTGCGCCCGGGTACCGAGGTGATCAAGAAGCACGGTGACCTGCACAATTTCATGCAATGGCAGGGGCCGATTCTCACCGACTCCGGCGGCTTCCAGGTGTTCAGTCTGGGCGCGATGCGCAAGATCAAGGAGGAGGGGGTGTACTTCGCCTCGCCGGTGGATGGCGCCAAGGTGTTCATGGGGCCGGAAGAGTCGATGCAGGTGCAGCGTGACCTGGGCTCGGACATCGTGATGATCTTCGATGAGTGCACGCCGTACCCGGCCGATTTCGATGTGGCCAAGCGCTCCATGGAGCTGTCGCTGCGCTGGGCCAAGCGCTCGAAGAATGCCCATGAAGGCAATCCCTCGGCGCTGTTCGGTATCGTCCAGGGCGGTATGCATGAAGAGCTGCGCATGCGTTCGCTGGAAGGGCTTAACGAAATTGGCTTCGACGGCCTGGCCATTGGCGGGCTGTCGGTGGGTGAGCCGAAGGAAGAGATGATTCGTGTGCTCGACTTCCTGCCGCCGCAGCTGCCGGCCGACAAACCGCGTTACCTGATGGGCGTGGGCAAGCCGGAAGATTTGGTCGAGGGTGTGCGCCGCGGCGTGGATATGTTCGACTGTGTGATGCCGACGCGCAATGCGCGCAACGGCCACCTGTTCATCGATACCGGGGTGATCAAGATCCGCAATGCGGTGCACAAGCATGACGAGTCGCCACTCGATCCGAGCTGTGATTGCTACACCTGCCAAAACTTCTCCCGCGCCTACCTCTATCACCTGGACAAGTGCGGCGAAATGCTCGGCAGCATGCTCAATACCATCCACAATTTGCGCCATTATCAGCGCCTGATGGCTGGTTTGCGCGAGGCCATTCAACAGGGTACATTGGCCGCCTTCGTCGATGCCTTCTATGCTCGGCGCGGCCTGCAGACGCCGCCTCTGGAGCCTTGAGCGATAGTTGGCCCGAGTCATTGAAATCGCGCGGGCAAGGCCTCACCTAGGTGAGGCGTTGCCCGGTTGACGATCTCTGCCTCGCCTCGAGTCGGTTCGCCAGAGCGAGCCGCCGCTGAATAAAAAACAGTATTCAAGACCTTGAAATAGGAGTTTCCCATGAGTTTTCTGATTCCCGCCGCTTTCGCCGATGGCGCCGCCCCGGCCGCAGCTGCACCCGGCGGTGACATGATGAGCATCCTCATGCTGGTCGGTTTCGTGGTCATCTTCTATCTGATGATCTGGCGCCCGCAGGCCAAGCGTGCCAAGGAGCAGAAGAACCTGCTCGGCAGCCTGCAGAAAGGCGACGAAGTGGTCACCAACGGCGGCATCGCCGGCAAGATCACCAAGGTCACCGACGACTTCGTGGTGGTTGAAGTCTCCGACAAGGTCGAACTCAAGTTCCAGAAGCAGGCCATCGCGGCGACCCTGCCCAAGGGCACTCTGAAAGCCATCTAACGACTCATTCTTCAGCAACGACGGGGCGCATTAAGCGCCCCGTGTCATAACGGGCGGCGTCATGCTCAACAAATACCCTCTGTGGAAGTACCTGCTGATCCTGGCTGTGCTGGTGGTCGGCTTCATCTACTCCGCGCCAAACCTGTACCCGGACGATCCGGCCATCCAGATCAGCGGCAACAGCTCGGCACTGCAGATCACCCAGGGTGATCTGGATCGCGTGGGCAAGGCGCTGGCCGATGCCGGTATCGCGGTCAAGGCAAACAGCCTGGCGGAGAAGGGCAAGGGCGGCCTGCTGCGCCTGGCCAAGCAGGAAGATCAGCTGCCGGCCAAGGCCGTGGCGCTCAAGTTGCTGGGCGACGACTACGTGGTGGCGCTGAACCTGGCGTCGACCACTCCACAGTGGCTGCGCAATATCGGCGCCGGCCCAATGAAGCTGGGTCTGGATCTGTCCGGTGGTGTCCACTTCCTGCTGGAAGTGGACATGGATAAGGCGCTGGATGCCCGCCTCAAGGTCTATGAAAGC
>JBOFCR010000074.1:0-13623 GCA_051646165.1 Pseudomonas sp. | reverse complement strand
GCAAAACCTGCGTTTGTAAAAGCCTCAGCACTTTGGAAGTACAGGTGCCATGAACGACATCAGCGTCCCCCAGCAGTACGACCTGGAAACCGCCGCGCTCAAGGTGCCGCCGCATTCGATCGAGGCCGAGCAGGCCGTGCTGGGCGGCCTGGTGCTGGACAACAATGCCTGGGAGCGGGTGCTCGATCAGGTCTCCGACGGCGACTTCTACCGGCATGACCACCGTCTGATCTTCCGCGCCATCTACAAGCTGGCCGAGCGCAACTCGCCGTTCGACGTGGTGACCCTGGCCGAGCAGCTGGACAAGGAAGGCCAGTTGCCGCAGGTTGGCGGCCTGGCCTACCTCGGTGAGCTGGCGAAGAACACTCCATCGGTGGCCAACATCAAGGCTTATGCGCAGATCATTCGCGAGCGCGCCACCCTGCGCCAGCTGATCGGCATCAGCTCGGAAATCGCCGACAGCGCCTACGCGCCGCAGGGGCGTACCGGCGAGGAAATTCTCGACGAGGCCGAGCGCCTGATCTTCCAGATCGCCGAGGCGCGGCCGAAGACCGGTGGCCCGGTGGGCATCAACGACATCCTGGTCAAGGCCATCGACCGCATCGACTCGCTGTTCAACAACGGCGATGCGATCACCGGCCTGTCCACTGGTTTCGGCGACCTGGACAACCTGACCAGCGGCCTGCAGCCGGCTGACATGGTCATCGTCGCCGGCCGTCCGTCCATGGGTAAGACCACCTTCGCCATGAACCTGGTGGAGAACGCCCTGATGCGCAGCGACAAGGCGATCCTGGTCTACTCGCTGGAGATGCCGTCGGAATCCATCGTCATTCGTATGCTCGCCTCCCTGGGGCGCATCGACCAGACCAAGGTGCGTGCCGGCCGCCTGGACGACGACGATTGGCCGCGCCTGACCTCGGCGGTCAACCTGCTCAACGACCGCAAGCTGTTCATCGACGACACCGCCGGCATCAGCCCGTCGGAGATGCGTGCACGCACCCGGCGTCTGGCCCGCGAGCACGGCGAGATCGGCCTGATCATGGTCGACTACCTGCAGCTGATGCAGATTCCCGGCTCCAGCGGCGACAACCGGGTCAACGAGATCTCCGAGATCTCGCGCTCGCTCAAGGCCCTGGCCAAGGAATTCAACTGCCCGGTGATCGCCCTGTCGCAGCTCAACCGCGGCCTGGAGCAGCGGCCGAACAAGCGCCCGATCAACTCTGACTTGCGTGAGTCCGGGGCAATCGAGCAGGACGCCGACATCATCATGTTCGTCTACCGCGACGAGGTGTATCACCCCGAGACCGAGTACAAGGGCGTGGCCGAGATCATCATCGGCAAGCAGCGTAACGGCCCGTTGGGCACCGCGCGGCTGGCCTTCCTCGGTAAGTACTCGCGTTTCGAGAACCTGGCTCCGGGAACCTATCAGTTCGACGACGAATAAGTCGCTACCTGGCAATCCTGCTGCGCATTGCGCAAGCTGCGTCGCGTGGTGCTCGCCATCCTCATGAACAATTGTTCACTCCGGTGGCTGTGCTCCAGGCTTCTTGCCTGCGCAACGCTCGCGACGGATTGCCAGGCAGCGACGGCACGGTGTTGTTCATCTGGCCTGGATCAATGAAAACGGGCGCCCAGCGGTTAAGATGGGCGCCCGTTTTCGTTTGTCCGGAGCCTGCGTCATGCGCCCTTTAGTCGCCACCATCGATCTGGCCGCCATCCGCCACAACTATGCGCTGGCCAAGCGCTGTGCCCCGGGGCGCGAGGCCTTTGCGGTGGTCAAGGCGAATGCCTACGGACATGGCGTGCGCGAGGTGGTCACCGCCCTGCATGACGAGGCCGACGGTTTTGCCGTGGCCAGCCTGGAGGAGGCGGCTGAGGTGCGCGCGCTGCATGGCGAGGCACGCATCCTGCTGCTGGAAGGCTGCTTCGCCGCCGAGGAGTTGCCGATTGCTGCCCAGCTGCGCCTGGACATCGTCGTGCAGGGCGCCGAGCAGGCCGAAGCCTTGCTGGCGGCGCAGCTGCCGCAGGCGCTCAATGTCTGGCTCAAGCTGGACTCCGGTATGCATCGCCTGGGCTTGTCGTCCACCGCGGTGCGCGACTGGCATGTGCGTCTGCGCGGCGTGGCGCAGGTGGCCGAGCTGAACCTGCTCAGTCACTTTGCCTGTGCCGACGAGCGTGGCCACTCGCTGACCGAGCAGCAGGTGGAGATGTTCCTCGACCTGCTCGACCTGGATTTCGACCAGCGCAGCCTGGCCAACTCCGCCGCCCTGCTGACCATCCCCGCTTCGCATATGGACTGGCTGCGCCCGGGGATCATGCTCTATGGCGCTACGCCGTTCGCCGATCTGTCCGCCACCGAGCTGGGCCTCAAGCCGGTAATGAGTCTGCAGGCGCAGCTGATCGCCGTGCGCGAGGTGGCGGTCGGCGAGAGCGTCGGTTATGGCGCTAGCTGGATTGCCGAGCGGCCGACGCGTATCGGCACGGTCAGCTGCGGCTATGCCGATGGTTACCCGCGGCATGCGCCGAGTGGCACGCCGGTGCTGGTGCGCGGGCAGCGCGTGGGGCTGGTCGGGCGGGTGTCGATGGATATGCTGGCGGTCGACCTGACCGACCTGCCCGAGGCGCAGGTCGGCGATGTGGTGGAGCTGTGGGGCGAGCAGCTACCGGTCGACGAGGTGGCCCAGGCCGCCGGCACCATCGGCTACGAGCTGCTGACCAAGGTCACAGCACGGGTGCCGCGCCGCTACCTGGCCTAAAGCAGCCCGCTCGGCACCTTCAACACATCCAGCTGCAGGCAGGCCTGCGGGCTCAGCTTGCCGTCGCAGCCCGGCATGATGAAGCCCGAGCGCCCCTGTTGCTTGGCCTGGTACATGGCCTCGTCGGCGGCCTTGTACAGGCTGGCGAACTGCTGGGCGTGCTGCGGGAACAGGGCGGCACCGATGCTGATGGTCACGGTCAGCCGGTTGGCGCCGTAGAGCACCGGCCTGGCCAGCTCGCAGAGCAGGCGCGCGGCAATTTCCTGGGCATGCTGTTGGGCGTCGGCACCGCAGATCAGTACGGCGAATTCGTCGCCACCCAGGCGCGCGACCATATCGTTGGTGCGCACATGCTCGCGCAGGCGATGGCCGATGGTGCGCAGCAGCAGGTCGCCGGCGTCGTGGCCGAAATGGTCGTTGATCGGTTTGAAGTGGTCGAGGTCGAGCAGCATCAGCACCACCGCCTCCTCGCGGCGCAGGGCGTCGGCCATGGCGGTTTCCGCGCGTTCGATCAGGTAGCGGCGATTGGGCAGCTCGGTCAGCGGGTCGTGGAAGGCGGCGTGTTGCAGTTCGTGCTCACGGGCAGACAGTTGCTGGTTGGCCAGCGCCAGTTCGGCGGTGCGCTGGCTTACGGCGACCTGCAGTTCGTCGGCGCTGTTCTGCATCTGCGCCAGGCGTGCGGTCTTCTCGCGGTCGGCTTGCTCCAGGGCTTCGGCCTTCTCCTGCTTGAGCATCTGGATGCGGTAGGCCAGGGCGAAGGAGAACAGGATCGACTCGGCGGCCACCGACAGCGGGAAAACGTAGGCATTCCAGGTGGCCGGCTGCACCAGGCCGGTGGCGCGCATCAGCGCCAGGCTGATGCTGCCGAGGATCAGCCCATAGCCGCAGAGATACAGCAGGGCAGGAAAATAACCCTGGCGCCAGCGGATCAGGGCCGAGCCGAGCGCGGCCGGAATGCTGGTCAGTGACAGCAGGGCAATGATCCAGGCCGCCGTATAACGCTGTCCCAGGCCTTCGAGGGCGATTGCCAGGACGTAGCAGAGGCAGGCGAAGCTCAGCAGGTGATGCGCCCAGCGCACGTGGCGGCGGGTCTGCAGCAGGGTCTGGGTGAAGCGGCAGGCGCACAAGCCCCAGAGCGACGGCAGGGTGACGCGGTCCAGCCAGAAGGGTACGGGGCTGTTGGGCCACAGGTGCTGGAAGCCGTGCCCCGTCATGCTGAGGATCATCAGCAGGGCGCCGGCGGTGGTCAGCACGTACCAGAAGTAGGCCGAGTCGCGCAGGCTGAAGAAAATGAACAGGTTGTACAGCAGCAGGGCGGCGATGATGCCGTAGACCACGCCGAGGGCGAGGTTCTCCTCGGTCGCCACCTGAGTCAGGTCGTCCAGCTGCCAGGCGCGCAGGGGGAAGGAGTTGCCGGCCGGGTCGTAGCTGCGCAGGTAGAAAGTCAGCGGCGCCTCGCCCAGCTCCGGCAGCTTGAGCAACATGTGCCGGTAGTCGTGATCGCGGCCCGCGCTAAAGCGAACTCGCTCGCCCGACTCGCGCACCTGCCAGCCGCCGCTGCTATTGGGTAGATACAGACGCAGGTCGAGCTGGGTTACCGAGCCGATTTCCAGCCACCACTGGCGCGGCGCTTCGGCGGCGGCCTGCAGTTGCACCTTGATCCACCAGGGGTGGCGACTCTGGCCGACCGAGGCGCGCCCGGCGGCGGGAACGAAGCGCTGTTGCACGGCCGGGTTGGCCATGTCGGCGATGCTGAGCGTGCCGTCGACATCTTCCAGCAGCTCGATGTGGCCATTCAGCGATTGCCCGCTGCTACTGTCCTGCAGCACAAAAGTATCGGCAAAGGCATGACCGGCCTGGATGGACAGGCACGTGATCAACAGCAGCGCTTGCAGGAAAATGCCTCGCACCGTTACGGCTCCTTGTACCCGGCGCATGGGCCGGGCTGATCTAGATCCCAGCGAGTATAGCTGTGAGTGTGATCACAAATCTCCTGGCTTGGCAGAGGGTGAATGACAGAGTGTCACGCTCGGCTTCTGTACATTTTTTGTGCTATATTCCGCGCCCCTGAAAATCCCTGCTGGTCATCCCGATGCAAGCTGCCAAGCCGCTGTTCGACTATCCCAAGTACTGGGCCGAGTGTTTCGGCCCCGCACCTTTCCTGCCGATGAGCCGGGAAGAGATGGATCAGCTCGGCTGGGACTCATGCGACATCATCATCGTGACCGGCGACGCCTACGTCGACCATCCGTCCTTCGGCATGGCGATCATCGGCCGGCTGCTGGAGTCGCAAGGCTTCCGCGTCGGGATCATCGCCCAGCCGAACTGGCAGTCGAAAGACGATTTCATGAAGCTTGGCCAGCCCAACCTGTTCTTCGGTGTGGCCGCCGGCAACATGGACTCGATGATCAACCGCTACACCGCCGACAAGAAGATCCGCAGCGACGACGCCTACACCCCCGGCGGCCTGGCCGGCTCCCGTCCGGATCGCGCCAGCCTGGTGTACAGCCAGCGGTGCAAGGAAGCCTACAGCGAGACGCCGGTAGTGCTTGGCGGCATCGAGGCCTCGCTGCGCCGCATCGCCCACTACGACTACTGGCAGGACAAGGTGCGCCGCTCCATCCTGATGGATGCCACTGCCGACATCCTTCTATATGGCAACGCCGAGCGCGCTGTGGTCGAGATCGCCCAGCGCCTGTCCTTCGGCGAGACGGTCGAGAGCATCACCGACGTACGCGGCACCGCCTTTATCCGTCGTGATACGCCGGCAGGCTGGTACGAGGTGGACTCCACTCGTATCGACCGCCCGGGCAAGGTCGACAAGATCATCAACCCCTACGTCAACACCCAGGACACCCAGGCCTGTGCCATCGAGCAGGAGAAGGGCCCGGTCGAAGACCCCAACGAGGCCAAGGTCGTCGAGCTGCTGGCCAGCCCGAAGATGACCCGCGCCAAGACGGTGATCCGCCTGCCGTCGTTCGAGAAGGTGCGCAACGACCCGGTGCTCTATGCCCACGCCAACCGCGTGCTGCACCTGGAGACCAACCCAGGCAACGCCCGCGCCCTGGTGCAGAAGCATGGTGAGGTGGATGTGTGGTTCAATCCGCCACCCATCCCGATGACCACCGAGGAAATGGACTACGTGTTCGGCATGCCCTATGCGCGCGTGCCGCACCCGGCGTATGGCAAGGCGAAGATCCCGGCCTACGACATGATCCGTTTCTCGGTCAACATCATGCGTGGCTGCTTTGGTGGCTGCACCTTCTGCTCGATCACCGAGCACGAGGGCCGCATCATCCAGAACCGCTCGGAAGAATCGATCCTGCGCGAGATCGAGGAGATGCGCGACAAGGTGCCGGGCTTCACCGGCGTGGTCTCCGACCTCGGCGGGCCGACCGCCAATATGTACCGCATCGCCTGCAAGAGCCCGGAAATCGAGTCCGCGTGCCGCAAGCCGTCCTGCGTGTTCCCCGGCATCTGCCCGAACCTGAACACCGACCACAGCGCGCTGATCCAGCTGTATCGCAACGCTCGTGCCCTGCCCGGGGTGAAGAAGATCCTGATCGCCTCCGGCCTGCGCTACGACCTCGCCGTCGAGTCGCCGGAGTACGTCAAGGAGCTGGTCACCCACCACGTCGGCGGCTACCTGAAGATCGCCCCGGAGCACACCGAGGAAGGTCCGCTCAACCAGATGATGAAGCCGGGCATTGGCAGCTATGACAAGTTCAAGCGCATGTTCGAGAAGTACTCGAAGGAGGCGGGCAAGGAGCAGTACCTGATCCCGTACTTCATCGCCGCGCACCCGGGCACCACCGACGAGGACATGATGAACCTCGCCCTGTGGCTCAAGCGCAACGACTTCCGTGCCGACCAGGTGCAGGCCTTCTACCCGTCGCCGATGGCCAGCGCCACGGCCATGTACCACTCGGGCAAGAACCCGCTGCGCAAGGTCAGCTACAAGAGCGATGGCGTGACCATCGTCAAGAGCGAGGCGCAGCGCCGCCTGCACAAGGCCTTCCTGCGCTACCACGATCCGAAGGGCTGGCCGATGCTGCGTGAGGCGCTGGAGCGCATGGGACGCGCCGACCTGATCGGGCCGGGCAAGCACCAGCTGATTCCGCTGCACCAGCCGGCCACCGACAGCTACCAGAGTGCGCGCCGCAAGAACTCGACGCCGTCCGGCAGCCACAAGGTTGGCAAGGAAGGCGGCAAGATCCTCACCCAGCATACTGGCCTGCCGCCGCGCGCCAGCGATGGCAGCAAACCGTGGGACAAGCGCGAAGAAGCCAAGGCCGCCGCGCTGGCACGCAACCAGGCTGCAGCCAAGCAGCGTGCAGACGAGAAGAAGGGCGGCAAGAAGAAGCCTGCTCCGAAGTACGCACCGCGCTAAATAGGCGGTAGCGCTTGCCGTAGGACGGGTGCAGCCCGCGTCGACAGTGGACGCGGATTGCATCCGCCCTACGCTCGGCGCCTTTTCCGTGCGCCGAATCGCCCGCTGTGCACTCGCCGCCCCGTTCTGGTGCTCGCGCCCCTGCGCAGCCCGCTGAAACCGTAGCAAAGCTGCTGGCATAACTCTTGCGCAGCCCAGGTATCGCCCTGGCTTGCAGGAGGCCCGCCGTGTCGATTCATGTCGCACTGCAGCATGTCACCCATTACCGCTACGACCGTCTGGTCGACCTCGGCCCGCAGATCGTGCGCTTGCGCCCGGCACCGCACAGCCGTACGCGCATTCTCTCTTACGCCCTCAAGGTCGAGCCGGGCGAGCACTTCGTCAACTGGCAGCAGGATCCGCAGGGCAACTACCTGGCGCGCCTGGTGTTCCCGGACAAGACCGACGAGCTGAAGATCGTCGTCGACCTGGTCGCCGAGATGGCGGTGTTCAACCCCTTCGACTTCTTCCTCGAGCCCTACGCCGAACAGATTCCCTTCGCCTACACCGCCGGCGAGCGGCGCGAGCTGGCGCCTTACCTGGTCAAGCTGCCGGCCGGCGCGCTGTTCGCCGACTACCTGGCCGGCATCGAGCGCAAGCCCAAGGCCAGCGTGGATTTCCTGGTGGCGCTGAACCAGAAGCTGGCCACCGATATTAGCTACCTGATCCGCATGGAGCCGGGCGTGCAGACGCCCGAGGAAACCCTGGAGAAGGCCTCCGGCTCCTGCCGCGACTCGGCCTGGCTGCTGGTGCAGCTGTTCCGTCACCTGGGGCTGGCCGCGCGCTTCGTCTCCGGCTACCTGATCCAGCTCAGTGCCGACGTCAAATCCCTCGACGGCCCCAGTGGCACCGAAGTCGACTTCACCGACCTGCACGCCTGGTGTGAGGTATACCTGCCCGGCGCCGGCTGGATCGGCCTCGATCCGACTTCCGGACTGTTCGCCGGCGAAGGCCACATCCCCTTGGCTTGTAGCCCCGAGCCGTCCTCTGCGGCGCCGATCAGTGGCGCGGTGGATGAGTGCGAATGCGAGTTCGAACACGAGATGCGCGTCGAGCGCATCTGGGAAGCACCACGGGTGACCAAGCCCTACAGCGACGAGCAGTGGCAGGAGATCCTCGACCTCGGCCGGCTGATCGACGGCGATCTGGCCTATGGCGATGTGCGCCTGACCATGGGCGGTGAGCCGACCTTCGTCGCCCTCGACTACCCCGACGATGCCGAGTGGAACACCGCGGCCATGGGCCCGAACAAGCGCCGTCTGGCCGGCGAGCTGTTCCATCGCCTGCGTGCGCACTATGCGCCGCAGGCGCTGGTGCACTTCGGCCAGGGCAAGTGGTACCCCGGCGAGCAGCTGCCGCGCTGGTCGCTGAACTGCTTCTGGCGCAAGGACGGCGAACCGATCTGGCAGGACCCGGCGCTGTATGCCGACGAAACCCGCTACTACGGCGCCGATGCGCGCCTGGCCGGGCGCTTCCTCGCCACGTTGGCCGGGCACCTGGGGCTGTCCGCCGAACATGCCTTCCCGGCCTACGAGGACTGGCTGTACTACCTGTGGCGCGAACGCCGCCTGCCGGCCAACGTCACCCCCGACGATCCGCGCCTGGCCGACCCGCTGGAGCGCGAGCGCCTGCGCAAGGTGTTCTGTCGCGGCCTCGGCGAGGTGGTCGGGCATATCCTGCCGCTGTGTCGCGATGAGAAGGACGCGCAGTGGCTGACCGGCCCCTGGTTCCTGCGCGAGGAACATTGCCGGCTGATTCCCGGCGACTCGCCGCTGGGCTATCGCCTGCCACTGGACTCGCAGCCCTGGGTCGGCGAGCTGGACTATCCCTACGTGCAGCCGCAGGACCCCAACCAGCAGTTCCAGCCGCTGCCCAGCCGGCAAACGATCCGCCAGCAGCTGCGTACCCCGCTGCATCCGCACGGCAAGCCCGGCGCCGTCGCACTGCAGGCGCCGGCACCGTTCGAGTCGGCCTCCGGGGTGGTGCGCACCGCGCTGTGCGCCGAGCCGCGCGAGGGCCGCCTGTACCTGTTCATGCCGCCGCTGGAGCGTTTGGAAGACTATCTGGAGCTGGTCGCCGCCATCGAGGCCACGGCCCGCGAACTGCGCTGCCCGGTACTGATGGAAGGCTACGAGCCGCCGGCCGACCCGCGCCTCAATTACTTCCGCGTGACCCCGGACCCGGGTGTGATCGAGGTGAATATCCACCCGGCGAGCAACTGGCAGGAGCTGGTCGAGCGCACCGAGTTCCTCTACGAGGCGGCGCGGCAGACGCGCCTGACCAGCGAGAAGTTCATGGTCGACGGCCGCCACACCGGTACCGGCGGCGGCAACCACTTCGTCCTTGGTGGTGCCACGCCGGCTGACTCGCCCTTCCTGCGCCGGCCGGATCTGCTGCGCAGCCTGATCAGCTACTGGCACAACCACCCGTCGTTGTCCTACCTGTTCAGCGGCCTGTTTATCGGTCCGACCTCGCAGGCGCCACGGGTCGACGAGGCGCGCAACGATGCCCTCTACGAGCTGGAGATCGCCTTCGCGCAGATGCCCGAGCCGGGCCGCGAGTGCCCGCCGTGGCTGGTCGACCGCCTGCTGCGCAACCTGCTGGTGGACGTCACCGGCAATACCCACCGCGCCGAGTTCTGCATCGACAAGTTGTACTCGCCGGACAGCGCCAGCGGCCGCCTCGGCCTGCTCGAACTGCGCGCCTTCGAGATGCCGCCCCATGCGCGCATGAGCCTGGCCCAGCAGGTGTTGCTGCGCGGCCTGGTCGCGCGCTTCTGGGATGAGCCCTATCGCCCGGCGAAGCTGGCGCGCTGGGGCACCGAACTGCACGACCGCTTCCTGTTGCCGCACTTCGTCGAGCAGGACTTCCAGGACGTGCTGCACGAGCTCAACGCTTACGGCTATCCGCTGCGCGCCGAGTGGTTCGCCCCGCACTTCGAGTTTCGCTTTCCCAAGGTCGGCGACTACGCCGTACGCGGTGTCGAACTGGAGCTGCGCCAGGCTCTGGAGCCCTGGCATGTGCTGGGCGAGGAGGGCGCGCCGGGCGGTACCGTACGCTACGTGGATTCCTCGCTGGAGCGCCTGCAGGTCAAGCTCGAAGGCCTGGCGCCGGATCGCTACGTGCTGACCTGCAACGGCGTGCCGGTGCCGCTGCGCCCGACCGGCAAGGTCGGCGAGTTCGTCGGCGGCGTGCGCTACCGTGCCTGGCAGCCGGCCAACTGCCTGCAGCCAACCATAGGCGTACATGCACCGCTGGTGTTCGACCTGGTCGACAGCTGGATGAACCGCTCGCTGGGTGGCTGCCAGTACCATGTCGCCCACCCCGGCGGACGCAACTACGCCAGCCTGCCGGTCAACGCCTACGAGGCCGAGAGCCGGCGCCTGGCGCGCTTCTTCCGTATCGGCCACAGTCCGGGTGAACTGACGCCGGCGCTGCCAATCAACAATAATGAGTTGCCGATGACCTTGGATCTGCGTCGGGTCTAGCCCTTGATTGATCGTTCCCACGCTCCGCGTGGGAATGCCTGGTCAGACGCTCCGCGTCCCGCCAAGGGTGCCAACGCTGGAGCGTGGGTACCATCGGTAGTGACTGCGCCATACCTCTTGCTGAGCCTGCCATGCCCGATTTGCTTGCCGATTACCCGCTGAACGAGGCGGCCTACCACGAACTGCTCGACGCCAAGGGTGGCATCCGCCCACACTGGCGCCGGCTGTTCGAGCAACTGCAGCGCAGCAGCCCGGCGCAGTTGCAGCAGCGCCAGGCCATGCTCAGCCGGCAGATCCAGGAAAACGGCGTGACCTACAACGTCTACGCCGACCCGGATGGCGCCGACCGCCCTTGGGAGCTGGACCTGCTGCCCAACGTGATTCCCGCCGAGGAGTGGCAGCAGATCGCCGCCGGCGTGGCCCAGCGCGCCGGCCTGCTGAACAGCGTGCTGGCTGACCTGTATGGCCCGCAGCAGCTGATTGCCGACGGGTTGCTGCCGGCCGAACTGGTGTTTGGTCACGATAACTTCCTCTGGCCGTGCCAGGGCGTGCAGCCGCCGGGCGGCACCTACCTGCACCTGTACGCGGTGGATCTGGCCCGCGCGCCGGACGGCCGCTGGTGGGTCACCGCCGACCGCACCCAGGCGCCTTCCGGTGCCGGCTATGCGCTGGAGAACCGGCAGATCATCTCGCGTGCCTTCCCCGAGCTGTACCGCGACTTGAGCGTGCAGTACCTGGCTGGCTTCTTCCGCACCCTGCAGGACACCCTGGCGCGCCAGGCACCGGTGGAGGGCGGCGAGACGCCGCTGGTGGTGCTGCTCACCCCCGGGCGCTTCAACGAGAGCTATTTCGAGCACCTGTATCTGGCCCGCCAGCTCGGCTATCCGCTGGTCGAGGGCAGCGACCTGACCGTGCGCGACGCCACCGTCTACCTCAAGACCCTGGCCGGCCTGCGCCGCGTGCATGCGGTGCTGCGCCGCCTCGACGACGACTTCTGCGACCCGCTGGAGCTGCGCACCGACTCCGCCCTCGGCGTGCCCGGCCTGCTCGAGGCGGTGCGCCAGGGCAAGGTGCTGGTGGCCAACGCCCTCGGCAGCGGCGTGCTGGAATCACCCGGCCTGCCGGGCTTCCTACCGGCGATCAGCGAGAAGCTGCTGGGCGAGGAGCTGCTGCTGCCCTCCATCGCCAGCTGGTGGTGCGGCGAGCCGCCGGTGCTGGACGAGGCGCTGGAGATGCTCGACGAGCTGCTGCTGCGGTCCAGCTTCCCCTCGCAGAGTTTCACCCCGGTGTTCGGCCGCGACCTCGATGACCAGCAGCGCGGGCAACTGGCCGAACGCATCCAGGCGCGCCCTTATGTGTATGTCGCCCAGGCCCTGGCGCAGCTGTCGCAGGCACCGGTGTGGCAGGCCGAGGAGGGCAAGCTGGCACCGCGCGCCATCGGCATGCGGGTGTTCGCCGTGGCCAGTGCCGACGGCTACCGGGTAATGCCCGGCGGCCTGACCCGGGTGGCCGCCGAAGCCGACGCCGAAGTGGTATCGATGCAGCGCGGCGGGGCGAGCAAGGACACCTGGGTGCTCGGCGAGCGCCACCCCGGCGGCGAGCCCTGGCAGTGGCTGCGCCCCCTCGGCGTGGCCGACCTGGTGCGCAGCGACCCCTACCTGCCGTCGCGGGTGGTGGAAAACCTGTTCTGGTTCGGCCGCTACAGCTCGCGCTGCGAGGACAGTGCGCGCCTGCTGCGGATCATGCTGGCGCGTTACGTCGACGATGATGACGATCCGCAGGCCCTGCAGACCGCCCTGGCCCTGGGCGAAAGCCTCGGCCTGTTGCCGGATGCGGGCGAGGGCACGCTGGAGCAGCGCCTGTTGCTGGCCCTGCTTGGTGCCGAGTGGCCGGCCAGCCTGCGCGCCAACCTGCAGCGCCTGCAGTGGGCGGCCGGCAGCGTGCGCGGCAAGCTGTCGCGAGAGAACTGGCAGGCGCTGGTCGAGCTGCAGCGCGAGGCCCAGGACCTGGAGCGCCAAGGCGCGGATTTCGGCGATCAGCTGGACTTCCTCAATCGCCTGCTGATGTCGCTGGCCGCGCTGGCCGGCTTCGCCCTCGACGACATGACCCGCGACGATGGCTGGCGCTTTCTCATGCTCGGCCGCTGCATCGAACGTCTGCAGTTTCTCGCCGAGAGCATCGCCGAGTTCCTGCGCAGCCCGGCGGTGCACGACCAGTCGGCCCTGGAGTGGCTGCTGGAGCTGGGCAACAGCAGCATCACCTACCGCACCCGCTACCTGGCCAGCGCGCAGCTGATCCCGGTACTCGACCTGCTCCTGCTCGACGAGCAGAACCCGCATGCCGTGTTGTTCCAGCTGCGCATGCTGCTGCGTTCGCTGCGCCGCCTGGGCGAGAGCGTCGAGTTCCCTAACGACGGCCAACTGGCCGCGCTGGAGCGCAAGCTGGCCGCTTTCCAGCTGGGCAGCCTGGAAAGCCCGCTGTTCGGCCAGTCCGGCATTCGCGCCGTGCTCGGTGGCCTGGCCGACCTGTTGCTGCAGATCGCCACGGCCAGCGGGCAGGTCTCCGATCAACTGGCCCTGCGCTTCTTCGTGCATGTGGATGCCAGCCGCGGGACACTCTCGTCATGAAGCGCGCGCATTACCAGATCCTGCATGACACCCATTACCGCTACTCGGCGCCGGTCTCCCTGGCCCAGCAGCTGGCGCATCTGTGGCCGAGAGACTGCACGTGGCAGCGTTGCCTGGAACGCCACCTGACCATCACCCCGCAGCCGACGCGGCGCCTGGATGGCGTCGATGTGTTCGGCAACCCGCTGACCCGCCTGGCCTTCGAGCGCCCGCACGACGAGCTGCGGGTGATCGCCTGCCTGCGCGTCGAGGTGCTGGCCCGCGAGCAGCTGTTGCTGGAGGATTCGCCGGCCTGGGAAGAGGCCTGCGCCGCGCTGCGCTAC
>JBOFCR010000058.1:0-2172 GCA_051646165.1 Pseudomonas sp. | reverse complement strand
AGAGGGGAATGAAAAGCAAGGACACTGACCATGCAATTTGCCGATATCCAGGAAGCCCGCGAGTTTCTCGCCAAGCATCCCGAAGTACGCAGCATCGAACTGATGCTGATCGACGCCAACGGCATCCCGCGCGGCAAGCTGCTGCACCGCGACGAGCTGCTGGCCATCTACGAGAACGGCCGGCCGCTGCCCAGTTCGATCCTCTCGCTGACCATCCAGGGTGAAGACGTGGAGGCCAGCGGCCTGGTCTGGGAAGTCGCCGATGCCGACTGCTGGACCTACCCGATCCCCGGCAGCCTGACCCTGCAACCCTGGCGCACGGTGCCCACCGGCCAGCTGCAGGTGAGCATGCACCCGACCCAGGGCCTGCCGGCCACCCCCGGCGACCCCCGGCATGTGCTGGCCCGCGCCATCGACGCGCTCAAGGCCGACGGCTACCACCCGGTGATGGCAGTGGAGCTGGAGTTCTACCTGCTGGACAAGCAGCGTGACGCCAATGGCCGGCCGCAGCCGGCGCTGCAAGCCAACGGCGTGCGCCCGCAGGCGCCGCAGGTGTATGGCGTATACGAGCTGGAGCAGCTGCAACCGTTCCTCGACGACCTCTACGCCGCCTGCGAAGTCCAGGGCCTGCCGGTGCGCACGGCGATCTCCGAATACGCCCCAGGCCAGGTCGAGCTGACCCTGGAGCACCGCTTCGACGCGCTGCTGGCCATCGACGAGGGCGTGCGCTACAAGCGCCTGGTCAAGGGCGTGGCCAACAAACATGGGTTACAAGCCTGCTTTATGGCCAAGCCCTTCGGCGACCTGGCCGGCAGCGGCCTGCATATGCACGTGTCGCTGGCGGATGAAAACGGCAACAACCTGATGGCCAGCGAGCTTTCCGACCTTGAAGGTGGGCCCGGCACGCTCCTAAGACACGCCATCGGCGGCATGATGGCCACGCTCAACGACGCCCTGGCGATCTTCTGCCCCAACGCCAACTCCTACCGGCGCTTCCAGGCCAACAGCTACGCGCCGCTGGCCAAGAGCTGGGGGGTGAACAATCGCACCGTGTCGTTCCGTGTACCGGGCGGCCCGGCCAAAAGCCGGCATGTCGAGCACCGTATCTGCGGCGCCGACGCCAACCCGTACCTGGCGGCGGCGGCGATCCTCGCCGGCATCCACCACGGCATCAAAAACCAGATCGATCCGGGCGAGGCCATAGTCGGCAACGGCTACGAGCAGGCTCGCGAAACCCTGCCCACCGACTGGCTGACCGCGCTGCGCAACCTGGAGCAGTCGAGCTGGGCCAAGGAAGCGCTGGGCGAGGACTTTCTGAAGATCTTCCTGGCGATCAAGTGGGAAGAGTTCCGCCAGTTCGTTGGCGAGGTCGGCGAGCAGGACTGGCGCTGGTACCTGACCCACGCGTAACGGGCACGCGGGGAAATCCACCAGGTTGCTCCAGCGCAGTGCACGGGGAGCCGAAAGGGAGCAGAAGCGACGGGCAGTAGCGCTGGGCGGCAAACAACGGGAACTCTGCAAGCACGCCGCCGAGCGGGCCGCAGGCGGTTCGTAGATACTTGTCGGCCGCCACGGCCACAAACTTGCATGACCGCCGGCGCTGGCGCAGCGAAGACATCAAGCAGCACCTATAACAACAAGCAGACCCCGCAGGACTGCATACGCCAGCGTGTACTTAATCTGCCTATGAGAAACGCATGGAACTTGGAACCAACAAACTGTCGATGACCGTCCTGATGACTCCGGATATGGCCAATTTTTCCGGAAAGGTGCATGGCGGCACCCTGCTCAAGTACCTCGACCAGGTCGCCTACGCCTGCGCCAGCCGCTATGCCGGCAGCTACGTGGTGACCCTGTCGGTGGACCAGGTGATCTTCCGCGAACCGATCAATGTCGGCGAGCTGGTGACCTTCCTCGCCGCGGTCAACTACACCGGGCGCACCTCGATGGAGATCGGCATCAAGGTGGTCACCGAGAACATCCGCGAGCGCTCGGTGCGCCACACCAACAGCTGCTTCTTCACCATGATCGCGGTAGACGACAACGGCCAGTCCATCGCGGTACCGACCCTGCAACCCGCCACTGGCGACGAGCAGCGCCGCTTCTCCCAGGCGCAGCAGCGCCGGGCCATCCGCGAAGAGCTGGAACAGCGCTACCGCGCGCTCGAAGCCT
>JBOFCR010000035.1:0-2860 GCA_051646165.1 Pseudomonas sp. | reverse complement strand
CGGGTGCAACCCGCGTGGCATGGATTCGCGGGTTGCACCCGCCCTACAGAAGCTAGGCGCTCTCGATGCCTTAAAGGCAATTTTTCCATGCCTTAAAAACATGAGTATAAAAATACCCAATAAATTCAGTTAGTTATGTTTTACATATTCCATATCGATCTCATAAAGTAATTAAAAATTACTTTATGAGATAAGCAGGCTCGCCAATCATTTGCACCAAGGCCGAACCGCTCTGCCACGGGCTTCTCGCGGATCGGCACCGATGCAAAACCGATTTTCAGGAGTCTTGCCAATGGGCAATGTCCACAAAGCCGACCGCGCCAGCGACGTGCTCTGGCGCGATGCGCGCAGCCCCGGCGAAGTGCTCGATCTGGGTGTCTCGCTACGCCAGGCCCTGGGCCTGCAGCGCCACCTGCCCAAAGCCGGCAAGCCCGTACTGGGTCGGCGCGAAGCCGTATTGCTCGGCCTGTTCGCCCTGACCCTGCACGGCGCGGTGCTCTATTGGCTGGCCAATCGGCCCGAGCCGGTGCTGCCGGAAGTGCCGGTGGAAATCCCGCCGATGACCATCGAATTCGCCAGCCCGCCGCCGCCACCGCCCGTGGTCGAGCCGCCACCACCGGTGGTCGAGGAGCTGGCCGTGAAACCGCCGCCACCCAAACCGATTCCCAAGCCAAAGCCGCAACCGCCCAAGCCGAAACCGCTACCCAAGCCGGTCGAGCAACCGCCGCAGCCGAAGCAGGAAACGCCACCACCACCGGCCCCGGTCGCTCCGCCAGCACCGACGCCGGTCAAGGAAACACCACCGTCGGCCAACGCCGCGTACCTGAAGAACCCGGCGCCGGAATACCCGTCGCTGGCCCAGCGTCGCGGTTGGGAAGGCACGGTGCTGCTGCGGGTGCACGTGCTGGCCAACGGCAAGCCGAGCGATATCCAGATCCAGAAGAGCAGCGGCCGTGAGGCGCTCGACGAAGCGGCGGTACGCGCCGTCAAGCGCTGGAGCTTCGTCCCCGCCAAGCGCGGCGACGTGGCCCAGGAGGGCTGGGTAACGGTACCGCTGGACTTCCGCTTGAACTGATTGCTTGAACCGTGCGGCCTGCCCTGACGGGCCGCCAGAACCGAACAACCGAATCGACTGAACACGTTTTACGAGGAACGCATCATGAATCTGTTAGTGGACTCCCCCCTGCAATCGGTCGAACACAGCGTCATCTGGTTGCTGATCGGCTTCTCCGTCCTGACCTGGGGCCTGGCCCTGATCAAGGGCATCCAGTTCTCCCGTCAGCGCTACCAGGATCGCAAGTTCCTCAAGCTGTTCTGGAGCGCCACCAGCCTGGATTCCGCTGCCGAGCTCGGCCAGCAGCACACCGGTGCCGTGGCCCACGTGGCCCAGGCCGGCTTCGCCGCGATCCAGGTACAGGATGGCCAGCAGCCGGGTGACCTGAGCCAGGCGATCAACCACCAGGACCGCCTCGAACGCGCCCTGCGCCAGCAGATCCAGCGGGAGCGCCGCTCCCTGGAAAGCGGCCTGGCCGTGGTCGCCTCGATCGGTTCCACCTCGCCCTTCATCGGCCTGTTCGGCACCGTGTGGGGCATCATGGAAGCGCTCAAGGGCATCAGCCTGGCCGGCAACGCCAGCCTGGAAACCGTGGCCGGGCCGATCGGCGCGGCGCTGGTCGCCACTGGCGTGGGTATCGCCGTCGCGGTGCCTGCGGTGCTGGTTTACAACTACTTCCTGCGGCGCCTGAAACTCACCGCCGCCGACCTCGACGACTTCGCCCACGACTTCTACAGCCTGGCGCAGAAGAGCGCGTTCAAGGTCATCGTCAACCCTGCCGGCAAGCGCAGCGTGGGCGGTAGCCAACCGGTGAAGGAGGCGTCCTGACATGGCCTTTTCCACCCAGGATAGCGACGAGGTTCTTTCCGAGATCAACGTCACTCCGCTGGTCGACGTGATGCTGGTACTGCTGGTGGTGTTTATCGTCACCGCGCCGCTACTGACCAACTCGATCCCGATCAACTTGCCGAAGACCGAGGCTGTGGCCCCGGCGGACCAGAAAGACCCGCTGGTGGTGAGCATCGACGGCGAAGGCAAGCTGTTCATCAACAAGGACGAGATCCAGCCCGAACTGCTGGAAACCAGCCTGATCGACGCCAAGACCAAGGACGCTGAGCTGAAGGTTCAGCTGCAGGCCGACGACCAGGTCGACTACGGCGTGGTGGCCAAGGCCATGGCCTCGATCGAGCGGGCTGGCATCACCAAGCTGGCGGTAATAACCGCCCGCTGATTTTCCTAGCTACACCCAGCAACACCCAGCCGGTCCGCCGACCGGCACGGTTCCCGGGGTCGCTCTTTCCAGGCAGGGGGAGCGACCTCTTTTTTATCCACCATCAGGAGCGTACCGATGACCACTCTCTACATTTCCCCCGGCGCCTGCTCGCTGGCCGCGCACATCGCCGTTCGTGAGCTGGATCTGCCGATCCAGGTCGAGAAAGTCGCCCTGCGTACGCCCGACTCGCCGATCCACCAGATCAACCCGTTGGGTCGCGTACCGGCCCTGCGGCTGGACGACGGCACGCTGATCACCGAGAACAGCGCGATCCTGCCGTACCTGGCTGATCAGGTGCCGGGCACGCCACTGTTCGCCGCCGCCGGCAGCGCCGAGCGCGCGCAGATCCAGAGCTGGCTCGGTTACCTGTCCGCAGAAATCCACACGGCAACCTTCCGCCCGCTCAATCGCCCGGAGCGCTACTCCGCCGACGAGTCCGCCCACCCTGGCATCCGTGCCCAGGCCCAGGTGCAGGCGCTCAAGGCCTTCGAGCATATCGAGCAGCACCTCAGCGGGCGCCAGTGGCTGGTCGG
>JBOFCR010000005.1:0-17154 GCA_051646165.1 Pseudomonas sp. | reverse complement strand
GAAACGGTCGTGGTCACCGAACAGGGTACGTGCCTGGCCCGGCCAGGAGTCGATGATCACCAGATTGCCTTCGGCGGCGCCCTCGATCAGGTTGCCCAGGTTGTCCACCAGGGCCGGCTGTACGCCAAAGAACGGGCGGGTCGCCGAGCCCGGCTTGAGCGCGGTGGCGCCCGGCAGCGGGCTGATCAGCACACCACCGGTCTCGGTCTGCCACCAGGTATCGACGATCGGGCAACGCGATTTGCCAACATTCTCGTGATACCAGTGCCAGGCCTCCGGGTTGATCGGCTCACCGACCGAACCGAGCAGGCGCAGGCTGGAGCCATCGGCGCCCTCCACCGCCGTCTTGCCCTGGGCCATCATGGCGCGGATCGCGGTCGGTGCGGTGTAAAGGATGTTGACCTTGTGCTTGTCGATGATCTTGGCGACGCGGGTCACGTCCGGATAGTTCGGCACGCCCTCGAACAGCAGGGTGGTCGCGCCGTTGGCCAGTGGACCGTAGACGATGTAGCTATGGCCGGTGACCCAGCCGACGTCGGCGGTGCACCAGTAGACTTCGCCCGGACGGTAGTCGAACACCCGCTCGTGGGTCAGTGCGGCGTACAGCAGGTAGCCGGCGGTGGTGTGCAGCACGCCCTTGGGCTTACCGGTGGAGCCGGAGGTATAGAGGATGAACAGCGCTTCCTCGGCGCCCATCTCCTTCGGCGCGCAGACGCTGCCGGCGACTTTCATCAGGTCCTCGTACCAGATGTCGCGATGCGGATTCCACTTGATCTCGGAACCGGTGCGCTTGCACACGATGACCTTCTGGATGCTGCGGGTTTCCGGGTTGGTCAGGGCGTCGTCGACGTTGGCTTTGAGCGGGACTTTCTTGCCGCCGCGCAGGCCTTCGTCGGCAGTGATCACCACTTTCGACTGGCAGTCGATGATGCGCCCGGCCAGGGCCTCCGGCGAGAAGCCGCCGAACACCACCGAGTGGATCGCGCCGATGCGCGCGCAAGCCAGCATGGCCACCACGGCTTCGGGAATCATCGGCATGTAGATGGTCACCACGTCACCGCGGTGCACGTCCTGGCCACGCAGGGCGTTGGCGAACTTGCAGACCTGCTCGTGCAGCTCGCGGTAGGTGATTTCCTGGTGCTCGGATGGGTCGTCGCCCTCCCAGATGATCGCCAGCTGATCGCCGCGCTCGGCAAGATGGCGGTCCAGGCAGTTGGCCGAGACGTTGAGGGTACCGTCGGCGAACCATTTGATATCGACATGGTGGTCGTCGAAGGAGGTCTGCTTGACCTTGCTGAACGGCTTGATCCAGTTCAGCCGCTTGGCCTGCTCGCGCCAGAAGCCGTCGGGGTTGATCACCGACTGCTGGTACATGGCCTTGTAGGTGGCCTCGTCGGTCAGCGTGCTGGCAACGACCTCGGGGCGGACGGGATACAGGGAAGCGGCGCTCATGGTTCATACCTCGGTGAGGAGTTGTTCTTGTATGGCGCCTTTTGTATCCCCCCGCCTTTTACAGGGCCATTCGACCATGGTCTTACCGCTCTACGACCATAGTCTCAGCGCATTTGGCGAGGGCAAAAAAAAGGCGACCCAGGGGGTCGCCAGCAATCCATTCTGGGGAGGGAATGTCAGAAACGCTGCCCGGGCATCGCAGGAGCCGGACGCCGCAGAGTTTCCCCCTTGCCCGCACGCCTGGCCATTACACCTAAGTCGCATACTGGGGCGAACAGGTTCTCAGAACCTGTTTACGATCTCCTGACTCGCGGCCATACCGCGTTAAAAACGGCCTCGGAATGCTCATTTACAACTCGTAAACTGCGCTTCCTCGGCCTTTTGATTCGCTGGCGCTCACCCTTCGGGCCAGCCTGCGGCTGTTACTCACGTTGGTCGTTGTGCCTTGTCTGGCTCTAATTCAGAAGATCGTAAACAGGTTCTCAGGGCGCGCTCGGCTCACCCTGCCCCATGCCACCACGGGCAATCACCAGCGCCGCCCCGCAGGCCAGCACGACCAACGCCGCAAACACGGCCAACACGTGCTGGCACGGCAAGACGTTGTTCCACAGGCGCGCCACCCCCAGGAAGGCTGCGAACAACCACCCCGTGGTGGACAGCGCGCCAAGCAGCGCCAGGCGACTGCGCAGGGGAAAAGGCAGCGCACGAAAGGCCGACTGCTGCAGCGCTGGAAAGCCGCCCCGGTGCAGCAGCATGCCGTTGATGCTGAGCAACACAACGATGATGACCTTGGCCCAGAGCTTCTGATTCAGCAGATAGCCCTGCCCTTCCTCGAGATAGCCGTGCAGCACCAGCAACAGGCCGCTGCCCCATAGCGCCAGCAAGGCCAGGGTGACGATTTTCTGAGTTTCCGCGAGGTATTCGAGTTGCGCAGCGCGCAACTGCCGGGCCCGCCACATCCACAGTTTGTGGTCGGCATGCAGCACGCGCCCGAGCGCGATGCAGCTCGCCAGCAGATGGGCGTAAACCAGTAGGGTCTTGAGCATTGCACAGTCCTTGCGTGCGTTCCGGGCAAGGCCCAAGCAGGCTTGCGGCTGGAATGCTAGCAACGCGACTCATCCACCAGACAGTCAGCCACCTATCCACCAAAAGTAGGAACTGTACGGCCTTACTGTGAACGGCTTGGAATAATCGACAAACCCTGACCGCTCAGGACTCCTTGCCCAACCCATGCTGGCGCAGCTTGTTGGCGATGGTGGTGTGCGACACGCCAAGGCGCTTGCCCAGCAGGCGGCTGCTCGGGTGGTCGGCGTACAGGCGCTCCAGCACGGCCTTTTCGAAGCGCCCAAGGATGCTGTCCAGGCCGCCTTCCAGGGAGAAATCACCGAGCGGCTGCGGCGCACCATAATCCGGCAGACGGATATGCTCGGCCTTCACCGTGCCGCCATCGCACAGCGACACGGCCTGGAACAACACGTTCTCCAGCTGCCGCACATTGCCCGGCCAGTGGTAATGGGCCATGCGCTCGAAGGCCTGGGGCGCCAGCTTCGGCAACGGGCAACCGATCTGCCGGCTGGCCGAGTCGAGGAAGTGCTCCGCCAGTGGACCGAGGCCATCCAGGCACTCGCGCAGCGGCGGAATATGCAGGCTGAGCACATTGAGGCGGTGATAGAGGTCCTGGCGAAACTCGCCCTTGCTGCACAGTTCGGACAGATCGACCTGGGTGGCGCAGATCACTCGCACATCCAGATAGACCTCCTCGTCGCTGCCGACCCGGCGGAAGCAGCCGTCCTGCAAAAAGCGCAGCAGCTTGGCCTGCAGGCGCGGGCTCATCTCGCCGACGCCATCGAGGAACAGGGTCCCGCCGGCCGTCAGCTCCAGCAGGCCGAGCTTACCTTCCGGCCGCGCACCTTCGAAGGCGCCGGGGCCGTAACCGAACAGCTCGGTCTCGGCCATGGATTCCGGCAATCCCGCGCAGTTGAGCGCCATAAATGGCGACTGCCCGCGCGGGCTGGCCAGGTGGCAGGCGCGGGCCAGCAGTTCCTTGCCGGTGCCGGTCTCGCCCTCGATCAGCAGCGGTGCATCCAGCGGCGCCATGCGTCGCGCTTCGCGCACCACCGCGGCCATCACTTTCGAGCTCTGGAAGATCGAGTCGAAGCCGCGCAACTCCTGCTTGCGCACATGGTAGATGCGCTCGCCGACGCGGTCGGCGCGGTGCAGGGTCAGTACCGCGCCGGCCAGCGCCTCGCTTTCGTCATGCTCAGCCTGCAGCGGGGCGATGTCGGCGAGGAAGATGTCGCCCTTCACCTTCACCCGCAGGCCGTTGACCCGCGACTTGTTGGCGCGTACCAGCTCGGGCAGGTCGAAGTCCTCGATATAGCGCGACAGCGCCATGCCCGGCACCTCGTCCACCCGTACGCCGAGCAGCTGCGCGGCACTGCGGTTGGCGGCGACTATCGAGCCACCCATGTCGATCGACAGCACCGGGAAATCCAGGGCGCCAAGCAGCGCATTCAACTCCAGGTGGCGGCGCTCGCTGGGCATCAGGCCGACACGCTTGACCCCGAACACCCCGCCGATGGCTTCCAGCTTGGGGCGCAGAGCCTGGAACTGCAGGTTGATCAGGTTCGGGCAGTGCAGGTAGATGGCATTGCCCTGCTCGCCGCCGACCTCGCCACGGGCGACGTTGATGCCGTAGTCGACCAGCAGGTTGAGGATGTCGCGCAGGATACCCACGCGGTTCTGGCAGTGGACCTTGATACGCATGACAGACCCGGACTCGGCATTTTCAGGAGGATGCAGCCGCAACTTTCGCAAGGCGGCCGCGATTTATCGTCAAGAATATGTGACAGATCGCGCGTACGACAAGGCGACAGCCAGCCATTTCCACCAATTCGTAAGCTTAAGTTTACAAGAATCCCCTCAACCCAGTCCCGCCCTGCCTCCTTGCCCTGCTGCATTACCGAACCTTCCGGGTTATTGCTGGATCGACAGAACAACAAAACGCTGCGGCAACGGCGCATGAGGAGGCGATGCGATGAAAACCACGCAGTACGTGGCCCGCCAACCGGACGAGCACGGCTTCATCCATTACTCGGACAGTGAGCATCAGGTGTGGAACACCCTGATCAGCCGGCAAATGCAGGTGCTCGAAGGCCGCGCCTGCCAGGAGTACTTCGACGGCCTCGAACAGCTTGGCCTGCCCGCCGAACGTATCCCCCAGCTCGGCGAGATCAATCGCGTCCTAGGCGCCAGCACCGGCTGGAGCGTGGCCCGGGTGCCGGCGCTGATCCCCTTCCAGACCTTCTTCGAGCTGCTGGCCGGCAAGCAGTTTCCGGTGGCCACCTTTATCCGCACGCCCGAGGAGCTGGACTACCTGCAGGAGCCGGACATCTTCCACGAGATCTTCGGCCACTGCCCGCTGCTGACCAATCCCTGGTTCGCCGAATTCACCCACACCTACGGCAAGCTCGGCCTGGCCGCGAGCAAGGAACAGCGCGTGTACCTGGCGCGGCTGTACTGGCTGACCATCGAGTTCGGCCTGGTCGATACCGCGCAGGGCCGGCGCATCTACGGCGGCGGCATCCTGTCTTCGCCCAGGGAGACGGTCTACAGTCTGTCAGCCGAGCCCGAGCACCAGGCCTTCGACCCGCTGGAAGCGATGCGCACGCCCTACCGCATCGATATCCTGCAGCCGCTGTACTTCGTCCTGCCGCAGCTCAGGAGCCTGTTCGAGCTGGCCCATCAGGACATCATGGGCCTGGTGCAGCAGGCCGCAGCGCTGGGCCTGCATGCGCCAAAATTTGCGCCAAAAGCCGCCTAGAAGGCCGATCAGATGGTTCCCACGCGGAGCGTGGGAACCATCAATTTGCGCCGAAAGCCGCCTGAGAATCGTAGGTTGGGTTGAGGCGCGCAGCGCCGAAGCCCAACGGCAGCACCTGAGATGGGTCATGTTGGGCTTCGCAGGCTCAACCCAACCTACGCTATGTTCCCACTTGAACGCTGGAGAAACCCAATGAGCCTTGCCCAAGCCCAGTGCGAAGCCTGCCGCGCCGATGCGCCGCATGTCTCGGAAGCAGAACTGGCCGAACTGATCCGCGAGATCCCGGACTGGAACATCGAGGTCCGCGACGGCCACATGGAGCTGGAACGCCTGTACCTGTTCAAGAACTTCCGCCACGCCCTGGCCTTCACCAACGCGGTCGGCGCCATCGCCGAGGAAGTTGGCCATCACCCGGCCCTGCTCACCGAATGGGGCAAGGTCCGCGTGACCTGGTGGAGCCACGAGATGCAGGGCCTGCACCGCAACGACTTCATCATGGCGGCGCGCACCGATGTGCTGGCCGCCAGCGCCGAAGGTCGCAAGAGCTAGCAAGCGTCCCGCAGCACACGCCACGTAGGGCGGGTGCAACCCGCGATGTCACCACACCTGACGCGGGCTGCACCCGCCCTGCGCCAGACGCGAAACAGCTCAGTCCAGCTGGTCGTCGCGGATCAGCACATAGCTGCGGTCGGCCTGGTCGTAGACGTAGTACATCTCCACCTTCAGGCCGCGCACCACCGCCACGTAGTCGCCGGGCTCGGCGACGAAATGCGTGCCGCTGTCGGCCTTGGCTTCGCACTCGATGAGCGCGGTGACGAACAGGGCCGGATCGCTGCCGTCGAAAAAGTCCTCGCGGTCGGCAGCATCCCACTCGGCCGGCGCCTCGAAGACACCTTCGATGACGATGCGGGCATCGCCCAGTTCCAGTTCCTCGGCATCCGGATCATCCTCGTCCGGGCGGTAGACCGTGCAATCCAGGGCGTCGGGGTAATCCTTGAGGCTCATACGGTTCTCCGTGGCGCGCGTTCGCGCAAGTAGGCCAGCAGCGCATTGGCGTCACCGGCGAATTCGATGCGCGAGGCTTTGCTCTCGCGCTGGTAGGCATACATCGGGTCATAGTATTCACGCAGCAGACCCTCGATCCAGCCGCGGTGCAGCGCCACCGCGCCGCTGCGGCGCTGCTCATCCAGCGCGTCCTGCATGATTGCACGCAGGCGCAGGTAGCGCTCGCCACCGAGGCGCTTCTGGATGTTGTCGAGGCTCTGCAGCAGGCGTTCGGCAAAGCACACGAAGCCCTGCTCCTCGCCGTGTACGGCGAGAAACTCGGCGGCCAGGTCGGTCACGTAATCCTTGAGGATGCGCTCGACGCGCCCCTCGAAGCTGTCCTCCAGCCACACCAGCGGATACTGCTGCATGCCCTGGCTCAGCGACAGCGGCAGCGAGCAGGTGCCGATCAGCCGGCTCTCGTCCTCTAGCACGAACTGCTGCTGGCCACGCGCCCGGCGCTTGAGCAGGTCGATGGCCAACTGGTTTTCGAAGTCGATCTGCGCCGGCTGGCCGGTGGCGCGTTTGCCGAAGCTGGAGCCGCGGTGATTGGCATGCCCTTCCAGGTCGATGCTGTTGGCCAGCGCCGCCACGACTTCGGTCTTGCCGGTGCCGGTCATGCCGCCAACGATGACGAAGTCGCACTCGGCCACGGCCTGATCCAGGGTCTCGATCAGAAAGGTACGCATGGCCTTGTAGCCACCGATCACCCGCGGATAGTCGATACCGGCCTCTTTCAGCCATTGCTGGACGATCTGCGAACGCAGGCCGCCGCGGAAACAGTACAGATAGCCCTCGGGATGGGCCTTGGCGAAGGCCGCCCAGGCCTCGACCCGTTCGGCCTTGACCTTGCCCGAGACCAACTCGTGACCCAATTCGATAGCCGCCTGCTGGCCCTTCTGCTTGTAGCAGGTGCCGACCCTCTGCCGCTCGATGTCGGTCATCAGCGGCAGGCTGACGCTGCCGGGGAAGGCACCCTTGGTGAATTCGACCGGGGCACGCATGTCCATCATCGGCACATCGTGAAGAAAGAGTGCGCGGTAGTCGGTGCTGTTATCGCGCATCACAGCACCTCTACCGCGTGACTCTGTCGCTCGACCATCTGGCCGATGGGCGACAGTTGCAGGCCCAGCTCGGCGGCCACCGCGAGGAATTCGGCCTCGCCCTCGGGGCTGACGGCCACCAGCAGGCCGCCGCTGGTCTGCGGGTCGCACAGCAGATCGCGCTGCGCCGTGGAGATGGGCGCGATCCGCTCGCCGTAGCTGTCGAAGTTGCGCAGGGTACCGCCCGGCACACAGCCCTCGGCCAGGTAGTAGTCGACCCCCGGCAGGCGCGGCACGCTGGCGTAGTCGAGCTGCGCGGTGAGGCCGGCGCCATCGGCCATCTCCAGCAGATGGCCGAGCAGACCGAAGCCGGTGACATCGGTCATCGCCATGACCACGGCCAGCTTGCCGAAGCGGCTGCCGGGCTTGTTCAGGGTACACATCCAGTCGCGCGCCAGGCCCACGTCCTGCTCGCGCAGCTTGGCCTTCTTCTCGGCGGTGGTAAGGATGCCGATGCCCAGCGGTTTGCTCAGGTACAGCCGGCAACCAGCCGTGGCGGTGTCGTTGCGCTTCATGTGCTTCTTCTCGACCACACCGGTCACAGCCAGGCCGAAGATCGGCTCCGGCGCGTCGATCGAGTGGCCGCCGGCCAGCGGGATGCCGGCCGCATCGCACACTGCGCGGCCGCCACGGATCACCTCACGGGCCACTTCCGGCGGCAGCACATTCACCGGCCAGCCCAGGATGGCGATGGCCATCAGCGGGTCGCCGCCCATGGCATAGATGTCGCTGATGGCGTTGGTCGCGGCAATGCGCCCGAAATCAAACGGGTCATCCACGATCGGCATGAAGAAGTCGGTGGTGGAAACCACCCCGCGCTCCTCGTCCAGGGCGTACACCGCCGCGTCATCGCGCGAGGCGTTGCCGACCCACAGTTGCGGGTCGAGGTTCTGCGCACCGCTGCCCGCCAGGATCACTTCCAGCACCTTGGGGGAAATCTTGCAGCCACAACCGGCGCCATGGCTGTACTGGGTCAAACGGATCGGCTCGCTCATCGCACACCTCACAACACTGATGGCGGCGGATTCTAGCAAAGCTGGCCTTTCACCCCCCTGTCCCTATAATCGCCGGCGATCGACTACCCTCAGCGGGCGCGCCCACGCGCGCCTGCTAGAACCTTTTCCGCCATTGAACCGGAGAATCTTCATGCTCAAGCGTACTGTGGCGCTCGCCGCCGGCTTTGCCCTGTCCCTGTCCGCCAGCCTGTCCCAGGCCGCCGACGTGCTGCGCGTCTCGGCCATTCCCGACGAGGCGCCCACCGAACTGCTGCGCAAGTTCAAGCCGCTGGGCGCCTACCTGGAGCAGCAGCTGGGCATGCCGGTCGAGTTCGTCCCGGTGGCCGACTACCCGGCCGTGGTCGAGGCCCTGGCCACCGACCGCCTGGATCTGGCCTGGCTGGGCGGTTTCACCTTCGTCCAGGTGCGCCTGAAGACCGGCAACGCCATTCCGCTGGTGCAGCGCGAGCAGGACGCTCAGTTCACCAGCAAGTTCATCACCGCCAACCCGGACGTGAAGTCGCTGAGCGATCTCAAGGGCAAGACCTTCGCCTTCGGCTCGGTGTCGTCCACCTCCGGCAGCCTGATGCCGCGCTATTTCATGCTGCAGGATGGGATCAAGCCGGAAGCCTTCTTCAGCCGCGTCGGCTACTCCGGCGCCCATGACGCCACCGCTGCCTGGGTGCAGGCCGGCAAGGTCGACGGCGGCGTGCTCAACGCCAGCGTGTGGGACAAACTGGTCGCCGCCGGCAAGGTGGATACCAGCAAGGTCCGGGTGTTCGCCACCACGCCGACCTACTACGACTACAACTGGACCGTGCGCGGCAGCCTCGACCCGGCCCTGGCCGCGAAGATCAAGCAGGCCTTCCTCGCCCTCGACCCGGCCAACCCTGCGCACAAGGCGATCCTCGACCTGCAGGCCGCCAGCCGCTTTATCGAGACCCAACCGGAAAACTACCAGGGCATCGAGGACGCCGCGCGCGCCGCCGACCTGCTGAAATGAGCCTGCGCCTTTCCGGCGCCAGCCTGCAGCACGGCACTGGCGTCCACGCCCTGCGCGGCGTGGACCTGGCCATCGCGTCCGGCGAGCGGGTCGCCGTCATCGGCCCGTCCGGTGCCGGCAAGTCCAGCCTGCTCGCCCTGCTGGCCAGCGCCCTGATGCCCAGCGCGGGCGAGGTACAGGTGCTGGAGCAGCATCCCTGGCAGCTCTCCCCGCGCGCGCGCCAGCGCCTGCGCACGCGCATCGGCCTGATCCACCAGGCGCCACCGCTGCCGCCGCGCCAGCGGGTGGTCACCGCGGTGCTGGCCGGCAGGCTTGGCCAGTGGGGCCTCGGGCGCAGCCTGCTCAACCTGCTGCATCCTGTGGATATCCCCGGCGCCCGCGAGGTGCTGGTGCGCCTGGATCTGAGCGACAAGCTGTTCGCCCAGTGCCAGCAACTTTCCGGCGGCCAGCTGCAGCGCGTCGGCATCGCCCGCGCGCTGTATCAAAACCCGGAGTTGCTGCTGGCCGACGAGCCGGTCTCGGCGATGGACCCGGTGCTCGCCGACCACTGCCTCTCCGTGCTCTGCCGGCATGCCGAGACGCGCGGCGCCACGCTGGTCGCCAGCCTGCACGCGGTGGACCTGGCCCTGGCGCACTTCCCGCGCATCATTGGCGTGCGTGACGGCCAGATCGCCTTCGACCGACCCGCCGGCGCCGTCACCCAGGAGCTGCTCGACGCCCTCTATGCCAACGAGCAACTGGTTTCGCCGCAACCACCAGCCGCCACCCTGAGCCTGCAGATTCCACGATGCTGAGAACGGACAGCCGCGACCCGGCCGCCCTGCCCCGGCTGCTGCTGACGGTACTGGCCGTTGCCCTGTTGTGGCCGGGCATCCGCCTCGCCGAGCTGAACCTGGGCGTACTGCTGCAGGCCGACAGCCAGAGCGAGATGGGCCGCTTCGTCGCCGCCTTCTGGCCGCCGGCGCACACGCCGGACTTCCTGCGCCTGCTGCTCGACGCCACCCTGCAGACCCTGGCCATCGCCACCGCCGGCATGGCCCTGGCGCTGCTGGTCGCCGTGCCTGCAGCGCTACTGGCCAGCCGCGCGCTGTCGCTGTCGGCGGCCTCCCGCGGCGGGCGCCCCGGCACGCTGGGCCAGGCCCTGCGCTGGCCAGTGCGCGGCCTGCTGATTGTCCTGCGCAGCGTGCCGGAAATCGTCTGGGCGCTGCTGTTCGTCCGCGCCGTCGGCCTCGGCCCCACCGCCGGGGTGCTGGCCATCGCCATCACCTATGCCGGCATGCTCGGCAAGGTCTACGCGGAAATCTTCGAATCGGTGGATCAGCGCCCGATGCACGCCCTGCTGCAGGGTGGCAGCGGACGCCTCGCCGCCTTCGTCTACGGCATCCTGCCCAATGCCGCCGCCGAGCTGACCTCTTACACCGTGTACCGCTGGGAATGTGCGATCCGCGCCTCGGTGGTGATGGGCTTCGTCGGGGCCGGCGGCCTGGGCCAGCAGATCGACCTGTCCATGCGCATGTTCGCCGGTGGCGAGGTGGCCAGCCTGCTGCTGACCTTCTTCCTCCTGGTGCTGCTGGCCGACGCCCTGAGCCGTCTGCTGCGCGGGAGGCTGGCATGACGCGCCTGATCAATCTCGGTCTGCTGCTGGCGCTCCTGGTCGCCGTGGCGGCGTCGTTTGCCTACCTGGGCCTGGACCTGCGCGCCCTCGGCGATACGCACAATCTCAAGCTGATGGGCGCCTACGCCGCGCGCTTTCTGCAGCCCGACCTGAGTGGCGCACACCTGCTGGCCATCGGCCGCGGCGCCCTGGAAACCCTGGCCATGTCGGCCCTCGGCACGCTGCTCGCCGCCGTTCTCGGCCTGCTGCTGGCGCTGCCGGCGGCCGAGCGCTTCGGTAAACCGCTACAAGCGCTTACCCGCCTGCTGCTCAATGGCCTGCGGGCGATTCCCGAACTGGTGTGGGCGGCGCTGATGGTACTGGCCGCCGGCCTCGGCCCCAACGCCGGCACCCTGGCCCTGGCCCTGCACACGGCGGGCGTTCTGGGCCGGCTATTTGCCGAGGCCCTGGAGAACACGCCCAGCGCACCGGCCGAGGCGATCCGCATGCAGGGTGGCAGCCAGGTCGCGGCCTTCTGCTACGGCACCCTGCCCAACCTGTGGCCGCAGCTATTGGCCTATTCGCTGTATCGCTGGGAAAACAACATCCGCATGGCCAGCGTGCTCGGCTTCGTCGGCGCCGGCGGCCTGGGGCAGATGCTCTATGTAAGCCTCAGCCTGTTTCAGGAGGCACAAGCCAGCACGGTGATCCTCGCCATGCTGGTGCTGGTGTTCGCCGTGGATGCGTTGAGTGGCTGGACTCGCCAGCGCTGGGTCAGGTTCTGAGCAGGTGAGCCCACTCGCCTGCCCGGAAATAACGGGGCAAACCGGCGGCCTTGCCAGGTCCGCGAACAAGCCTAGGCCTGGCAGGCGTCGGCGTCAGCATCGCCACAATGCCCATGCAGCAGGCGATCCCGGCCCTGCTGCTTGGCCTGGTAGAGCAGGCGGTCGACCGCCTCGATAAAGGCTCGCGGCGAGTCGCCAGCCTTGGGAATGATGGTGCCGACGCCCAGGCTGACGGTCACCAGCGGCGCGACGTTGGACTGCTCGTGGGCGATGCGCTCCTTGCGCACCAGCTTGCGGCAGCGCTCGGCAATCTTCTTCGCCGACTCGCCGTCGGTTTCCGGCAGCACCAGCACGAACTCTTCACCGCCATAGCGCGCCACGCAGTCGCGCGGGCGTGCTGCCGCATCATTCAGCGCCTGGCCGATGCGCTTGAGGCAGTCGTCGCCCTGGATATGCCCGTAGTGGTCGTTGAACTGCTTGAAGAAGTCGATATCCAGCAGGATCAGCGATAGCGGGCGCAAGGTGCGCTGGGCGTTGCCCCACTCGATCTCCAGGATCGAGTCGAACATGCGCCGGTTGTTGATGCCGGTCAGGCCGTCCTTGTAGGAGTACTCCTCCAGCTGCTTCTGCAGGGCCAGCAACTGTTCCTCGGTTTTCTTGCGCTCGCTGATATCGAACATGAAGCCGACCAGCGCCTCGGTCTCGCCGTTGGCGTCGCGCAGCACATGCACCACGTCGCGAATCCACACGTAGTCGCCATCCTGGGTCAGCGCCCGGTAGTCGGCCTCATGGTCGATGCCGCACTGGGACTGGGCGATGCAGAAGTTCACCACCCGCTCGCGGTCTTCCTCGTGGATGCGCTCAGCCCAGTCGTTGGCGCTGATCCAGCTCTGCTGGGTCCAGCCCAGCAACGGCTCGATCTGCGGGCCGATGTAGGCGAAGGTCATGGTTTTCCAGTCGATCTTCCAGGGGATGGCCTTGGTCGACTCGAGCAGGGTCTTGTAGACAGCGTGATCCGCCGCGGCGGGCAATAGGGGGTCGTGCATAACGGCGCTCCGCAAGTTATCTCGCAGAAACTATGCCGGGCGGCCTCAGAAGTCCACCTTGCCGCGCCCGGCTTTGATCGCCCCGCGCTTGCTCTTGCCTTCCAGGCGGCGCTTCTTCGAGCCCAGGGTCGGCTTGGTCGGGCGGCGCGCCTTCTCGGTCTTGCCGGCGCTGCGAATCAGCTCGCCCAGACGCTCCAGGGCGTCGGCGCGGTTCTGCTCCTGGGTGCGGTACTGCTGGGCCTTGATGATCACCACGCCGTCGGCAGTAATGCGGCTGTCGCGCAGTTCCAGCAGGCGCTCCTTGTAGAACGGCGGCAGCGACGAGGCCTGGCTGTCGAAACGCAGGTGCACGGCGCTGGAGACCTTGTTGACGTTCTGACCGCCGGCGCCCTGAGCACGGATGGCGGTCAACTCGACTTCATCGTCGGGCAGGTGGACGCTGTTGGAAATCACCAGCATGGACAGGGCCAGAAACGGCTGAGGGGCGCTCAGGATAACCCGGACGCCCCTGGTCTGCAGGCAGCTCGTGCCGCAGGCCATTCGATAGGCTATGCACTCGCCATGTGTTGCATGGGGTTTGGCAGGTATGGAACGGCCGCTGGTCAGGTAATTCCCGTAGGTTGGCGTTGAGCACAGCGAAGCCCAACGGGTTCGGTGCAGGCCTCGTTGGGCTTCGTCGCGCAGCTCCTCAACCCAACCTACAGCGTTAGCCTGTGCAACAGGCTACTGGGACATAGCCATTCGATAACCCCCCCGACAGCTTTGCCCGCATCGCCAGCCACCGTCGGTACAACTACCGGGCCATCCCCGCCGCCAAGCCAGGAAAACCCTGAGCCCGCCGGGCCCGCGCGTGAACTAGGCTTAGTTCACCGTTTTCTGTCGAATGGAGTTACGTCGATGAAAATTCGCCAAAAAATGATCGCCAGTGGCGCCATCAGCGTGATCGCTGCCGCCCTGCTCGGCGGCATCGGCTTCTGGGGGCAAACGCGCCTGGCCGAGGCGCTGACCGAAAACGAGTTGAGCGTCAGCGCCCTGCGCAACCACCTGGAAGGCGACATGATGCACGACGCCCTGCGCGCTGACGTGCTCGCCGCCTTTGTCGCCGAACCGGACGACAGCGCGGCAGCCGGCCAGGTACGCAGCGACCTGCGCGAACACAGCGAGTGGTTCCAGCGCGCCCTGGACGCCAATTCCAGGCTGCCGCTGAGCAGCAACATCCGCCAGGCCATCGCCGACTCCAAACCGGCCCTCACGGCCTATATCGGCGAGGCCGAGCGCATCATCGCCAGCGCCCTGCGCGACCCGCAGGCTGCGCGTAGCGAGCTACCGGCCTTCATGCAGAGCTTCGGGGTACTGGAAGAGAAGAACGAGGCCCTCAGCGAACTGATCGAGCAACACGCCGCCCAGACCCGCAGCGACAGCGAAACAGCCGTGCAGCAGGCCGCCTGGCTGCTGATCGGCGGCATCCTGGCGGTTTGCCTGTTGCTTTGCCTGCTCACCAACCAGTTGATGAAAGCCGTGCTGCGCCCGCTGGAGAAGACCGTCGCGGTGGCCCGGGCGATAGCCCAGGGCAACCTGCGCAGTACCATCAGCATCGACAGCAACGACGAAGCCGGCCAGCTGCAGCAGGCCCTGGCCGATATGCAGGGCAACCTGCGGCAGATGATCGAGACCATCCGCCACGAAGGCGAACAGCTGCAGCAGACCGCACACAGCCTCAACGGCGCCTCGCAGAGCATCGTCAGCAGCGCCAGCGAGGAATCCGACAGCGCCACCAGCATGGCCGCCGCCATGGAGCAGATGATCCACAACATCGCCCAGATCGCCGACCACGCGCGTAACGCCCAGGGCATTTCGGCGCAGTCGGAACAGCTGGCCAGCGACGGCGGCCAGGTGATCATGGGCGTGGTCGACGGCATGAGCCGCATCGCCGAGGCGGTCAACGAGTCCTCGGCGACCATCACCGCCCTCGGCCAGTCTTCCGAGGAAATCCACTCGATCATCCAGGTGATCAAGAGCATCGCCGAACAGACCAACCTGCTGGCCCTCAACGCGGCCATCGAGGCAGCGCGGGCTGGCGAGGCCGGGCGCGGGTTTGCCGTGGTCGCCGACGAAGTGCGCAACCTGGCGGCGCGCACCGCGCAGTCAACCCAGGAAATCACCGGCATGATCGAACGTATCCGCGCCAGCACCGAGCAGGCGGTGAACAGCATGCAGACCGGGGTGACGCGAGTGAACGACGGCGTCAGCCTGGCGCGCCAGGCCGGCCAGTCGATCAACGAGATCCGTGGCGGCGCCCACCGCGCGGCGGAAGTGGTGGAAGAGATTTCCCACACCATCGGCGAGCAGAGCAAAGCCAGCAACGAGGTGGCCCAGCGCGTCGAGCACATCGCCCAGATGTCGCAGCAGAACAACCGCACCGTGCACGAACTGGCCAGCGCCGCCCAGCGCCTGGACAACGTGGCGCGCAGCATGCAGAGCTCGGTGCTGCAGTTCCAGACCTGAGCCAGCACGTCAGGCTTGCCAGGCGCGCGAAATCCTGCGAAAACGCGCGCCCGCACATGGCCCTACGAGAAACCGCGATGAGCAGCGAATTGCAGATTGAAGACCTCCACCTGGGCGACGGCAAGGAAGCGCTCAAGGGCGCCCTGATCACCACCCAGTATCGCGGCTGGCTGGAGGATGGCAGCGAGTTCGACTCGTCCTACTCGCGCGGCAAGCCGTTCCAGTGCGTGATCGGTACGCGCCGGGTCATCCAGGGCTGGGACCAGGGCCTGATGGGCATGCGCGTCGGCGGCAAGCGCAAGCTGCTGGTGCCGGCCCACCTGGGCTATGGCGAGCGCCAGGTCGGCGCGATTCCGCCCAATTCCAACCTGATCTTCGAGATCGAGCTGCTGGAAGTGCTGACCCGCGACGACTGAAACACCTGCTCAGGCCGGCAGGCGCTCGGGCAGGATGCTGCGGGCAAACTCCTCGGCCACCTGCGGGCGGGCAAACAGGTAGCCCTGGCCCTGGTCGCAACCCAGCTCGGTCAACAGCTGGCGAGCCGCTTCATCTTCGATGCCCTCGGCGGTGGTCTGCAGCTTGAGGCTCTTGGCCATCTGGATGATCGCCGTGACGATGGCCTGGTCCTGGGCGTTGTCCTGCAGCTTGCGCACGAATGACTGGTCGATCTTCAGCTTGTCGACGCGGAAACGCTGCAGGTAGGACAGGTTGGAGTAGCCAGTGCCGAAGTCATCGATGGACAACTTCACCCCCAGCGCCTTGAGGCGGTACAGCAGTTCGATGAAGGCCTCGGAATCCTGCAGTAGGATCGACTCGGTCAGCTCCAGTTCCAGGCACGCCGGGTTCAGGCCGTAGCGGGTCAGGGCCGAGCGCACCAGGGCTTCCAGGTCGCTGCGGCGGAACTGCACCGCCGACAGGTTCACCGACACCACGAAGCGTGGCAGGCCGGCCGCCTGCCAGAGCATCATCTGCCGGCAGGCCTCGTTCAGCACCCACTCGCCGATCTCGACGATCAGCCCCGACTGCTCGGCCACCGGGATAAAGGTATCCGGGGCGATCATGCCCCGCTCCGGGTGCTGCCAGCGGATCAACGCCTCGGCCGCCAGCAGGTGCCCGCTGCGCAGGTCGACGATCGGCTGGTAGTGCAGCACGAACTCGTCGCGCAGCAGCGCCTGACGCAGGTCCAGCTCCAGGCTCAGGCGCTCGCGGGTGACCGCGTTCATCTGTGCATCGAAGAAGCAGAAGCCGTTACGCCCCGCCGCCTTGGCCTGGTACATGGCCATGTCGGCGTGCTTGAGCAGGGTCTCGAAATCGTCGCCGTCCTCGGGGAACAGGGCGATGCCGATGGAGATGGAAGTAACGATCTGCATGCCCTTGAGGCTGAACGGCTGCGCCAGCCGGCCCTGCACCTCGGTGGCCACCGCGGAGACAGCCGCCAGGTCGTCCACGTCGGACAGCGCCATGAGGAACTCGTCGCCACCCTGGCGGCTGACCGTATCCATCTCGCGCACGGCGTCCTGCAGGCGCAGGGCGACTTCCTTGAGCAGCTCGTCGCCGGCGGCGTGGCCGAGGGAGTCGTTGATGGTCTTGAAGTTGTCGAGGTCGAGGAACAGCAGCGCCACGCGCTTGTCGTAGCGCCGCGCCTGACCGATGGCCTGCTCCATGCGGTCGCTGATCAGCAGGCGGTTGGGCAGGTTGGTCAGGGCGTCGTGCTGGGCCAGGTGGGTGAAGCTGGCTTCGGAATCCTTAACCCGCAGGACTTCCTGCTGCAGGCGCAGCAAGGTACGACGCAGGTCATTGGCCA
>JBOFCR010000145.1:0-61436 GCA_051646165.1 Pseudomonas sp. | reverse complement strand
GGCTGTTGGCTCTGCTTCTGGGCTGCCTGGCTCCGCTGAGTGCGCTGGCCGAACAGGCATTGCCGAAGGATATCCAGCTGGTCAGCGAGCACTGGGCCGGCCACACCAACAGTGACGGCACGGGGCTGGCCTGGGAGATCATGCGCCAGGTGTTCGAGCCGGCCGGGGTCAAGATGAACTTCCGCATTGTGCCCTACACCCGCTCCATCGGCCTGGTGCAGCGTGGCGAAGCGGATGCCTGGCTGGGTTCCTATCGCGACGAGATCGACCAGCAGATCGTCTACCCGCAGCGCTACTACGATGCCGATCGCATTGCCGCGCTGGGCCTGAGCAGCAAACCGCTGCCGACCCTGGCCAGCTTGGGGCAGTTCCGCCTGGCCTGGATGCGCGGCTACGACTACCAGGCGTATATCCCCGGCCTGCAGCACTTCCAGGAGATCGAGCGGCGCAGCGGCATCCTCGGCATGCTCGAACATGACCACGCCGACTTTTACATCGATGCCGATACCGAGATCGCCGATGTGCTGGCCGGCAGCGCCATGGCAGGCGACTATCGGGTGACCCCGCTGACCCGCCTGCCGCTGTATCCCGGTTTTGCCGATACGCCCCGTGGCCGGCAGCTGGCTGCGCTGTTCGACCAGCGCATGGCCGAACTGATCCGCAGTGGTGCCTTGCGCCCGGTGTTCCAGCGCTGGCAACAACCCTATCCCTTCGACCCGGACATGGAGAGATCCAATGCGTCGCCTTGAACTACTCGCAGCTAGTTTGCTGCTGACCTGCTGCCCTCTGGCCCAGGCCGAAACCCAGGTGCAGGTGGTGGGCCTGTTCCCCAATGCCGCGGTATTGCTGGTCGATGGCCAGCGCAAATTGGTCAAGGCCGGCCAGGTCGGCCCAGGCGGGGTCAAGGTGCTGAGTGCCGACAGCAAAGGTGCGGTATTGCTGGTGGATGGCGTGCAGCAGAGCTATGGCCTGACCCGTGAATACAACCAAGGCGGCATGGCCACCCCGCAGAAGACCCAGGCCAGCATCACCAAGGGTGTAGGTGGGCACTTCTGGGTGGCTGGTTCGATCGAGGGGCATCCGGTGCAGTTTCTCGTCGATACCGGGGCCACCTCGGTGGCGATGAACGAAGGCCAGGCGCGCCGCCTGGGCATCGACTACCGCGTGGTCGGCACGCCGATGGTAGCCGGCACCGCCGGTGGCAACGTGCGTGGCTGGCGCATTCGCCTGGACAGCGTCAAGGTCGCCGGGCTGGAAGTGCTGGGCGTCGAGGCGGCGGTGCTCGAAGGCGACTCGCCCACCGAAGTGCTGCTGGGCATGAGCTTCCTCAGCCGGGTGCGCTGGCGCGAGGACAATGGCGTGCTGCTGCTCGAGTCGAAGATCTGAGAACCTGTTTACGATCTCCTGTCCGTCGGCCATACCGCGTTAAAAACAGGCTCGGAAAGCGGCTTGCCGCTAGCGTGCTTTAGCGCGACCCGGAGGGCGAGTGAAACGAGTCATGCTCATTTACAACTCGTAAACTCCGCTTCCTCGCCTGTTTTGACCAGCCGGAGGCTGTTACTGGCGTAGCGCCTTGTCTGGCTCTAGTCCAGAAGATCGTAAACAGGTTCTGAGAGCCTGTTTACGATCTTTGCGGGCGCTTCGCTGGTGTCCCTGGCCTCGGAGGCTGGGTTATTACCGTAGCCCGGACTTCAGTCCGGGCTACTGACTGCTGGAGTCGAAGGTCTGATTCGGGTCCATTCATCGAATAGCCTGATCCTTATGCCGCACAATTCGCGCTGACCGGGCGGCCGGTGCTGCTGGTACAATGCCGGCCTTTCTGCCGACTCAACAGGAGCATCCGGTGTCCGTCGTCTTCGTCGCCGCCTCCCAGCTGCCCACGCCTTTCGCCACCTTCACCATGCACGGCTTCCTCGATGAAGCCAGTGGCAAGGAACATGTGGCTCTGACCCTCGGCGATGTCGGTGATGGTCAGCCCGTGCTGGGGCGCCTGCACTCCGAATGCCTGACCGGCGATGCCCTGTTCAGCCAGCGCTGCGATTGCGGCGCCCAACTCGAAGCCGCCCTGCGCGCGATTGCCGAAGAGGGCCGCGGCGTACTCCTGTACCTGCGCCAGGAAGGCCGCGGCATTGGCCTGCTCAACAAGATCCGCGCCTACGAGCTGCAGGATGCCGGCGCCGATACGGTCGAGGCCAACGAGCGCCTGGGCTTCGCCGCCGACCAGCGCGACTACTCGATCTGCCAGCCGATGCTCGATCATCTCGGCATCATCTCGATCAAGCTGATGACCAACAACCCGCGCAAGGTCAAAGCCTTGGAGGGCTTCGGCGTGCGTGTGGCCGAGCGCCGCCCGCTGCATAGCGGGCACAACCCGCACAACCGCAAGTACCTGGCGACCAAGGCCGGCAAGCTCGGCCACATGCTCGGTGCGCTGCACCAGGAAGAAGACGAGTGACCCGCGCCGAGGTGCGCCGCCGGCTCGCCCTCGAGTGGTGGCGCTGGCTGGCGTTCGCCCTGGCGCCGCTGTTTCTCCTCAACCTGCTGTTCGGCCGCCTGTCGCCGGTGCTGCCGATGCTGGAGATGCCGCTGTTTATCGCCGGCCTGGCCTCGCTGTTCGTCACCCTGCCGCTGTTCACCGCCTACAAGCACGGGCTGATCGCCACCGAGAAGGCACTCGACAGTGCCGGCGAGCCGGCCGCCTGGCTCGAGCTGGCGCGCCGTCGGCGCCTGGCCTTTCTGGCTGCCGCGCTGCCGGCCTGGATCGCCGTACCGGGGTTGTTCACCGGCCTGCATGCGGTGGCCCTGGTGCTGCTGGCGCTGAGCAGCCTGCTGCTGTTCTGCCTGTACCGTATCCCGCGCCAGCTCGGCTGATGCGCCTACTGCTCGGCGCCTGCCTGCTCGCTCTGGGCCTGCCGCTGGCAGCCGCCGAGCGGGTGGTCAGCCTGGCGCCTTCGCTCTCCGAAATCATGCTGGAACTGGGCGCCGGCGAGCGCCTGGTCGGCATGCTCGATGGTGACCAGCGCCCGGCCGCCCTGGCCTCCGTGCCTTCGGTTGGCCGCTATGGCCAACTGGACATGGAAACCCTGCTCAGCCTCAAGCCCGACCTGATCCTGCTGTGGCCCGCCAGCGTGCCCGAGGCGCAGCGCGAGCAGCTGCAGCAGTTCGGCATTCCCCTCTACAGCGGCGAGCCACGCAACTTCGCCGAGCTGGCCGCGCAGTTCGCCGAAGTAGGCCAGCGGATCGGCGAAGCCGAGCGCGGCCGTGAGTTGGCGCAGAAATTTCTGGCCGGGATGCAGCACCTGCGCGAGCAGTACCACCGCCCTGTACCGCTGCCGGTGTTCTATCAGGTGTGGCACGAGCCGTTGTATACCATCGGCGGCCAGCAGATCATCAGTGAGGCTCTGGAGGTGTGTGGAGCGCGCAATATTTTCGCCGATCTGACGCTGCCGGCACCGCAGGTCAGTATCGAAGCGGTGTTGCTGCGTGAGCCGCTGGTGATCCTGGGTGGTAGTACGGCTGAGCTGGATGTCTGGAAGGATTGGCCGCAGTTGCAGGCGAGCCGCCGTCAGCAGCTCTGGGTAGTGCCGGACAAAGGACTGGAGCGGGCCAGCTTCCAGATGCTGGCCGCTACTGAAAAACTTTGCGGGCTGCTGAGCAGGGCGCGGTAACGCCGGCAATGCAGCCGATTGCGCGCCAGCCGAGCAGACAAACAAAAGGCCCCGAAAGGGGCCTTTTGCATTACACCTACAGTTGTACTTACAACGCGGGCGTCCAGACGAAACCAAGCATTGCCGTGCGGCCTTCCTGGCGATAGCCGTAGCGCTCGCCTTCGTGCTCGTACAGGGCGCGTTGGTAGTCCTTGTCCAGCAGGTTGTCGATCTTCGCTTCCAGCTTCAGCTCGCTGGTCGCCTGCCAACTGCTGCGCAGGCCCAGTAGGCCGTAACCGGCCAGCTCGTACTGGTTGTTCGGGTCGTCGTAGCTGCTGCTCGCGGCCTGCCAGGTGGCTCCCACGGCGAAGTCGCCGAAGGCGCGGTCCAGGTCCAGGCTCAGGGTGCGGCGGGCGCGGCGGTTGAGGGTGTGGCCGGTGTCGCGATCGCGTGGGTCGACGAAGGCGACGCCCACCTGGCCCTGCCAGCCGAACAGCTCCTGCTGCAGTGTCGCCTCGAAGCCATGGATGCGCGCGGTGGCGATGTTCTGCGGAATGAAGTTCTGATCGCTGGCGATGGCATCCTTGATGTCGGTGCGATACAGCGAGGCCTCCAGGCGGGTGCTCTCGGTCAGTTCGCTGCGCCATTGCAGCTCGTAGCTTTTCGAGTGCTCGGGCTTGAGATCCGGGTTGCTGTAGTCCGGGTAGTACAGGTCGTTGAAGGTCGGCGCGCGGAAGCCTTCGCTGTAGGACAGGATCAGGTCGTTGGCGTCGTTCAGCGGCACGGTCAGGGCGCCGCTCCAGGTGTTCTCGCTGCCAAACTGCTCGTTCTTGTCGTGGCGCAGGCCCAGCTCGGTAGAGAAGTGCTCACCGTCATAGCGGTGCTGGACGAACGCGGCCTGGTTCCAGCGCTGCTGTTCCTCGAAGGCCGTATTGCTGTTGAGCTGGTCCTCGTACCACTCGCCACCCAGCAGCAGGCTGTGGCTGTCGCTCAGGGCCAGGGTGTTGAGCCAGTTCACCGAGTCGCGGTAGGTATTGAACACGCCGCGCTCGTCGCTGAGCTTGTCCAGGCTCTCTTCGCGGTTCTCGCTGTGGCCGACTTCCAGGCGGCTGTTCCAGTTCTCGTTGAGCTGCGCATCGAGGTAGCTGGAGACGCTGCTGACGGTGAAGTCGCTGTACGGGTCCTGGCCGACCGACTCGAAGGTGGTCATGTCGAAGCGGCCGAAGGGGTTGTCGAACTCGGTGCGCCCACGCTGGTCGAGCACGTTGATGCCGGCCTCGATGCTGTCGCTGAAGCTGTGGCTGAGGCTCAGGCTGAAAGCCTTGTTGCGGTAGGCGTCGTGATCCTGGTCGGACTCGTAGGAAGTGCCGGTACGGTCGCTGCCGTTGGTCTCGTTGAGGCTGCCGGCCAGGCTGAAACGGGTCTGCTCGTCGCCGCCGGAAATGCCGGCGCTACGCTGCCAGGCGCCGTAGCTGCCGTAACCCATGCGCACGAAAGGCTTGAGGCCTTCTCCGGCGCTGCGGCGGGTGAATATCTGGATCACGCCGCCGATGGCGTCGGCGCCATATACAGCGGAACGTGGACCGCGCAGCACTTCGATGCGCTCGATCTGGTCGATGTTGAGGTGCTGCAGGTTGCTGTCGCCGGAGCTGGCCGAGCCGATGCGCATGCCATCCACCAGAACCAGGCTTTGGGCTGACTTGGTGCCACGAATGTACAGGCTGGTCAGGCTGCCGATGCCGTTGTCGGTCACCTGGACGCCGGGCACGCGCTTGAGCAGTTCTGTCACCGAAGAGGGCTGCAGGCGCTCAATGTCGCTGCGGGTGAACACGGTGCTGGCGGCGCTGCTGGCGCTGCGCTGCTGCACATCGCGGTTGGCGCTGATCAGGGTTTCGGACAGTTTCAACGCATCATCCTGGCTGGCGGCAAAGGCCGAGGCAGCGGGGAGTACGGTGATGGCAAGAGCCAGGCGGGACAACTTCATCGATAAAACCTCAAAGGTCGGCAGACTTTTGAGAAGGGCAGGACAAGCGCGGCCATCGCCAACGCTTGACGGTGCTGCCCTCCGCAACACCAGTCGAAATCCGTCCAGGCCGGTCTCCGGGCTCTCGACGCGCCGGCTCGCCTTCCCGGGAAACCCAGTGGCCGATGAGCAGGTGTGCAGCTGGTGGGCTGCGGTCGATTACCGTTGCGGGGGCAGCGCCGGGATGGCTCCATGAAGGAGCGCACCGGCTTCCCGTTTAACGCCAGTCACAGGGACGTGGCGCACCTCGGCGGAATGCAAAAACGCCGCGCACCTTAGTGCGCGGCGTGCTGAATCTCAAGCAAGTTTAATCGCTTCTGGCTTGAATTCTGCTCATGCACGACGGCTGGTCGAGTCAGGCACCGACCGGCGTGGGGCGCGAGCCTACGACTGCTGAAGCCGATTTCTCGCTGCGCTCCTGGCGGCTAAGGCGGCTGGCGGTCTTGTGCAGGTCGAGCACCAGCTGGGCCAGCACCTGGGCCGCCTGACGGGTTTCGTCGGCACTCTGGCTGCTGCGTTCGGCGGCGCCGGTGATGGCCTGGGCCTGGTCGGTCACCGCCTGTACCTGGCTCAGCTGCAGCTGCATGGACTGGCTGACCTGGCCGAGCCGGTCCTGCATGGCCTCGACTTCGCCCTGGATGCGCTGCAGGGCCGTGTTGGCCTCGTGGGAGCGCGCCACGCCGCGCTGGGCCGCGTCCTGACAGGCCTGCATGACATCCATGGCGTCGCGGGTCTGCTGGCGTACGCCGCCCAGGGTGCTGGCGATCTCCTGGGTCGATTGCGCGGTGCGCTGGGCCAGGCTGCGCACTTCGTCGGCCACCACGGCGAAGCCGCGGCCACTGTCACCGGCCCGTGCTGCCTCGATGGCGGCATTGAGGGCCAGCAGGTTGGTCTGCTCGGCGATGGCGCGGATCGATTCGCTGATGTGCTGGATCTGCTCGGTCTGCCGGTTGAGTGCCTGCAGGGCCTGGCTCGACTGCTCGATGCGCGCGGCCAGCTGGGTCACGTCCTCGGCGTTCTGGCGTACCGCGTCGCTGCCCTCGCGGCTCATCTGCAAGGCCTGGCGCGAGGCGTTTTCGCTATCGACTATGTGCCCGGTGGCGCTGCCGATGCTGCGGTTGACCTCGAGCATCGCCCGCGCCGCGGACACGGCCGCGGCCTGGCCCTGGGCCGCGCACTGGGTGGCGTTGGCGGCGGTGCGGCTGAGGGCGCCGGAGGTGTGTTGCAGGGCGCCACCGGCGGTGACTATGCCCTGCATGGTGTGGTCCATCTTGTCGACGAAGCTGTTGACCCAGCCGGCCAGGGCGCCGGCTTCGTCGTTGTCGAAGCGTTCCACGCCGAGGCGGTTGCTCAGTGGCGCGCCGCACTCGGCGGTGTCGAGGAAGAAGTCCGACAGCGCCTGCAGCTTGCGCGCCCGTGGGCGCAGGCTGAAGGCCCAGAAGGCGCCAAGCAGCAGGCCGGCGGCTGCGAAGGTGATGGCCGAGGCCTGCTGCGGCAGCTGAGCGCCCAGCAGCAGGTGCAGGCCGCCGAGGGTACAGAGGCCGAACAGCAGCTGGCGGCACAGGACATAGCTCAGGCTGCGCTGGCGATAGACCTCTTCCAGGTCGCCCTCGCACATCATCCCCCAGGTGTCCGGCGAGCCGGGCAGGCGCAGGGTCAGACCGGCGCCGATCACCGGCACGTGGCGGTAGTCGGGGTAGCCGGGGTAGAGCACGAACAGGTTGCTGCCGCGGCGAATGGTCTCGCGCACGCCGGGGTGCAGTTCGCCGGTAGCCGGAGCGGTGAAACGCAACTCGAACTCGGTGTGCTTTTGCACCCGGATGGTGCCGAACGGGGTGGGGATGCCCTGTTTTAGGTTGTCGCCGCCGCTGAAGGTGGCGTCCTCGAAACGCGAGCGCGACAGGGCCGTGCCGGGGGCGATGGCCGGGTCGTAGGCGCTCTGTACCATGAACAGGTAGTTGTCGCCGGAGTCGCGGTAGACGTGCCCGGCCTCGCGCTGGATCAGGTCGCTGAGCACATCGTTGGGGATGCGTGCGCACAGGCAGCCGACCACCTGGCCGGCGTGGCGCAGCGGTTGGTGGAACATCAGGGTGACGGCATCGTGGAACTTGGAGGTGGTGGCGCCCAGCTTCAGCGTCAGCTCATCCAGATAGGGGCCGCGCAGGAAGGGGGCCTTGAGCCCGGCGGCGATGGCCTGCGGGTCATGCCGCTGGCCGGTGCGCGGCCCGTGGCTGGAGGCGAGGATGCGGCCGTCGGGGGCGGCCACGAACAGCTCGGCGACTTCCGGCATATGCGCTTGGGCCCGGGTCAGTGCCGCGTCCGCCAGGCTTGGCCAGGCCTGGCTCAGGCCGCTGCCGATCAGCTCCAGCTCCTGCCAGTACTGACGGGCCCAGCCAGTCAGCAGGTCGGCGCGGGTCTGCGCCAGGCCGGAAAAGGTCTTCTCGATCTGTGCGGCCTGGCCGCGATTGAGCCAGCAGGACCAGCGCAGGGCCAGTTTGCCGGCCCGGCCGAACCAGGGCAGCCAGCGGCGCTCGCGGCCATGGAAATCCATTCGATGACTGAGCAGAGGCATATCAACTCCCTGGCCGTGTGGCCTGTTTCTTGTTGTTATTCAAAAGAATAAAGCAAGAAACAGGCCGCAGGCCGCGGGAGGTCAGGCGTCCAGCAGGGTGAGGCGGGCGCGAATGGCGGATTCGATGCCGGCCTCGTCCAGGCCGCATTCGGCGAGCATCTGCGCCGGCTTGGCGTGCTCCACGTAGTAGTCCGGCAGGCCCAGGTGGAGCATCGGTCGGGACAGGTTCTCGGCAGCGAGGAACTCGCTCACCGCCGAACCAGCGCCGCCCATCACGGCGTTTTCCTCGATGCTCACCAGCAGTTCGTGGCTGCCTGCCAGCTCGCGCAGCAGGGCCTCGTCCAGCGGTTTGACGAAGCGCATGTCGACCACGGTGGCGTCGAGGCTTTCGCCGACGCGCAGCGCCTCGGCCAGTTGCACGCCGAACACCAGCAGGGCGACCCGCTTGCCTTGGCGGCGGACCAGGGCCTTGCCGATTTCCAGGGGTTCCAGGGCGCGCTCGATCGGCGTGTTCGGCCCGCTGCCGCGTGGGTAGCGCACGGCCGCCGGGCCGGCGAAGTGGTAGCCGGTGGTAAGCATGCGGCGCAGTTCGTTCTCGTCGCTGGGCGTCATCAGCAGCATGCCGGGGATGCAGCGCAGGTAGGAGATATCGAAGCTGCCGGCGTGGGTCGGGCCGTCTTCGCCGACCAGGCCGGCACGGTCGATGGCGAACAGCACGTCGAGGTGCTGCACGGCCACGTCATGCACCAGTTGGTCGTAGGCGCGCTGGAGGAAGGTCGAATAGATCGCCACCACCGGTTTGACGCCGTCGCAGGCCATGCCGGCGGCCAGGGTCACCGCATGCTGCTCGGCGATGGCTACGTCGAAGTAGCGCTCGGGGAAGCGTTCGCTGAAGGCCACCAGGTCGGAGCCTTCCTTCATCGCCGGGGTGATGCCGACCAGGCGCGGGTCTTCGGCAGCCATGTCGCACAGCCACTGGCCGAACACGGCGGAGTATTTGGGGCCGGAGGCTCGCTTCTGGATGGAGAGCGGCTCCTCGCTGGCCGCCGTCTTGATCGGCTCCAGCTTGGTGATCGCGTGGTAGCCGATCGGGTCGACCTCGGCCGGGGCGAAGCCCTTGCCCTTCTTGGTCACCACATGGAGGAACTGCGGGCCCTCCAGGTCGCGCATGTTGCGCAGGGTGGCGATCAGGGTCGGCAGGTCGTGGCCGTCGATCGGGCCGACGTAGTTCCAGCCCAGTTCCTCGAACAGGGTGCCGGGCACCAGCATGCCCTTGGCGTGTTCTTCGACCTTGCGCGCGATCTCCCAGGCGCCGGGCAGGCGCGAGAGGATCTTCTTGCTGCCTTCGCGCATGCTCGAGTAGGTGCGGCTGGAGATAATCTTGGCCAGGTAGTTGGACAGGCCGCCGACGTTCTTCGAGATCGACATGTCGTTGTCGTTGAGCACCACCAGCATGTTGGCCTTGACGTCCGAGGCGTGGTTCAGCGCCTCGAAAGCCATGCCCGCGGTCAGCGCGCCGTCGCCGATCACCGCCACCGACTTGCGCTTGCTGCCCTGCAGGCGGGCGGCAATGGCCATGCCCAGGGCGGCGCTGATGCTGGTGCTGGAGTGGCCGACGCCGAAGGTGTCGTACTCGCTCTCGCTGCGGCGCGGGAAAGCGGCCAGGCCGTCCTTCTGGCGCAGGCTGCCCATGCGCTCGCGGCGGCCGGTGAGGATCTTGTGCGGGTAGGCCTGGTGGCCGACGTCCCACACCAGACGGTCATCCGGGGTGTCGAAGATGTAGTGCAGGGCGATGGTCAGCTCGATCACCCCGAGACCGGCACCGAAATGCCCGCCGGTCTGCCCCACGCTGTACAGCAGGTACTGGCGCAGTTCGTCGGCGAGGGTTTCCAGCTCGGTTTCGGCCAGGCGGCGCAGACCGACTGGCGTGTCGGCGCGGTCGAGCAACGGCGTGACAGGGCGCTCGCGGGGGATCTCGTGGAACGTCGTGGGCATCAGGCGGATCGTTATAGGTATAAAAGATGCGGCAGTTTACCCGATGCGCCGAAAACTGCCTAAACAGGCTGTCGATCCACCATTGCCCGGTCGGGTTAAACCGCCTTGGGGTAGTGGCGAGCGAGGAAGCCCAGCAGCAGGGAGTTGACCTCTGCGCCGCGCTCGCTCTGCAGCCAGTGGCCGCAATCGGCCAGCAGGTGCTGCTCGAGGTGCGGCACTTTGTCCTGCATGCGCTTGAGGGTGTGCGCCTCCAGTTTGCCAACCGGGTCCTGGTCGCCGAGCAGGAACAGGGTCGGCTGTTCGACCTGGCGCTCGGCGAGAAACTCGGTCTGCTGCCAGTTGCGCGCGAAGTTGCGGTACCAGTTCAGCGCGCCGTAGAAGCCGCGTTGGGCGAAGGTGGCGTGGTACACGGCGAACATCTGCGGCGAGCACCAGGCGGGCAGTTCATCCACTTCGGGCATGCCGTCGAACAGGCGGGCGTCGGCCTGCTTGTCTTGCAGCAGCGCGCCGCCCAGCCCGCCGAGCAGCAGGCGCAGGCTGCGGGCAATGTCGGCATCCAGTTCGGCCTCGGCCAGGCCCGGCTCCTGGAAGTAGAGGATGTAGTTGAAGCGCCCGGCATAGGCCTCGCGCATGATCTCGATGGCCGGCCGCCGCGGGCGCCCGCCGAACGGCACGGACAGCGCGGCCAGGGCCTGCACCCGCTGCGGTTCGAGCAGGGCCAGATGCCAGGCCACCGGTGCGCCCCAGTCGTGGCCGACCATGGCTACCCGGGTGTGGCCGAGCTGGTCCATGGCTGCCTGGATATCCGCGCACAGGGTCAGCAGGGCATAGGCCTCGGCTTCGCGCGGCGCGCTGCTCTGGCCGTAGCCGCGCATTTCCGGGGCGAACACCCGATAGCCGGCGGCGGCCAGGGCATCGATCTGCGGGTGCCAGGCGTACCAGCACTCGGGAAAGCCATGCAGCAGCCACACCGGCTGACCATCGGCCGGGCCGGCGCTGTACAGGCTGAGGGTGATGCCGTTGACCGCCAGCAGCTGGTGTTCGATGTTCATCGCGGGTTCCTTACCAGGTGTCGACGAAGGGGCGTTTCTTGCCTTCGCGCTTGGGTGGTCGTGGCGCGGCGTTGAGGCCGCGCAGCAGCCAGGCGCGGGTCTCCAGTGGGTCGATCACCGCGTCGATCTCCAGGTAGCTGGCCATGTTCAGACCCTTGCCGTTCTGGTACGCCTTGGCCACCAGCTTGTCGAACAGCGCCTGCTGCGTGGCAGCGTCTGGTTGGGCCGCCAGCTCCTTGGCGAAGCCCAGGCGCACCGCGCCTTCCAGGCCCATGGCGCCGAACTCGCCGCTGGGCCAGGCGATGGTGAACAGCGGCGAATGGAAGCTGCCGGCGGCCATGGCCTGGGCACCGAGGCCGTAGCCCTTGCGCAGCACCACGGTGAAGAACGGCACGCTGAGGCTGGCGGCGGCGACGAACATGCGCGACACATGGCGCACCGTAGCCTGTTTCTCCGCCTCCGGGCCGACCATGAAACCGGGGGTGTCGCACAGCGAGAGCATGGGGATATCGAAGGCGTCGCACAGCTGCATGAAGCGCGCGGCCTTGTCGCCGGCCAGCGCGTCGATGGCGCCGCCCAGATGGCTCGGGTTGTTGGCAATCAGGCCGAATGGCTTGCCTTCAAGGCGGATAAAGGCAGTGATCAGCCCTGGGGCAAACTGGCGGCGCAGCTCCAGCACGCTGCCGCTGTCGGCCAGGGTGGCGATCACCTGGCGGATGTCGTAGACGCGCAGGCGGTTTTCCGGGATCAGGTGGCGCAGCTCGCGCTGATCGGCGCATTGCCAGTCGCTGCGCTTGCCCTGGAAGTAGGACAGGTATTGCTTGGCGGTGCGCACCGCTTCTTCTTCGTTTTCCACCAGCACGTCGATCACTCCGTTCGGCCCTTGCACCGAGACCGGGCCGACCTGTTCCGGAGTGAAACTGCCCAGGCCGCCGCCTTCGATCATCGCCGGGCCGGCCATGCCGAGGGTGGCGTCCTTGGCGGCGATGATCACGTCGCAGCAGCCGAGCAGCGCGGCGTTACCGGCGAAGCAGCGGCCGGAAACGATGCCGACGGTCGGCACCAGGCCGGACAGTTTGGCCAGGCCGATAAAGGTGTGGCAGTCCAGCCCGGCCACGCCGACGAAGTCGGTATCGCCCGGTCGGCCACCGCCGCCCTCGGCGAACAGGATCAGCGGCAGGCGTTGTTGTTCGGCCAGGCCGAGCATGCGGTCGGTCTTCTTGTGGTTGATCACGCCCTGGGTGCCGGCGAACACCGTGTAGTCGTAGGCGATGGCCATGCAGCGCGCGGCGTGGTCGCCGAACTGGCTGGCGTTGACCGTGCCGATACCGGCGACCAGGCCATCGGCCGGGCTCAGCTCCATCAGCTCTTCGGGGGCGCGGCGACGACGTTGGGCGGCCAGGGCCATGGCGCCGTATTCGATGAAACTGCCGTCATCCAGCAAGTCCGCCAGGTTTTCACGAGTAGTGCGTTGGCCGGTCTTGCGGCGCTTGGCCACGGCGGCAGGTCGACGGGCATCGGTGAGACGTTCGTGGCGCTCCAGTACTTCGGCGAGGTCGGCGCGGATATGCGCCAGGTCGAGGTTTTGCTCGTCCTGCAGGCCACTGCCGTCGACCTCGGCGGGCTCGATGAACAGCAGCGCCTGGCCCTCGCTCAGGGCATCGCCGGGGCGGGCGGCAAGAGTGCGGATGATGCCGCTCTGGCTGGCCTTGACCACGAACTCCATCTTCATCGCTTCCAGCACGGCGATGCTCTGCCCGACGGCCACGGCATCGCCTTCGGCCACGTCCAGGCTGACCAGCACGCCGGTGCTCGGCGTGGGCAACGCCACGCAGCCGGGCGGGATATCGATGGATGCCTGTGCGCTGCTGGTTGTGCTGCCGGCTCCGGTGAAATAGCGATGGGGGTGGGCCTGCGGCTGGGCGCCGAGCAGCTCGCCGAGATGCTGTTCGACGAAGCGCGTGCTGACCTGGTTGCTCGCCACTTCCGGGCGACGCAGCAGGTTCTGCAGCAGGTGCAGGTTGTTCGCCACGCCTTCCAGGCGGAACTCGCACAGCGCGTGGTAGAGGCGGCGCAGCGCGGCGGGGTAGTCGGCGCCGTGGGCGATCAGCTTGGCCAGCAGCGAGTCGTAGCTGGGGCTCACCGGGTAGCCGGCGTAGCCGTAGCCATCCACGCGTAGGCCGGGGCCGCTGGGCGGTTCGTAGGCACTGAGTGTACCGCTGGCTGGGCGCGTGCTGCCGTCGGCGTGCAGGGTTTCCAGGTTGATCCGCAGCTGCACGGCAAAACCGTTGAGTCGCGGGGGCTGCAACAGGCCGAGTTCGGCCAGGGATTGGCCGGCGATCAGCTTGAGCTGGGTGTGCAGCAGGTCGATGCCAGTGACCTGTTCGGTGACCGTGTGCTCGACCTGCACCCGCGGGTTGGCTTCCATGAAATAGAACTGCCCGGGGCGGCTCTCGTCGAGGAGGAATTCGAAAGTGCCGATACCCTGGTAGCGCACCTCGCCGGCCAGCTTCAGCGCGCAGGCGATGATCGCCTCGCGCACGCCGGCGTCGAGGCCGGGGCTGGGGGCGATCTCCAGCAGTTTCTGGTTGCGCCGTTGCAGGCTGCAGTCGCGCTCCCACAGGTGGCTGACCGCGCCTGTGCCGTCGCCCAGCACTTGCACCTCGATATGCCGGGCGCTGTGTACCAGCTGCTCGACGTACAGCGCGCCGTTGCCAAACGCCGCCTGGGCTTCCGACTGGCAGCGCGCGTAGGCTTCGGCCAGCTCACTGGCATCGAGCACGGCACGCATGCCGCGCCCGCCACCACCGGCCAGGGCCTTGAGCATCACCGCGCCGTGCTCGGCGAGGAAGGTCTGGGCTTCGTCCAGGCTCACCGCGCGGTTGATTCCGCTGACCAGCGGCACCGCGCAGCGCTCGGCCAGGTCACGGGCGGCGGCCTTGTCGCCAAACAGCTGGAGCACTTCCGGCGCCGGGCCGACGAAGCGAATACCGGCCTGCTGACAGAGGCGGGCGAACTCGGCGTTCTCGGCAAGGAAACCGTAGCCGGGGTGGATGGCCTCGCAGCCCTGTTCGCGGGCAATGGCGATCAGTTGCTGCATGTCCAGGTAGGCGGCCACGCCACGGCCCTTGAGCGGCACGGCGAGGTCGGCCTTGCACGTATGCAGGCTGGCGCCATCGTCCTCGGCGTACACCGCGACCGAGCGGATGCCCAGGTCGACGCAGGCGCGGGCGATGCGGATGGCGATCTCGCCACGGTTGGCGATCAGCAGGGAGGTGAATGGCATGTGCGCTGCTCCAGGATTGCTCTTAGAACCTGTTCACGATCTGCTGCGCGTCGGCTAAACGGTGTTGAAAGCCGCCTCGGAGTGCTCATTTACAACAGTAAACTCCGCTTCCTCGGCCACTTTCGCCACCGTTTATCTCTAGCTCGCGAGATCGTGAACAGGTTCTGGTGATGCAGCCATCTTAGGCAGCCGACGCCACCGACCGCAGCCATCTGTGCCCTGACGAATACCCGTTACTCAGGGTGGCTGATGATCTTTGTCCGAATCGGCCCTTGTCGCCGCAGGGCCTGCGCAGTATTTCTGGCGCTCCGCTTACCTCTGCAAGGATCGTCATGAACGAGCTGTTGCACAGCCTGGACTGGGTGCTGCCGCTGCGCAGCGACGGGCTGACTCCGCTGATGCGCTTCTTCACCCTGCTCGGCTACGAGAAATTCATCCTGTTCTTCCTGCCGTTGGGCTACTGGGCGTGGAACCGCAGCGTGTTCTTGCGCCTGCTGGTGCTGGTGGCCATCACCGCGCTGGTCAATGCCTGGCTCAAGGACTTCTGGCAGGACCCGCGCCCAGATATCGCCCTGCGCATGGACCACGAGGTGGGCGACAGCTTCGGCCTGCCCAGCGGGCATGCACAGATCGCCGTGGTCATCTGGTTCTGGCTGGCCTGGGAGCTGCGCAAGACCTGGGCCTGGCTGGTCAGTGGCGTGGTAGTGGTCGGTATCATCTTCAGCCGTCTGTACCTCGGCGCCCACGATGTGGAAGACGTGCTCGGCGGCTCGCTGCTGGGCATCGCCACGCTGCTGCTGTTCTCCCAGGTACGCCAGTGGCGCTGGTGGCGCGAGGCGCACGAACTGTGGCTCGTCGGCGTGGTGCTGTTGGTATTCCTGGCCGCCTGGTTGACCTGGCCGGGCGTGGCGCCGAGCTACGTGCCGCTGCTGGCGGGGATGCTGCTCGGCGTGCTGGTCGGCTACCGGCGGATGCTGTTCTCGGCGGAAGTGACGCTCTGGCGTCGCCTGCTGGCGGCGGTCATCGGTGCCGTGGCCTTTATCCTGCTGCAGAAGGGCCTGAAGCTGGCCGGCGCCGCCTGGCTGTTCGAACCGCTGGCCTGGCAGGGCCTGCGCGGTGTGGCGATGGGCCTGTTCGTCGCCTGGCTGATGCCGTGGCTGCTGGTGCGCCTGGGGCTGCTGAAGGCGCAACGCCGCGCCGATCCGATCGCGCCGGTGGGGGGCGGTTGCCTGACGAGAAAAACGGGTAGGGCGGGTGCAACCCGCAGTTGACGTCACGCGGGTTGCACCCGCCCTACGGTGTGTTTCGCTGGGGCATGAAAAACGCCGGGTCGCAGATCAGGCAATTCTCGTAGGTTGGCGTTGAGCGCAGCGAAGCCCAACGGGTTCGGTGCAGGCCCCGTTGGGCTTCGTCGCGTTGCTCCTCAACCCAACCTACAGCTTTGGCCTGGGCAACACGCTACGGGGCCATAGCGTTTTTCATGGGGTCGGCTTAGCTGCGCCGCTCGACTATGTAGCGGGCCAGCTCGCGCAGCGGTTCGGCGCTGTCGCCGAATGAACGCAGGGCGTGCAGGGCCTGGTCGCGCAGTTCCAGGGCATAGGCCTTGGCTGCGTCGAGGCCGAGCAGGGCGGGGTAGGTTGGCTTGTGGTTGGCTTCGTCCTTGCCCTGGGTCTTGCCCAGGGTGGCGGTGTCGCTTTCCACGTCGAGGATGTCGTCCTGTACCTGGAACGCCAGGCCAATGGCCTGGGCGTAATGCTGCAGGGCGCGCAGCGCGGCCTCGTCGGCCTTGCCGCTGGCCAGGGCGCCGAGCTGTACGCTGGCTTCGATCAGCGCACCGGTCTTGTGCCGGTGCATGGTTTCCAGGGCTTGCTGGTCGAGTTCGCGACCGACCGATTCGAGATCGATGGCCTGGCCGCCGACCATCCCGGCCGGGCCGGCGGCGCGTGCCAGGCGCATGACCATGGCCAGGCGCAGGTTGGCGTCCTGCGGGTTGTGGCGGGCGTCGGCCAGGGCCTCGAAGGCCAGGCTCTGCAGGCCGTCGCCGGCGAGGATGGCGCAGGCCTCGTCATAGGCGATATGGGTGGTTGGCTGGCCGCGCCGCAGGTCGTCGTCGTCCATGGCCGGCAGGTCGTCGTGTACCAGCGAGTAGGCGTGGATCAGCTCCACCGCGCAGGCGGCGCCGTCGGCATGCCCGAGGTCGCCGTCCAGCGCTTCGCAGGCGGCATACACCAGCAGCGGGCGCACGCGCTTGCCACCGTTCACCACGCTGTAGCGCATGGCCTGGTAGAGGCGGGCCAGTTCGCTGCGCGGGGCTTCGAACAGGTTGGCCAGGGCGGCATCGACACGGGCCTGGCAGCGTTGCTGGTAGGCCGCGATCATGCCTGGCTGTCCGCGTCGAAGGGGGCTTCCTCCAGCTCGCCATCGCGCTCGAGGAGGATCTGCACCTTCTGCTCGGCCTGGGCCAGGGCGGACTGGCAGTCGCGGGTCAGGCGGATGCCCTGTTCGAAGGCGGTCAGCGAGTCTTCCAGGGACAGCTCGCCGCCTTCCAGGCGCTCGACCAGCTGTTGCAGATCGGCGAGGGATTGTTCGAAATCGACGGCGGCTTTCTTGCGGGCCATGGCGGGCAGTCTCGGCACAGTTGGATCGGGCGCGGCACTAGCAGAGCCGCGCGATAAGAAATTCAGAAGCGCAGCACTTCGCCGCTGTTGCGGGTCGGCGCGACCATGGGCAGTTTCGGCCCCTGGGGCTTGGCCGGGCGTGGCGGTACGGGCGCTGGCTTGCTGGCTTCGGCGATGGGCTGGTTGCGCAGTGGTTCGATGGCCTCGGCCAGTTGCAGCACCAGCTGGCGCAGCAGGCGGCTCTGCGCCTGGACCTGATCGGCGGCGCTGCCGTCGTGCGGCTCCTGCAGGCGCACCAGGCGGCTGTCGCGCAGCTGGCCTGTGCGGTCGAGCAGGCGCCACTGGGCTTCCAGCACGGCCGGATGGTCGGGGCCGGAATCCAGGCGGCTGATGTTCAGCAGCACTTGTACGTCGGGAGTGAAGCCGGCGTGGGCCGGGGCCAGCACCAGGCGCTGGCTGTCCAGTTTGGCGGCCAACTGGCGCAGCAGCACCTGGTCGATATCGGCGGCCAGGCTGCCGGCCCAGCGCGCGTCTTCGGCGGGCACCAGGCTGCCATCGCTCTGGCGCTGGAGGAAGGCTTCACGCTGCAGGTAGTCGGCGATCAGTACCGGGCCAAGCAGCACGGCCAGGCCCTGAGTCTGTTGCGGCACGCCGGGGCTGCCGGCGTCGAGCTGGTACAGCGGTACCGGTTTGTGCGCCGTACAGCCCACCAGGCCGAGCAGGCCAGTGAGCAGCAGAACAGCGGGGAGGCGCCACACAGTCATCAATTCACCCTGGGGGCCGCATGGGCGGCCGGCAGTCATACGCGGTCACGCAGGTCGTTGCCTGCGGCCGCGTATCATCCGTCAAACGGCTGTCGGACTCCAGCCCGGAGCGCCCGGCGGGCTCTACTGTGGGGATTGCTGAACGTTCAAGAAAGCGCCACGGCCTTTTCGTGGGGGCCGCGCATTTTCCGCTGTGGGTGGTTCCTCGTAGGGCGGGTGTAACCCGCGCGGGCCACGCGGGTTGCGCCCGTCCTGGGTGTGGCGCAGGCAGAAAAAAGGAGGCCGTAGCCTCCCTTTTGCATTGCCGCAGCCTTTAGCTCGGGCTTTCCACCAGCAGCTGGTCGACCCGCTGGAAGCCGCGTGGCAGCTTGTTGCCACGCCGTCCACGCTCGCCCTTGTAGTGCTCCAGGTCGTCCGGCTTGAGCGACAGGGTGCGCTTGCCGGCCTGCAGCACCAGGGTGGCGCCGTTCGGCAGCACGGCCAGGTCGGTGAGGTATTCCTCGCGGCTGGCCACGCGCTCACCGGGGATGCCGATGATCTTGTTGCCCTTGCCTTTGCCCAGTTGTGGCAGGTCGGCGACCTTGAACAGCAGCAGGCGACCTTCGGTGGTCACCGCCGCCAGCCAGTCTTCCTCGCGGTTGGCCACCGGCTTGGGCGGCACCACCAGTGCGCCGTTCGGCAGGGTCAGCAGGGTCTTGCCGGCCTTGTTCTTGGCTTGCAGGTCTTCACCCTTGACCACGAAGCCGTAGCCGGCGTCCGAGGCGATCACGTACAGCGCGTTGTCGTCCGGCAGCAGCACGCAATCGAAGGTCGCGCCCGGTGGCGGCTGCAGGCGGCCGGTGAGCGGTTCGCCCTGGCCGCGTGCCGACGGCAGGCTGTGCGCGGCCAGCGAGTAGCTGCGCCCGGTCGAGTCGATAAACACGGCGTACTGGTTCGAGCGGCCTGGCGCAGACGTCTTGAAGCCGTCGCCGGCCTTGTACGACAGGCCGGTGGCGTCGATGTCGTGGCCCTTGGCGCAGCGCACCCAGCCTTTTTCCGAGAGCACCACGGTGACCGGTTCGGTCGGCATTAGCTCGGTTTCGGACAGGGCCTTGGCTTCGGCGCGGGCGACGATTGGCGAGCGGCGGTCGTCGCCGTATTTCTCGGCGTCGTCGAGGATTTCCTGGCGTACCAGCTTCTTCAGCTTGGTTTCACTGCCGAGCAGGGCCAGCAGCTTGGCGCGTTCCTTGGCCAGCTCGTCCTGCTCGCCACGGATCTTCATCTCTTCCAGGCGGGCCAGCTGGCGCAGGCGGGTGTCGAGGATATAGTCGGCCTGGATCTCGGTGAGGCCGAAGCGCTCCATCAGCACCGGCTTGGGCGAGTCCTCGGTGCGGATGATGTGGATCACTTCATCCAGGTTGAGGAAGGCGGCGAGCAAGCCTTCCAACAGGTGCAGGCGCTTCTCGACCTTGTCCAGGCGGAACTGCAGGCGGCGGCGCACGGTGCCGACGCGATATTGCAGCCATTCGGTGAGCAGGGTACGCAGGTCTTTCACCGACGGCTTGCCGTCGAGGCCGATGACGTTGGTGTTGACCCGGTAGCTGGACTCCAGCTCGGTGGTGGCGAACAGGTGCTGCATCAGCTCGTCGGCATCGACGCGGTTGGAGCGCGGGATGATGACGATGCGGCACGGGTGTTCGTGGTCCGACTCGTCGCGCAGGTCGGCGACCATCGGCAGCTTCTTGGCCTGCATCTGCGCGGCGATTTGCTCCAGCACCTTGGCCCCGGAGACCTGGTGCGGCAGGGCGGTGACCACCACGTCGCCGTCCTCGACGCGGTACACGGCGCGCATGCGCACCGAGCCCTTGCCGGTTTCATAGATCTTCAGCAGGTCGGCCTTGGGCGTGATGACTTCCGCCTCGGTGGGGAAGTCCGGACCGAGGATGTGCTCGCACAGTTGCTCGACCGTGGCGTTTGGCTCATCCAGCAGGCGCACGCAGGCGGCGGCGACTTCGCGCAGGTTGTGCGGCGGTACGTCGGTGGCCATGCCCACGGCGATGCCGGTGGTGCCGTTGAGCAGGATGTTGGGCAGGCGCGCCGGCAGGGTGGCCGGCTCGTCGAGGGTGCCGTCGAAGTTCGGTACCCAGTCGACGGTGCCCTGGCCCAGTTCGGTCAGCAGCACCTCGGAGTAACGCGACAGGCGCGCCTCGGTGTAACGCATGGCGGCGAAGGACTTGGGATCGTCTGGCGCACCCCAGTTGCCCTGACCGTCGACCAGGGTGTAGCGGTAGCTGAACGGCTGGGCCATCAGCACCATGGCCTCGTAGCAGGCGCTGTCGCCGTGCGGGTGGAACTTACCGAGCACGTCACCGACGGTACGCGCCGATTTCTTGTGCTTGGAGTCGGCGTCCAGGCCCAGCTCGCTCATGGCGTAGACGATGCGTCGTTGCACGGGCTTGAGGCCGTCGCCGATATGCGGCAAGGCGCGGTCCATGATCACGTACATGGAGTAGTTGAGATAAGCCTGCTCGGTGAAGTCGGCAAGAGATCGCCGTTCCACGCCTTCCAGGCTCAAATCGAGGGAGTCGCTCATGCGTGCCTCAGGGTCATTTCAGTGAAGTCGATTGGCGCAGCACCAGGGTGCCGCCCTTTTGAGTGAATTCGAGTTGCTTGAGGGCGCTCATGCCGAGCAGCACCTCGTCGCCTTGCATGCCGGGGGCGACCAGCGCCGCCACATTGCTCAGCTGGATATCGCCGAGCTGCAGGCTGGTCAGGTGGGTGCGATAACCGGTGCTCAGGCCGTTGGCGGTGCTCAGGGTAATCGGTGCGCCGCGCTTGAGGCCGAGGCGCTTGGCCAGGTCGGCGGGAATCGCCACGGCACTGGCGCCGGTATCGAGGAGGAAGGTCACGGTCTGTCCGTCGATCTGTCCATCCAGCATGTAGTGGCCGCCGCGACCGCTGGCCAGGCGTACTTCGATAAAGCCTTCGCCATGCACCGATTGCGGCTGCTGGTTGGGATTGGCGCGGCGCTCTTCCCAGTTGCCGAACCAGTAGGTGGCCAGCGCCAGGGCGGCGATCCAGGCGAGGATCAGCATGATGCGCCCGGCACGCTGGCCGGAAGGTTGCGCGTCGCTCATGGTGCGTTCCAGCCGCCGGCGGGCGCGGCAAAGTGCCAGAGCAGCGGGCGCTGCTCGCCGTCGCTGCGGGCCAGACCGTTATTGTCCAGGCCCAGCCAGGCGCCATCCTGATCCAGCCACAGGGCTTCGGCTGCGCCGTAGGGTTCCGGGTAGCGGCGGGCAGGCTCTTGCGCGGTGGCGGCGAACGACCAGCATTTTTCCTCTTCGCCGGTGCCCGGGTTGCGCCGGCACAGGCGATGCTCCAGGCGCTGTAGGCTGAACAGCTTGCCGTCGAAGAAGGTCAGCGAGGAGAAGTCGCGCGGGTAGGTTTGTGTGCTGTCCAGCTCCAGCGGCGAACGCTCGCGTCCGGCCTGGGCCAGCAGCACGCAGCCGCCGGTGCACGACCAGCTGTCGCTCTTGCCGTGCAGTACCAGCAGGCCGCGCCGCTCACGTTCGGCGGCCAGCCACAGGCGTGCGCCGTTGGGTTCGATGGCGATGCCTTCGAGCAGGGCGTTATGGTGCAGCAGCATGCCGCTGGCGCGGGCCTGGCGCATCAGCCCGGGCGGCAGGCGCAGCCAGTCGGGCTGGCCGACCACCGGGATGCGCAGCACGGCGGCGCTGGTTTCGCTGACCAGGTAGCGATTGCCGGCGGCGTCGCAGGTGATGTCCTCGAAATCCAGCTCTCCGCCACGCAGCAGGTTGCCGACCCAGGTGCGCACGCGCAGGCCCCAGGGCAGGCCGCTGACCGGCGGTGGCGGGGCAATGAAGGTTTCGGCCGTGGCCTGCCAACTGTGCTCGCCTGGTTGCAGGCGATAGAAACGGTCGTCGTCGTGGTCGGACAGCGTCAGCCACTCGCCGCCGCAACGCGCCAGGCCGGACAGGTTGCCACTGGGCATGCCGTCCACCGGGTATTCGTGCAGCAGCTGCAGCTCGGCCGCGGTGCCGGCTGGCGCTCTTTCGGCAGCAAGCGCCGGCAGGGCGAACAGCAGGCAGGCCAGCGCGACGGCTGGTCTCATGCCAGGACCTCGGCCAGGTTGCCTTTGGCTTCCAGCCAGCTCTTGCGGTCGCCGGCGCGCTTCTTCGCCAGCAGCATGTCCATGATCTCCAGCGTGCCCTCGAAGTCTTCCAGGGTCAGCTGCACCAGGCGGCGGGTGTTGGGGTCCATGGTGGTTTCGCGCAGCTGCGGTGGGTTCATCTCGCCCAGGCCCTTGAAGCGGGTGACTTGCGGCTTGCCACGGCGCTTCTCGGCGACCAGGCGATCGAGGATGCCGTCGCGCTCGGCGTCGTCCAAGGCGTAGAAGATTTCCTTGCCCAGGTCGATGCGGTACAGCGGCGGCATGGCAACGTAGACGTGGCCGGCATCCACCAGCGGGCGGAAGTGACGCACGAACAGGGCGCAGATCAGCGTGGCGATGTGCAGGCCGTCGGAGTCGGCGTCGGCGAGGATGCACACCTTGCCGTAGCGCAGCTCGCCGAGGTCGGATGAACCTGGGTCGACGCCGATGGCCACGGCGATGTTGTGCACTTCCTGGCTGGCCAGCACTTCGCCGCCGTCGACTTCCCAGGTGTTGAGGATCTTGCCGCGCAGCGGCAGGATCGCCTGGAACTCCTTGTCGCGCGCCTGCTTGGCCGAACCGCCGGCGGAATCACCTTCGACCAGAAATAGCTCGGAGCGCATCGGGTCCTGGCCTGCGCAGTCGGCCAGCTTGCCGGGCAGCGCCGGGCCCTGGGTGATCTTCTTGCGCTCGACCTTCTTGCCGGCCTTGAGACGGCGGTTGGCGTTGCTGATGGCCAGCTCCGCCAGTTGTTGGCCGAGTTCCGGGTGGGCGTTGAGCCACAGGCTGAAGGCGTCTTTGACTACCCCGGAAACGAACGCCGAGGCTTCGCGCGAAGACAGGCGCTCCTTGGTCTGCCCGGAGAACTGGGCGTCCTGCATCTTCATCGAGAGGACGAAAGCGATGCGTTCCCAGATGTCTTCCGGGGCCAGCTTCACGCCGCGCGGCAGCAGGTTGCGGAACTCGCAGAACTCGCGCATGGCATCCAGCAGGCCCTGGCGCAGGCCGTTGACGTGGGTGCCGCCCTGGGCGGTGGGGATCAGGTTGACGTAGCTTTCCTGCACGCTCTCGCCGCCCTCGGGCAGCCACAGCAGGGCCCAGTCGACGGCTTCCTTGTTGCCGGCGAGGCTGCCGACGAAGGGCTCTTCGGGCAGGCGCAGGTGCTCGCTGACGGAGTCGGCCAGGTAGGAGCGCAGGCCGTCCTCGAAGCGCCACTCGACTTTCTCGCCGCTGGCTTTGTCTTCGAAACTGACCGCCAGGCCCGGGCAGAGCACGGCCTTGGCTTTGAGCACGTGCTTGAGGCGGCTGACCGAGAACTTGTGCGAGTCGAAGTACTTGGCGTCTGGCCAGAAGTGCACGCTGGTGCCGGTGTTGCGTTTGCCGACCGTGCCGACCACGGCCAGGTCGCTGGCCTTGAAGCCGTCGGCGAAGCTCATCTGGTATTCGTTGCCGTCGCGTTTGACGGTGACGATCACCTGGGTCGACAGGGCGTTGACTACCGAGATGCCCACGCCGTGCAGGCCGCCGGAGAACTGGTAGTTCTTGTTGGAGAACTTGCCGCCGGCATGCAGCTTGGTGAGGATCAGCTCGACGCCGGGCACGCCTTCTTCCGGGTGGATGTCCACCGGCATGCCGCGGCCGTCGTCGAGCACTTCCAGGGAGTTGTCCTCGTGGAGGATCACCTGGATCGACTTGGCATGGCCGGCCAGGGCTTCGTCGACGCTGTTGTCGATGACTTCCTGGGCCAGGTGGTTGGGCCGCGAGGTGTCGGTGTACATGCCCGGGCGCTTGCGCACCGGGTCGAGGCCGGAGAGGACTTCGATGGCATCGGCGTTGTAGGAGTTCTGCTGGGCCATGGGGTCTCTTAATTCGTCAGTTGATCAGGGTGCTGGCGGGCTGCGCTGTGGCAGCCGCGCGGGGCTTAAAGGGTAGAAAAGTCGAAATCTTGCCAGATTGTGCGGTCGAAGCCAGCCAGTTCGAGGATTTCCGGCAGGCGGCCGGCAAAACCCTGGTAGCTGTGGTCGCCGCCCTGCTGGATATCCAGGCTACAGCCCTGGTAGTAGGCCTCTGCCTGGCGGTAGTCGAGAGTCTCGTCGGCGGTTTGCAGCCATACGCGATAACGCTGGGCGTCCTGCGGTGGCGGTACTTCCAGCTCGGCCAGGGCCTGCACGTGGTCGTGGGTCAGCAGCCAGGTTTCACCGCTGTAGTGGTTGGTCTGCTCGGCCTCGCGGCCATCGAACAGTTTGTGCGGGCGCACGGCCGGGTTGATCAGCAGGGCATTCAGGCCATGCTGTTCGGCCAGGTAAGTGGCATAGAAGCCGCCCAGCGAACTGCCGACCAGCAAGGGCCGGCCCAGTTCGCCAATGGCTGTCTGCAACTGCTGCATGGCCTGGCGTGGGTGGTGGTGCAGGGCCGGCACGCGCAGGTGCTGGGCGATCCCGCAGTGTTCGGCGACCCGCAGCAACTGGCTGGCCTTGGTCGAGGCGGGCGAGCTGTTGAGGCCGTGGATATAAAGGATGCTGGTCATGGGGAGGGGAGGCTACAAGCGGGGGCGGCAGGCTGCAAGCCGCCGATCATGCAGTTGGGCGTTCGCGCAATCGATGCGGGGGATGGTGCTGGCGGTGGATGCGGGTAGCCACGCGGCCTGTCGATGGCCGCGTGGGCAAAACGGTGTTTCGACGATCAGGCGGTCTGCGCCGCCTTGAGATCGGCCAGGATTTCCTGGGCGCAGCGCTGGCCGGTTTCGATCGCGCCGTTGAGGTAGCCCTGCGATTCGATCGAGGTGTGTTCGCCGCAGAAATGGCAGTTGCCCTGGCGCGCGCCCTCATAGCCGACGAACGCGGTGTAGTTGCCAGGGGCGTAGTAGCCGTAGGCGCCTTTGGTCCAGCGGTAGCCCGGCCAGTAGTTGAGGATGGCACGGCCATTCCATTCGTTGCTGATGCCGGGAATGACCCGCTCCAGCTGGCCAAGGAACTGCGCGGCCTTGATGTCCAGCGAAGCGCTGTTCATCTCCAGCGCGGTGGAATCGCCGGTGAAGTTGTTGAGGATGCCTTCGCTGCCGGCCTGGCCGCGGGTGACTTCCCAGGTGTCCTGGTAACCGGTGTCGGAGTAGCTGGAGCCGTTGCTGTTCTGCTGGCGCCAGATGCGCTGGCGGAACTGCAGCTGGAACTTGCAGCTGTTGCCCATCGGCATTTCGCGGATCGCCCGGAGCTTGCGTGCATCGAAGCCGGCGCTGGCGAAGTCCACGCTGCTGCGCAGGATGCTGAAGGGGATGGCCATGATCACCTGCAGGGCCGTTACCCGCAGCGGCCCCTTGCTGGTGTTGAAGTCGAGGCTGTAGCTGGCATCGGGGTTGAGGCTGATGCGGGTCAGCTCATGGCCGAGCTTGATCTGGCTGTCGCCAATGCGGCTGGCCATGGCGCTGACCAGCTGATCATTGCCGCCGCGGATGTGATAGCGCTCGTCGGACTCGCCGAACATCTCCAGGTTCTGCTTGCTGGAATAGCCCAGCAGGTAGATCAGGTTGAGCGCGCTCTGCTGGCTGCAGTCGGCGCCGTATTCGATCTCGTAGGCGACGTCGAGCAGGCGACCCAGGCGCGATTGCAGGCCACCCGGTACATAGAGCTCGATCCACTGGCTGATGGTCATCTGGTCCAGCACCTGGCCGCGGGCGGTGTAGCTGTTCCACAGGGTGGGGAAGGGGGCGGCCTTAACCTCGCTGTAGAGCTGCGCCTGGATCGCCTTGAAGTCGTTGAAGGCCTCCGCGAGGCTGTAGCGCTGGCCCTGGAAGTAGTAGATGTCCTCGCCACCCTGGGCCTGGTCGTAGGCCAGCAGATCGTCCACCTGCAGCCCCAGTTCCTTGGCCAGGCGCAGGGTTTCCACATGATAGCCGTCGATCAGCTCGCCGCCGTTCTCGGCCACCTGCCCGGGGAAGGTGCTGCGGTTGCTGAAACAGCGCCCACCGAGACGGGTGGAGGCTTCGAACAGGGTGGCGCTGACGCCGCTTTTCTTCAGCTCATAGGCGCTGGCCAGGCCGGCCAGCCCGGCACCTATCACCGCGACGCCAAGGCTGCCGCTACTGCCGCCAGTCACTGCGGCTGCCAGTCCCGGCAGGCTGCTACCGGCCAGCATCACGCCAGCAACACCGGCGGACTTCAGCACTTCACGGCGCGAGCGCTGCAGGCTCAGGGCCTGCTGGTAGTCGGCAGCGGATTCTGGCGTGCTGCCGGCCAGGTGGCTGAGGGCCTGCAAACGGCTGAGCAAGGGTGTACGAGCCATCTATCAATCTCCGTTGTCATGGGTATCGGACTGCATAGAAAAACTACGTTCACGCACGGCAAGGAGGCCGCGCGATGGCGCCAGGACGGCACAGACACACTGACTTCAGCCAGAAACGCTTGCGCGCAGCCGGAGCGCTTTGAACTGCGTGTAGTTCGAAACACTCGGGTATCGGCACTAATGGTGTGGGCCGCATGCCTGCAAAGGCCCGTGGGCATGTGCAGGAGCCCACAGGCTAGAGAGCGGTGCTGGGGTACACAAATGTGAAATAAAGAAAGGGCTGTTCGATTAAATCGATGGCTGTTGGCGTGGCAGGCGGCATCAGGGGGCGGGCGGGACAGGGCTAAGCGGGGAATGGAACGCTTGTCGCAGCAGTGAGACGCAGTGCTCAGTAGCCTTTGACGCTGTAGTCGACTTCGAAGTCGATCCCGGTGACCCGCGATACGCCGGTCTCCAGGCGGCCGTCGGCATGCAGGCGCAGCCAGCGGTAGCCGGGCGCCGTGGTGTCGACCTGGAATTCCTCGCTGCCCGGGGCGAACTGCACGCAGGTGGAGGGCGAGGCGAGCAGGCGGATGCCGCCCTGCTGCTGGTCGAATTCCTGGTGGATATGCCCCCAGAGCACCGCCTTGACCTGCGGGAAGCGCTCCAGCACGGCGAATAGGGCGGCGGGGTTGCGGATGCCGATGGGCTCCATCCAGTTGCAGCCGATGGATACCGGGTGATGGTGGAAGCACACCAGGTGGTGGCGTTCGGGCGCTTCGCTGAGTGACTGCTCGAGCAGGCGCAGCTGGTCGTCGCCGAAGAAACCGGGCACGGCGCCGGGAATCGAGGAGTCGAGCAGGGTGATGCGCCAGTTGCCGAGGTCCAGTATGGGCTCCAGCAGATTGCTGCCGTTGCAGGCGGTGCGCATGGCAGGCACTTCATCGTGATTGCCGGGGAACCAGCGGGACTGGTCGGCCAGGGCTTCGGTGAGCTGACGGAAGGACTCGTAGGAGGCGATGCTGCCGTCCTGCGAAAGGTCGCCGCTGGCGAGCATCAGATCGATCTGCGGCTGCTCTTCGCGAACCTTGTCGATCACCCGTTGCAGGCTGTCGCGGGTGTTCATGCCCAGCAGCTTGCCATTTTCCTCGGCAAACAGATGACTGTCGGATAACTGCACCAGCAGCACCGAACGGTCAACAGCATGAGACGAAGGGCGCGACAAGGGCCGACTCCTGAACCAGTTATCAGGATTATGGTGGGTGAAGCCCGATTCGGTAAACCCGATAAATGTGAACTGGTCACATTTGCCGAGTATGGCTTTCAGAGTACCGGGGTCAGTTCATGGCCGCAGGCCAGACAATGGCTTAGCCATTCGCCGAGAAACAGGTTGAGCTGGGTCTTCTCGTCCGGTTGGTGCATGGCGGCGTTCGGGTAGCTGTAGATGCTGCGAAAACGCCGGGCATTCTCCGCGCTGACCACCTCGGCCATGCGTGCATCGTGGTACACCCGCACCTCCAGCTTGGGCACCGGTAGCCATTGCAGGCTGTGCTCCTGGCTGACCCGCAGGGTGGTGGTGTAGGGGCAGGCTTCCAGCACTTGCAGCACCAGCACACCGAGCAGCTGGTCACCCTGGCTCAGGGCTACGCGCCGCTCGTTGGCCTCTTCGCGCATGTCCGGCAGCAGGCGCAGCAGCCGGGCATAGTTGGCCTCGCAAGCGCTCTGCAGTTCGACCAGGTCGACGCGGTAGCGCTCGCGTAGCAGGTTCATGACCACAGCCCCCGCACTTCGGCGCGGTTCAGCGCCAGCCATTGCAGGGCGATGATGCTGGCGGCGTTGTTGATGCGCCCGTCCTTCACCGCCTGCAGGGCGTCCTCCAGTGGCCAGACATGCACGCGGATGTCCTCGCCTTCCTCGGCCAGGCCATGCACGCCGCCGGCGCCCTGGCTGTCGCAGCGGCCGACATACAGGTGCACGCGCTCATCGGAACCGCCAGGGGAAGGGAAGTAGGTGGTGATCGGCCACAGCGCGCCCAAGACAAGGTCGGCTTCCTCGATGGCCTCGCGGCGCGCCACTTCCTCCGGCTCCTCGTCCTTGTCTATCAGTCCGGCGACCAGCTCGATCAGCCAGGGGTTGGCCGACTTGTCCATGGCGCCGACGCGGAATTGCTCAATCAGCACCACGCAGTCGCGCTGTGCGTCGTAGGGCAGCACGCAGACCGCGTCGTGGCGCACGAACAGCTCGCGGCTGAGTTGCGGGCCCATGCTTCCGGAGAACTGGCGATGGCGCAGGTGCAGGCGATCGAGCTTGTAGAAGCCCTGGAAACAGGTCTCGCGCTGGAGCACTTCGACATCGTCGTGCGGCATGGGTATCTCCTTCTGTGCTGCGTTGGATACAGGCTAGTCGGTCGGCGCGGCGGCACGTGTGGCCGGGCGACGACGGGTCATAGGCTGGGAATGTGTGTGCCCGAACGGGCCAATTGCAAGCCGCCTTATGGGGCGGGCATGCGTGGCAGGCGTTGGGCCCTGCCGGTCATCTTGTCGTGATTGAGCGATCGGACACTGGTGTCCGCAATTTTTAGCGGAAGTTCGTGATATTCCGCCTAACTCTGGACCAACGGTCGCAGCGCCGGGTTCCAGGCGTCTTCATGCGGATGGTCGTTGCTGCAGTCTGTCTCAAGCGGCTCAATGACTTCAACCACCCGCCGGTTTGTTTCGCCATGAGGGGCCTGCTCCAGCGCATTCGGCCACGCGCCGCGATTTCGTCTTCTAAGCGCCTGTTTTTAACGCGGTATGGCCGACGGACAGGAGATCGTAAACAGGTTCTAAGTGCTTGGAGGATGACGCGCGGGCAGGGACAATGGCGCCCGCGTTCGCCGGTGGGAACAGTCGCCAGCGAGTGCAGTCGAACCGCTCGTCATCCCACCAGGAATCGCCATGCGTCTGTCCAGTATCGCCAGCCTGTTTACCCTGTCCCTGCTGCTTGGCGGATGCCAGAGCCTGCAGCCACAAGGCTCGCAGCCTCTGGCGACCAGCCAGCAGCGCTGGGAGCATACGGCACCCGGTTGCAGCGGTGCGGACTGCGCGCTGGTCAATATCGACCTGCAGTCGCTCAAGGACCTGCCCGAGCTGAATGCGCGCATCGAGCGCGAGCTGCTCGGCCTGACCGTCGAGCTGCCGGGCGATCCGCCGCCGGTCTCGCTGGCCGCCTACGAGCGGGACTTCCTGGCCAGTGCCAAGCCGGGCTGGAGCAGCTACCTGCAGGCCAAGGTGCTGGAGCAGCACGACCGCCTGGTGGTGATCGAGCTGTCCAGCTACCGCTTTACCGGTGGCGCCCACGGCATTCCGGGGCGCGCCTACCTCAACTACGACCGCCAGCTGCACAAGGTGCTGAGCCTGCCGGACATGCTGGTGCCGGGCGAGGAGGAGGCCTTCTGGCAGACCGTGCAGCTGGCCCACCAGGCCTGGCTGACGGCCAACGGCCATGACCAGGACGCCGGTTTCCAGCAGACCTGGCCATTCGAACGCACCGACAACATCGCCCTCAACTTCGGCGCGCTGTTGCTCAAGTACGACATCGACCGCATCGCACCGTACTCCAGCGGCCACCCGGAACTGAAGATTCCCTATCCGCGCCTCAACGGCATCCTCAAGCCCTACTACTTCCCCGGTCGCGGCTAGGCGGTAGCAATGCCGCGCTGACGACTGGCCAGCTTGCCCAGCAGCAATTGCAGCACGGCGGCCAGCGCCAGCGCCGGCAGGGTCGCACCGATCTCCGGGGCGAACTTGGCCAGCGCGTGATACACCGCCACGCCGCAGCCCCAGGCCAGCAGGGTGCTCCAGCGCAGGCCAACGCGTGGCGCCAGTTCGGCATGGCGACGACGCAGGATGAAGTGGTCGACCAGCACCACGCCGAACAGCGGGGCGAACACCGAGCCGATCAGCAGCAGGAAGTTCTGGTATTCGGCCAGCGGCGCGAACAGGGCGATCAGGGTGCAGAGCGCGCCGATGGCCAGGGCCAGGTGCTCGACCTTGAACGTCACCAGCGTACCGCTGGACACCGCCGCCGAGTGGATGTCGGCGAAGGCGTTTTCCGACTCGTCGAGCAGGATCAGCAACAGCGGAATGCCCAGGCCGGCACCGGCCAGGGCCAGCAGCAGGGCGTTCATCTCGCCGCTCGGGGCGAACGCCAGGGTGTAGGCCACGCCCAGGCTCATCAGCCACACGTTGCCGCAGAAGAAGCCTACCGCGGTGCCGGCGAACACCCGCCCGGCGGCCTTGCCGAAGCGCGAGTAGTCGGCGATCAGCGGTAACCAGGACAGCGGCATGGCGATGGCGATATCGAAGCCCAGGGCGAATGGCAGCGAGCCATCACCACGTTGTGCCCAGAGGGCGCCGAGATCGGCCTTGTCGAACAGGTTCCAGGTCAGCCAGGCGCAGGCGCCGAGCAGCAGCCAGATGCCCCACTTGCGCAGCACGCGCCGCACGAAGGTCAGCGGGCCGGTCACCGCCAGCAGGGTGGCCAGGGCGCCGAAGAATAGGGTCCAGAGGATCGGGCTGGTCAGGGTGCTGCCGTCGGTGAACACCTTGCCGGCCAGCAGGCTGGCGGCATCGCGCATGACGATGATTTCGAAGGCGCCCCAACCGACCAGCTGCAGCAGGTTGAGCAGGGCCGGCAATACCGCGCCCTGGTTGCCCAGACTGAGTTTCAGCGCGGACATCGACGACAACCCGGTATCGCTGCCGATCACCGCCACCGCGCCGAGCAGCAGCACACCGACCGCCGTGCCAAGCAGGATCGCGCCGATCCCGCCGGCCAGGCCCAGGCCCGGTGCCAGCAGGCCGCCGAGCTGCAGCACCATCAGACCGATGCCCAGGGAGAACCACAGGGAGCCCAGGTCGCGCGCGCCGAACACCCGCTGGTGCGCGGGGACGGCAACGCCGGGGGCGTAGGATGGGGTGGGAGTGGCCATAGGAATCTGTCTCGCTGGGTGGAAAACCGCTGCGACCGGAGCCGCAGCGCTCTGCTTGGGGTAATGCTCAGACCTGCTTGTAGATCACCGAACCTTCGCCCTTGAAGCGCTCGGCCTGCTCGCGGAAGCCGGCCTCGACCGCCTTGCTCTCGTCGGACAGGCCATTGTCCTTGGCGTAGTCGCGCACTTCCTGGGTGATCTTCATCGAGCAGAACTTCGGCCCGCACATGGAGCAGAAGTGCGCCACCTTGGCCGAGTCCTTGGGCAGGGTCTCGTCGTGGTAGCTGCGCGCGGTGTCCGGGTCCAGGCCGAGGTTGAACTGGTCTTCCCAGCGGAACTCGAAGCGCGCTTTGGACAAGGCATTGTCGCGGATCTGTGCCCCCGGGTGGCCCTTGGCCAGGTCGGCGGCATGGGCAGCGATCTTGTAGGTGATGATGCCGGTCTTCACGTCATCCTTGTTCGGCAGGCCCAGGTGTTCCTTGGGCGTGACGTAGCAGAGCATGGCGCAGCCGAACCAGCCGATCATGGCGGCGCCGATGCCGCTGGTTATGTGGTCGTAGCCGGGGGCGATGTCGGTGGTCAGTGGGCCGAGGGTGTAGAAGGGCGCCTCGTCGCAGCATTCCAGCTGCTTGTCCATGTTCTCCTTGATCAGCTGCATGGGCACGTGGCCGGGGCCTTCGATCATGCACTGCACGTCGTGCTGCCAGGCGATCTTGGTCAGCTCGCCGAGGGTTTCCAGTTCGCCGAACTGGGCGGCGTCATTGGCGTCGGCAATCGAGCCCGGGCGCAGGCCGTCGCCCAGCGAGAAGCTGACGTCGTAGGCCTTCATGATCTGGCAGATTTCCTCGAAGTGGGTATAGAGGAAGTTCTCTTTATGGTGCGCCAGGCACCACTTGGCCATGATCGAGCCGCCACGCGAGACGATGCCAGTGACCCGCTTGGCAGTCAGCGGCACATAGCGCAGCAGCACGCCGGCGTGGATGGTGAAGTAGTCCACGCCCTGTTCGGCCTGCTCGATCAGAGTGTCGCGGAACAGCTCCCAGGTCAGGTCTTCGGCCACGCCGTTGACCTTCTCCAGGGCCTGGTAGATCGGCACGGTGCCGATCGGTACCGGTGAGTTGCGGATGATCCACTCGCGGGTCTCGTGGATATGCTTGCCGGTGGACAGGTCCATCACCGTGTCCGAACCCCAGCGAATGCCCCAGGTCAGCTTGGCCACTTCTTCTTCAATAGAGGAACCCAAGGCCGAGTTGCCGATATTGCCGTTGATCTTCACCAGGAAGTTGCGGCCGATGATCATCGGCTCCAGCTCCACGTGGTTGATGTTCGCCGGGATAATGGCGCGGCCGCGGGCGATTTCCTCGCGGACGAATTCGGCGGTGATTTCCTTGGGAATGCTGGCGCCGAAGCTGTGCCCGGCGTGCTGCGCGTCGAGCAGGCCGGCGGCGCGGTGCTCGGCGAGCTTCATGTTCTCGCGGATGGCGACGTATTCCATCTCGGGCGTGATGATGCCCTGGCGGGCGTAGTGCATCTGGCTGACGTTCTTGCCGGCCTTGGCCCGGCGCGGGTTGCGCACGTGGGCGAAGCGCATCTTGGTCAGCTCGGCATCGGCCAGGCGGCGCTGGCCGAACTCGGACGAGAGGCCGTCGAGGCGCTCGGTGTCGCCACGGTCGTCGATCCAGGCGCTGCGCACATCGCTCAGGCCCTTGCGCACGTCGATGGTCACGTCCGGGTCGGTGTAGGGGCCGGAGGTGTCGTACACGGTAACCGGTGCGTTGATCTCGCCACCGAAGGCGGTGGGGGTGACATCCAGGCTGATCTCGCGCATCGGCACGCGGATATCCGGGCGCGAACCCTGCACATAGATCTTCTGCGAACGTGGCAGCGGCTGGATCGACTGCTGGTCGACCTGGGCAGATTCGCTGAGGTTCTTGCTGTTGGACGGTTCGGCACGCATCGACGGACTCCTGGCGAGATGTCGGAGCGAACCTGATGCAGGGAGAAATGGCGCGGGCGCACCAAGGTTGGTGCAGAGGGGCTCGCCGGGAGGCGAGTACATCTTGTTCCCTACGCAGGCTTTAACCTGATCAGGTTCAACGGGATCCGGAACTATCCGATCTCAGCCTCCGATTCGAGGCACCCCGACAAGAACAGCGGCCAGTCTAATCAACCCGTGGGGAGAACACCAATGCGCTGGTCGCCCGAGTGCCCTGAACGCAGCGGAAAAATATATAAACTGAACCGGCGGGTAGAGTATTGTTGCAACCCGGCAACAAAGCTTATTGCAAACTAGGCTGTGCTCAGGCCAGCTGTGCCTTGACCACCGCAGGCCGCCACCTTAGCCTTGCCCGATTCCCACGCATCTAGGATTGATCATGCTACGCAGACTCTCTCTGGCACTCGCAGTAGCTACCGCCACGGCAGGCCTGGCCTGGGCTGAAGAGCCCATCCAGACTGGCAAGACCGGCCTGGTGACCGTCTATAACGAAGCGGTGAAGAACAACGCCGACCTGGCCGCCGCCCGCGCCAACTACGGCGCCATCAGCGAAGTGGTACCGCAGGCCCGTGCCGGCCTGCTGCCTAACCTGTCGGCCGGCGCCGATGCCACCAACACCAACACCAAGGTCGATACCCGTCTGCCCGACGACGTGAATGCCGATCGCAGTGGCCTGTCCTACCAGGCCACCCTGAGCCAGCCGCTGTTCCGTGCCGACCGCTGGTTCCAGTACCAGGCGGCCAAGGCCAGCAACGAGCAGGCCTCGCTGTCGCTGTCGGCCACCGAACAGAACCTGATCCTGCAGAGCGCCGAGACCTACTTCGCCGTGCTGCGCGCCCAGGACACCCTGGCGTCGACCAAGGCCGAAGAAGCGGCGTTCAAGCGCCAGCTCGACCAGGCCAATGAACGCTTCGATGTCGGTCTGTCGGACAAGACTGACGTGCTGGAAGCCCAGGCCGGTTACGACACCGCCCGCGCCAACCGCATCATCGCCCAACGTCAGGTGGCAGACGCCTTCCAGGCCCTGGTCACCCTGACCAACAACGAATACGCCGCCATCGAGGGTATCCAGCACACCCTGCCGATCCTCGCCCCGGCGCCGAACGATGCCAAGGCCTGGGTCGACACCGCTGCCCAGCAGAACCTCAATCTGCAGGCCAGCAACTACGCGGTGGATGCTGCCGAAGAAACCCTGCGCCAGCGCAAGTCTGGCCATGCACCGACCCTGGACGCCGTGGCCCAGTACCAGAAGGGCGACAACGACTCCCTCGGTTTCAGCAACAGCGACCTGGCCAACCCCTATAACGGCGATGCCGAGCAGACCACCATTGGCCTGCAGCTGAACATCCCGATCTACAGCGGCGGCCTGACCAGCTCCCAGGTGCGCGAGGCTTACCAGCGCCTGCAACAGAGCGAGCAGGAGCGTGAGAGCCTGCGTCGCCAGATCGTCGAGAACACCCGCAACCTGCACCGCGCGGTGAACACCGACGTGGAAACCGTACAGGCGCGCAAGCAGTCGATCATCTCCAACCAGAGCGCCCTGGAAGCCACCGAAATTGGCTACCAGGTCGGTACCCGCAATATCGTCGACGTGCTCGATGCCCAGCGTCAGCTGTACAGCTCGGTGCGTAACTACAACGATGCGCGCTACGACTACATCCTCAACAACCTGCGCCTGAAGCAGGCCGCCGGCACCCTGGCACCGTCCGACCTGGATGCGCTGTCCAGCTTCCTCAAACCGGATTACAACCCGGACCAGGACTTCCTGCCGCCGGATCTGGCCAAGGCTGCCGAAGCTCAGCTCAAAGGCAACACCGAGTACTGAGTGGGTAGAAAACAAAAAGCCCGGCAGATGCCGGGCTTTTTTATGCGCGCCGTTTCAGTGCCCGGGCTGCTGGCGTAGCCAGGCCAGCACACCGAGCCCGGCCGCCCGACCGCTGGCGAAGCAGGCGGTAAGCAGGTAGCCGCCGGTGGGCGCTTCCCAGTCGAGCATCTCGCCGGCGCAGAACACGCCCGGTAGCTGGCGCAGCATCAGCCCGGCATCCAGCTGCTCGAACGGCACGCCGCCGGCCGTGCTGATCGCTTCGTCCAGCGGGCGTGGGCGCCGCAGCGTCAGCGGCAGTGCCTTGATCGCGGTCGCCAGCAGGGCCGGTTCGGCGAATTGCTCGGCGCTGGTCAGTTCGCGCAGCAGGGCGGCCTTGACCCCGTCGATGCCCAGCTGGCTGTGCAGGTGCTTGGCCATGGAGCGCGAACCGCGCGGCTTGGCCAGCAGCTGGGTGATCTTCTCCAGCGAGCGATCCGGCTGCAGGTCAAGCTGCAGGCTGGCACTGCCATGCTGGTTGATCCGTTCTCGGATCGCCGCCGAGAGGGCGTACACCAGGCTGCCTTCCACGCCGCGGCTGGTGAGGATGAATTCGCCGCGCCGCGGTGGTTCGCCGTCCAGCGCCAGGGTCACGTTTTTCAGCGGTGCGCCGGCGAACTTGTCGCGTAGCAGGGCGCTCCAGCCGTTCACTTCGAAACCGCAATTGGCCGCCTGCAGCGGGGCGATGGCCACGCCGCGCTCCTGCAGCAGCGGCACCCAGGCAGCGTCCGAGCCCAGGCGTGCCCAGCTACCGCCGCCGAGGGCCAGCACGCAGGCATCGGCGCGCACAACCTGTTCACCCGCGGGCGTAGCGATGCGCAGGGCGCCGCCATCGTCCCAGCCCAGCCAGCGGCTGCGCGTGTGCAACTGCACGCCGGCTTCGCGCAGGCGCTTGAGCCAGGCGCGCAGCAGCGGTGCGGCTTTCATGTCGGTGGGGAATACGCGGCCGGAGGTGCCGACAAAGGTGTCGATGCCCAGGCCGTGAATCCAGGCGCGCAGGGCATCGGCGTCGAAGTCTTCGAGCAGGGCAGCGACTTCCGTGCGCCGCTCGCGGTAGCGCGCGAGAAAGGCCGGCTTGGCTTCCGAGTGGGTGATGTTCATCCCGCCGACCCCGGCCAGGAGGAACTTGCGCCCCAGCGACGGCATGGCGTCGTACAGCTCGACCCGCACGCCGGCACTGGCCAGTACTTCGGCAGCCATCAGCCCGGCGGGGCCGCCGCCGATAATGGCGACCGAGTGTGGATGCGGTGGGTTGGGCTGGTTCATCGGCGGCGATCGGCAGAAGAGGAGGTGGCTATTCTAACCGAGCGTACTGTCCAGCACCCGCCGTGCGCTGTGATGGAGGATGCCGTGGCGCCGGGCCAGGGCGGCGCGGTCCTTGTCGTAGCCGCCACCGATCAGGCCGACCACCGGGATCTCGCGCTCCAGGCAATGGCGCAGCACGGCCTCATCGCGGGCGGCGATGCCGGCATCGCTCAGTTGCAGGTGGCCGAGGGCGTCGTCGCGGTGCACATCGACGCCGGCGTCGTACAGCACGATGTCCGGCTGATACAGCGGCAGCAGGTAGGCCAGGCTGTCGTTGACCGTTTTCAGGTAGTCGGCGTCGCCCATGCCGGTCGGCAGGCCGATATCCCAGTCGCTGCGGGCCTTGCGTGCCGGGAAGTTGTTCTCGCAGTGCAGCGATACGGTGACCGCATCTGGCACGTTTTCCAGGATGCGCGCGGTGCCGTCGCCCTGGTGCACGTCGCAGTCGTAGATCAGCACCCGCTCGGCCTTGCCGCTTTCCAGCAGATGCAGGGCGACCACCGCCAGATCGTTGAAGATGCAGAAGCCGGAAGCATGGTCATGGTGCGCATGGTGGGTGCCGCCGGCCAGGTGGCAGGCAAGGCCGTGCTGCAGCGCCAGCTCGGCGGCCAGCAGCGAGCCACCCACCGCGCGCACGGTGCGCCGGGCCAGGGCCGGGCTCCAGGGCAGGCCGAGGCGGCGCTGCTCGTCGTGGCTCAGTTCGCCGGCGAGGAAGCGCTCGATATAGGCAGGGCAGTGGGCCAGGGCCAGCACTTCGGGCGGGCACAGCTCGGGGCGTTGCAGGTCGGCATCGACGGTTAGCCCGCTGTCCACCAGGTGATCGCGCAGCAGGCGGAACTTCTCCATGGGGAAGCGGTGGCCCGCAGGGAAGGGCGGGCTGTAGTCGTCGTGATAGACCAGCGGCAGCATAATGGGCTCTTGCAGGCTTCTGAAAACATGGGCGAGCCCAGTATATGACCACCACCCTGAGCAGTGAGCGCCTGATCCTGCGGCCCTGGCGCGACAGCGACCTCGATGCCCTGGCGGCGCTTTGCGCCGATGCCGAAGTGATGGCGCATTTCCCCGCGCCCCTGGACCTTCGTGAGAGTGAAGCGCTGTTGCGCCGCCTGCAGGCGCACTACAACGAGCACGGCTTCAGCTTCTGGGCGCTGGAGCGGCGGGCCGATGGCGTGGTGATCGGCTTTACCGGCCTGGCCCATGTCGGCTTCGCGGCGCCCTTCGTGCCGGCGGTGGAGATCGGCTGGCGCCTGGCCCGTGCCTACTGGGGCCAGGGCTATGCGCTGGAGGCGGCGCGCTGTGCCCTGGTTTTCGCCTTCGACCAGCTCGGTTTGGGCGAAGTGGTGTCCTTCACCGTGCCGGCCAATCGGCGCTCCTGGGGGCTGATGGAGCGGCTCGGCATGCAGCGCGACCAGGCCGGCGACTTCGAGCATCCCCAGCTGCAGCTGGGCGATCCGCTGCGCCCGCATGTGCTCTATCGCCTGTCGCAACAGGCCTGGCGGGAGGCGGCTAATGGATACTGAGCAGCAGGTGTGCGCCTATCACGAGCGGAGCAAGCACCAGCCGCAGCGTTATGCGCCGGGCCCCGGTCAGCTCGACTGGGCGACCCAGCCGGCGCCGTTTCGCCGCTATGCCGGCACACGGCTGATCGAGCTGTGGCAGCGCCCGCTGGAGGAAAGCCCGGGCTACGACACGCCTTTCGCCGGGCCGATCGGCACGCCTGCACCCTTGAACCGTGCCAGCCTCGCGCAACTGCTCTACGACAGCCTGGCGCTGTCGGCCTGGAAGGAGTCCGGCGGCAGCCGCTGGGCGCTGCGGGTCAATCCGTCGTCCGGCAACCTGCACCCGACCGAGGCCTATCTGCTGCTGCCACCGGGCAGCATCGAAGAGTCTGGTCTGCTGGCGCACTACGCCCCGGATCTGCACGGCCTGGAGGTGCGTGGCGAACTGGCGCCGGCGCTGGGCCAACAACTGGCTGCCGCGTTGCCGGCCGGCGGCTTTCTGCTCGGCCTGAGCAGCATCGCCTGGCGCGAGGCGTGGAAGTACGGCGAGCGCGCCTACCGCTACTGCCAGCACGACCTCGGCCACGCCCTGGCCGCCGTGGCCATCGCCGCCAGCGTGCAGGGCTGGCAGGTGCGGCTGTTGCGCGGCCTGGCCGAGGCGCGCCTGGATGGCCTGCTGGGCCTGGATCGCGAGGGCTTCCACGAAGCCGAGCATGGCGACTGCCTGCTGTGGATTGGTCCGGCTCAGGAGCGCGAGTTCAGCCTGCCGGCGGCGCTGCTCGACGGCCTGGCCGCGCAGGCCTTGAGCGGCCAGGCCAATCGCCTGTCGCGCGAGTATCGCCACTGGCCGGAGCTGCCACGGGTGCATGCGCTGTGCCGGGCACCGATGTTGCCATCCGTGCCGTGGGGCGCGCCGGCTGGCGTGGCGGCGGAGGACAACCCCGGCCTGCCGCTGCGGCCGATTCTGCATCGGCGGCGCAGCGCGCAGAGCATGGATGGGCGCAGCGGCATCCAGGCCGAGCTGCTGTATGCCTGGCTGCGCCGCCTGCTGCCAAGTCATTCGCCGGTGCCCTTTGCCGTCACCGGCGAGCCGGCGCGGGTCGACCTGCTGCTGTTCGTCCATCGCGTGCAGGGCCTGGAGCCCGGCCTGTACTGGCTGGCGCGTGGCGATGGGCAGGCCCAGCCGGATGGGCTGCGAGCGGATTTCAGCTGGCAGCGCGCGCACGATGAGCTGCCGCTGTATCGCCTGCTGGAAGGCGATGCGCGCGGCCTGTCGGCATTCCTTTCCTGCGGCCAGGACATCGCCGCCGACGGCTGCGTCGCCGTGGCCATGCTGGCGCGCTTCGACCTGGCGCTGGACGAAGGCGCCTGGAGCTATCCGCGGCTTTACTGGGAATGCGGGCAGATCGGCCAGTTGCTCTACCTGGAGGCGGAAGCGGCGGGGCTGTCGGGCACCGGCATCGGCTGCTTTTTCGACGATGCCGTGCATGAATTGCTGGAACTGGCCGACAGCCGCTGGCAAAGCCTTTACCATTTCACCCTGGGCCGGGCGGTATGGGACGAGCGCCTCAGCTCGCTACCGGCCTACGCCGAATTGAGAACGCCGCCGGCGCCCTGAGCGCGGGATGAGGAGAGTGGTATGAGTCGAGTGTTGGACAATCTGGTGGCCCTGCTGAGCCTCGAACCCATCGAGGAAAATCTGTTCCGTGGGGTCAGCCAGGATCTCGGCTTCCGCCAGCTGTTCGGTGGCCAGGTGCTTGGCCAGTGCGTGTCGGCGGCCACCCAGACGGTCGAGGAGGCGCGCCATGTGCACTCCCTGCATGGCTACTTCCTGCGCCCGGGCGATGCCAGCCTGCCGGTGGTCTACCAGGTCGAGCGCATCCGCGACGGCGGCAGCTTCAGCACCCGGCGGGTCACGGCGATCCAGAAGGGCCAGCCGATCTTCTCCTGCGCGGCGTCCTTCCAGTACGCCGAGCAAGGCTTCAACCACCAGCTGCCGATGCCCGATGTGCCCGGCCCGGAGGGATTGCCGACCGAGACCGACCTGGCCCGCCAGGTGGCGCACCTGATCCCGGAGCGCATGCGCGAGCGCATGACCAGCGACAAGCCGATCGAGATCCGTCCGGTGACGCGCATCAATCCCTTCGCCCCGCAGCCTTGCGAGCCGGTCAAGTACGTGTGGTTCCGCGCCGACGGCACGCTGCCGGACGAGCCGCGGCTGCACAAATACCTGCTGGGTTACGCCAGCGACTTCAACCTGTTGACCACCTCGATGCTGCCGCACGGCGTCTCGGTGTTCCAGAAGTTCATGCAGGTGGCCAGCCTCGACCATTCGCTGTGGTTCCACGCCGACCTGCGCATGGACGACTGGCTGCTGTACGCCATGGACAGCCCCTGGTCCGGCAATGCCCGCGGTTTTGCCCGTGGCAGCATCTTCAATCGCCAGGGCCAACTGGTCGCCTCGGTCGCCCAGGAAGGCTTGACCCGTCTGCGCGAGGACTGGAAGTGATGGATGGGGCAGGTGAAACCCGTGCTCGGGCTGCGCGGGTTTCACCCGCCCTACGCGATTGTCGCCATTGGGTGTTCGACATGGACGGCACCCTGACCATCGCCGTGCATGATTTCCCCGCGATCAAGCGCGCGCTGAATATCCCCCAGGACCACGACATCCTCCATCACCTGGCCGCCTTGCCGGAGGCCGAAGCCCAGGCCAAGCACGCCTGGCTGCTGGAGCACGAGCGCGAGCTGGCCATCGCCTCGGTGGCTGCGCCAGGCGCGGTGGCGCTGGTGCGTGCGCTGCACGCGCGTGGCTGTCGCCTCGGCATCCTCACCCGCAATGCCCATGAACTGGCGCTGCTGACCCTGGCCGCCATCGGCCTGGGCGACTGCTTCGACTCGGCCGATGTGGTTGGCCGCGACGAGGCGCCGCCCAAGCCCGATCCGGGCGGCCTGCTGCACCTGGCCGAACGCTGGGGCGTGGCGCCGGGCGAGCTGGTGATGGTCGGCGACTACCGCTTCGATCTGGACTGCGCCCGCGCCGCCGGCGCCAGCAGCGTGCTGGTCAACCTGGCGGAAAACCCCTGGCCGGAGCTGACCGACCACCACGCGGTGGACTGTCAGGCCCTGCTGAATCAGCTTCAGTAGCGATAGGTGCCGCCCTGGATGGCCGCATGCAGCTCGGCATCCACCGGTACATAGCGCTCCTCGCCAGGCAGCCAGGCGTACAGCGGGTCGGCGCAGCGCGCCGGGTCGAACCCCTGTTCCTTGAGCGGCGCCTTCTTGTGTTTGAAGGTGCCGGTGGTTTCCATCTGCGCGCTAAGGCGCAGGAACAGCGGAATGGCGTACGCCGGCAGCTCGCGGCGCAGTTCGGCGAGCAGGGCCTGGAAGTCGACCTGGGCCGGTTCGCGGTCCAGGCGGATGCAGGCCATGCCGGCGCGGCCGTTGGTGCCGGCGATTTCCACGCCGTAGACCACCGCCTCGCCGACCCCGTCGATGCTGTCCAGTACCGCCTCGACCTGGGTGGTGGAGACGTTCTCGCCCTTCCAGCGGAAGGTGTCGCCCAAACGGTCGACGAACTGGGCGTGGCGAAAGCCCATGTCGCGCATCAGGTCGCCGGTGTTGAACCAGGCATCACCCGCCTCGAACACGTCGCGCAGGATGCAGCTCTCGGTCTTGCCGGCATCGGTGTAGCCATGGAATGGCGTCTTCGCGGTGATCTGCCCGAGCAGCAGGCCGGCTTCGCCGCGCGCGACTCGCTGCAGGCGTCCCTGGGCGTCGCGGCTCGGCGCTTCGCTGTCGCGGTCGTAATGGACGATGGCGTAGGGGTAGGGCGAGAAGCCCACGGTGTTGTCCAGATTGAGCAGGTTGGTGAAACCGATATTGCCCTCGCTGGAGGCGTACAGCTCCATCACCCGCTCGATGCCGAAGCGCTGCTTGAAGGTCTGCCAGATGGCCGGACGCAGGCCGTTGCCGACCATCACGCGGATCGGGTTGTCGACATCGTCGGCCTGCAGCGGACGATCCAGCAGGTAGCGGCACAGCTCGCCGACATAGCCGAAGGCGGTGGCGCCGTGGCGGCGCACTTCGTCCCAGAAACGGCTGGCGCTGAACTTGCGCACCATGATCAGCGCCGCCTCGCCGGCCAGTACCGAGCCCCAGCACACCACCATGGCAGTGGCGTGGTAGAAGGGCAGGCTGCAGTACAGGCGGTCCTCGCGGCCCAGGCGTACGGCGCCAAAGCCGAACACCCCGTAGCCTTTGAGGAAGCGCCCGTGGTTGAACACCACGGCCTTGGGCAGGCCGGTGGTGCCGGAGGTGTAGATGTAGAAACAGGGATCGTCGGCCAGCACCGGACGCGCCAGCGGCGGTGCCTGTTCCGGCAGGCCTTGCAGTTCGGCCGCCGGGTGCTGCCAGCCGGCCGGTGCCTGACCGGGGTCGCGCCAGGTCGGACGGTCGGCGAAGAAGTGACGCGCGGTGGCCGGCAGCTCCAGGCTGTCTTGCACCTCTTCGAAGGCGCCCAGCAGTTCCTCGCCGACCAGGGCCAGGCGCGGCTTCACCAGGTTGATGCTGTGCGCCAGCACCTGGCCGCGCTGGCTGGTATTGAGCAGCGCCACCACCACGCCGAGCTTGGCGCAAGCGGTGACGCAGGCCAGCAGCTCCAGGCGGTTCTCCATCAGCAGCACGGCGCAGTCGCCCTGTTCCAGGCCGCCGGCGCGCAGGCGGTGGGCCAGGCGGTTGGCCCAGCGGTCGAATTCGGCGTAGCTCAGTTGCTCGTCGCCCTGGATCAGCGCCACACCCTGCGGGTTGCGCCGCGCTGCCTGCTCCACGCAACCGGCCAGGCCGCCGGGGCGTTCGCCGCGGCTGCGGCTGGCGATGCTCAGGCCCTTGATGATGCCCGGCAGGTCGAGCAGCAGGCGCGGTAGACGAGTCAGCAGGCGGGGCAGGGTGATCAGATCGGTGTGGCTCATGGGTGGAGTCCTGAGATGTTGTTGTTATGCCCCGCAATCTACGCAAGGCCGCGCCGGGCTGTTGATAGCCTGCGGTCGCAAGGGACTGGCAATTGGTCTCAAGGGCGGCGCACAATCGGCCGACTCCGCCGCAGGTGAAAGGATTTGCCGACCATGCTGGACACCGCTCCGAGCGCCACCGCATCGCTGTTGCTCGACCTTTACCAGAGCCTGCGTCGCCTGCAGCTGGCCGGCCCGGCCGATCTTGCCGAGCTGGGTCTGCCACCGGAGCCGCCGCTGGGGCTGGAGTCGCGTATCCCGGTGGCCTGGCTGCTGCGCTTGTGGCAGCTGGCGGCCGAGCGCGGCGCACCGGCCGACCTCGGTCTGCAACTGGGCCAGCAGCGAGGCCTGCAGAGTCGCGGCCCGGTGGCCAACCTGGCGGCGATGAGCGCGACCATCGGCGAGGCGCTGGAGCTGTTCAGCCGGCACAGTCCGGTGATGAGCGAGTGCGAGAACCTGCGGGTGGAGCAGCTGGGAGACCGGGTGCGCATCTGCTTCCTGTTCACCGCACCGCTGGCCGGCCATCCCTCTGCCTGCGAATACAGCCTGAGTTCGGCCCTGTGCTGGGGCCGGCAGATGAGCGGCGTGCGTCTGCTGCCGCTGCTAGTGGGCTTCCGTCATATGCCGCTGGCCGGCTCCGCCAGCTACCGGCATATCCTCGGTTGCCCGGTGCGTTTCGGTGAGCCGCTGGACTATATCGAGATGGCGACGGCAGACATGCAGCTGCCGCTGCTCGGCGGTAACGACTACCTCAAGGGCCTGCTGCTGCAGCGGGTCAGCGATATGCAGGCGCAGCTGCCAAGCCACCACAGCTTGCGCCAGCAGGTGCTGCACCTGATCGAGCTGGGACTGGTCGATGGTACTTTCTCGGTACAGGCCGTGGCGCGGCGTTTGCGCACCAGCCGGCAGACCCTGCACCGCCATCTGCGCGAGGAGGGCTGCAGCTTCTCCGAACTGCTCGCCGGGGTGCGCCGCGAGCATGCGTTGCGCCGTCTGCAGCAGGCGGATTGCCGGGTCGAACAGCTCAGCCGCGAGCTGGGCTTCGCCGAACCCAGCGCCTTCTACAAGGCCTTCAAGGGCTGGTTCGGCGTATCACCCAAGGCCTATCAGGAGCGGCAGGGCGGGTGAGCGCGGGTTTCACCCGCCCTACAGACGTGCTGTCTTGAAGGTATCGCAGCGCCCCGGTTCGCCATTCTCGAAGCCGGCCTTGAACCAGCGCACCCGCTGGGCCGAGGTGCCGTGGGTAAAGGAGTCCGGCACCACGGTGCCGCGCGACTGCTTCTGTAGACGGTCGTCGCCGATGGCGTTGGCGGCGTTCAGCGCCTCTTCCAGGTCGCCCGGCTCCAGCCAGTTCAACCGCTGCTGGGCGTGGTGTGCCCAGACCCCTGCCAGGCAGTCGGCCTGCAGCTCCTGGCGTACCAGCAGGCCGTTGTCGCCTTCTACCCGCTCACCGCGCTGGCGCGCCGCGTTGACCTTGGCCGAGACGCCGAGCAGGGTCTGCACATGGTGGCCGACCTCGTGGGCGATCACGTAGGCCTGGGCAAAGTCGCCGGCAGCGGCGAAGCGGGTTTCCATTTCGCGGAAGAACGACAGGTCGAGATACACCTGCCGATCGCCGGGGCAATAGAAGGGGCCGACGGCGGCATCGGCGAAGCCGCAGGCCGAGCGCACGCCACCGCTGAACAGCACGAGTTTGGGGTCCTGGTACTGCTTGCCTGAGGCCTGGAAGATGGCGCGCCAGGTGTCCTCGGTATCGCCGAGCACGGCGCGGACGAACTCGCTCTGCTGATCGTTGGCCGCCGGCGCACGCTGCTCCTGCACCGGGGCGCCTTGCTGCATGCCCTGGTTGACCACGTTGCCGAGTATGGTCAGCGGGTCCTGGCCCATCAGCAGGCCGATCACCACCACCACGGCGATGCCGCCCAGGCTCAGGCCCTTACCGCCGCCAAAGCGCATGCCACCGCCGCCGCCACCGCCGCGGGAATCCACCACGTTGTCGCTGCGTCTGCCTCGTTCCCAGCGCATGGCCGCGCTCCTTCATTCCGTCGAGGCTGACAGTGTCGTCCTCGATGGCGAGGGGCGCCAGCCCAAGAATCTGCTCAAAGTCTCGCGAGCTAGAGCCAGGCTAGGCAAAAGCGGGCGAGGGCGCGGAGTTTACGAGTGGTAAATGAGCAGTACTCGCTTCACTCGCCCTCCGGGCCGCGCTGAAGCGCGTTAGCCGCAAGCGGCTTGCCGAGCCCGTTTTTAACGACGAATGGCCGACGCGCAGCAGACATTGAGTAGGTTCTGAGGTTACTTCGCCGGATAGTCGGCCAGCACCTGCTCCTTGCCATCCTGGCCCAGGCCTATCACCTGGTAGGCATCCACCCGGCCGGTTTCCATGCCTGGCGAGCCATGCGGCATGCCCGGTACGGCGGCGCCAAGCAGGTCAGGGCGGCCCTGCAGGGCGAGGATGTCGCGGGCCGGCACATGGCCCTCGACGAACTTGCCGCCGATCACCCCGGTGTGGCACGAGGCCAGGCGCGGCGGCACGCCGAGGCGCTGCTTGACCGCCGCCATGTCGCTTTCGACATGGTCGTTGACCTTGATGCCGCTGGCTTCCAGATGGCTGATCCAGTCCTTGCAGCAGCTGCAGTTGGCATCGCGGTGCACGTCCATGATGACGGGCTCAACGGCCTGGGCGGCGGTGGCGAACAGCAGGGCGGCGAGAGGCAGCAGGCGCATAACGGATTCCTCGAAGGCAGGGAGTTGCGGCAGGATAGCGCCGGCGGTTTGCCTGTCCCAGCGCGGGACTGTTTCCGTCTGCAACGGCGCGGCCTATGCTCGCTGCACCGCATAAGGAGAGATCGCCGATGCTGTCTGCCCGTATCCTGCTGGCTGTCCAGGCCCTGCTTCTCGCCGGCTTTGGCCTGGCCTATTTCATTCGTCCCCAGGAGATGGCCAACCTCAGCGGAATGTTGCTGATGGAACCGGCCTCGATCACCGATGTGCGTGCCTATTACGGCGGGTTGCAGCTTGGCCTGGCGCTGTACCTGCTGCTGGCGCTGCTGCGTGGCGATCTGCTGCGCCCGGCCCTGATGCTGCTGGTGCTGCTCTACGCCAGCCTGTTCTTCGCCCGCCTCGGCGGCCTGTGGCTGGACGGTGGCCTGCAGCAGACCTTCAACCTTTACGCCATGTTGTTCGAGGGCGTGTCGGCCGGGCTGGCGCTGTACCTGCTGCGCGGGCTGAACAAAGCGCAGTAGGTGCTCAGCAGGTCAGCCGACCAACGGCTACCCTTGTTGCGTGGATGCCCGGCGTAGCCAGGCGAATGCGTCGACAAGGGGGACGTACATGCCGGCAAAGAAGATGGGGCTGACGGGGCTGACCACCCTGGTGGCCGTGAACATGATGGGCTCGGGGATCATCCTGTTGCCATCGAGCATGGCCCAGTTGGGCGCGGTGTCCTTGTTGTCCTGGGGGATCACCGCCATCGGCTCGATGGCCATCGCCTACTGCTTCGCCCAGTGCGGGGTGTACTGCACGCGCCCCGGCGGCATGTCGGCCTATACCGAGGAGGCGCATGGCAAGTCGGCGTTCTTCCTCTGCTCCTACCTGTACTTTCTCTCGCTGGCGATCGGCAACGTGGCCATCGCCATCTCCGCGGTGGGCTATCTCACCCCGTTCATTCCCTGGCTGGGCAGCGGCGCCATCCCGCTGTTCGCCGGGACCGTCGGGCTGATCTGGCTGACCTCGCTGGCCAACTTCGGCGGGCCCAAGGTCACCGGGCAGATCGGCTCGTTCACCGTCTGGGGGGTAATCATCCCGGTGGCCGGGCTGTCGGTGCTCGGCTGGTTCTGGTTCGACCAGGCCACTTTCGATGCGGCGTGGAACCCCCATGAGCTGCCGACCAGCCAGGTCATTGCGCAGAGCATCCCGCTGACCCTGTGGGCCTTCCTCGGCATGGAGTCGGCGGCGCAGAACTCCGATGCGGTGGAGAACCCCAAGCGCAATGTGCCGCTGGCCTGCTTGCTCGGTACCTTTGGCGCGGCGGTGATCTATATCCTGTCGACCACTGTGATCCAGGGCATAGTGCCGAACCCCGAGCTGGCTACTTCCAGCGCGCCGTTCGCCTATGTCTACGCGCAGATGTTCAATCCGCTGGTGGGTAACATCATCATGGCGCTGGCGGTGATCGCCTGCGTCGGCTCGCTGCTCGGCTGGCAGTTCACCCTGGCGCAGACCGCCAAGGTCACCGCCGACCAGCGCATGTTCCCGCACCTGTTCAGCCGCGTGACGCTGCTCGGCGCGCCCCTGCTCGGGCTGATCGCCAACGCCGTGCTGCAGAGCCTGATGGCGCTGTCGACCATCTCGCCGAATGCCTCGGAGCAGTTCTCCAAGCTGGTCAACCTGGCGGCGGTGACCAACATCATTCCCTACATCACCTCGCTGTCGGCGCTGCTGATCATCATGCAGAAGGCCGGGGTGTCGCGCAGCGTGTACCAGCGCAACGTGTTCGCCCTGGTCGTGGCCATGGGCTACAGCTTCTACGCGCTGTACGCTTCCGGCACCGAGGCGGTGTTCGGCGGCATGCTGGTGACGGCGGTAGGCTACCTGCTGTTCGGCTATATCGCCGACCGCATGCTGGAACAGCGCAACGCTGAGCCGACACCGGGAGGGCGACCATGAAGCGCCTGCTGCCATTGCTGTTCGGCCTGCTGCCGCTGCTGGCCGGCGCGCAGACCCTGGAACGCATCCGCGCCAGCCAGGAAGTGAAGATCGGCTACCTGGCCGACCTCGCACCGTTTTCCTCGACCCTCGATGGCCAGGCCCGGGGCTATGCCATCGAGCTGTGCCAGCAGGTGGTCGAGCAGATCCGCGAGGAGCACAAACTGGCGCAGTTGCAGTCGCGCTTCATGGCCATGGGCATGCAGGAAGGCCTGGCCGCTGTGCGCGAGGGCAAGCTGGACCTGTTCTGCGGCTCCACGGTCGAGACCCTGGAGCGCAGGCGCCAGGTGAGTTTCTCCGTGCCCATCTATGCCGCCGGGCGTGGCGTGGCGGTGCGCCGGGATGCGCCGCAGAGCCTGCTGCGGGTGCTCAGTGGCGAAGTGGCGCCCACCGCGCCGCAGTGGCGGGCGAGTATCAGCCGGGTTCTGGCCAACAATCGTTTCCTGGTGCTCAAGGGCAGCACCACCGAGGTGTGGGCGCAGGAGCGTCTGCGCGGGCTCGGCATCATCGCCAGCGTGCGCACGGTGAACAACCTGCGCGAGGGCATGGCGCTGCTCGATCAGGGCCAGGCCGACGCCTTCTTCTCCGACCGCGTGCTGCTGCACAACTGGCTGGTCAGCAGCGGCCTGGGCCAGCGCCTGCAGGTGCTGGACCGGCTGTTCGACCTGGAACCCATGGGCCTGGTACTGGCCCGTGGCGACGAGGACTTCCGCCTGCTGGTCGATACCACGTTGAGCGGCCTGTACCGCAGCGGGCGGATCGAGGTGATCTACGGGCGCTACTTCGGCCCGCCGAGCGAGCCGGTGAAGCTGCTGTTCCGCGCCTACGCTCCGCGCTGAGGGGGCGCCCTTGAACGTAGGTTGGGTTGAGCCGCGCAGCGGCGAAGCCCAACGGGTTCACTCCGCGCTGGCCGGTGTTGGGCTTCGCTGCGCTCAACCGCAACCTACAACTGTGATGTAGGGCGGGTGAAACCCGCGTTGCCGACTATTCCTCAACGCTGGCGCAACGCCGGGCTGCCACGCAGCATGTCGAACAGCGCATCGACCAGGTTCTCCGCCTGCCCGGCCAGCGACAGGCCTCCCGGGGCCAGCAGCCAGTTGGCCTGCAACCCCTCGATATAGGCATGCACACAAACGGCCGCGCGCTGGCAGTCGAGGTTGGCGGGCAGCTGCGCCTTGCTCACCGCGTTGCGCAGTGACTTGGCGATGCGCTCGTCGCAATCCTGGTGGGCGTGCTGCATCTGCTGGCGCAGGTCGCCGAGGTCGTCGGTGTACTCGCACTTGTAGCGCAGGATCTCGCCGATCCGCCGGCTCTGCGGGTCCAGTTCCACGCGCCTGAGCAGGTGGATCAGCAGTTCGCGCATATAGCCCAGCGGGTTGGGCTCGTCTTCGTTCTCGCTGGCCTGGGCCAGCTCCTCCAGTGGCAGGTGCAGGCGATCGAGCATGGCCTGGAACAGGTCGACCTTGTTCTCGAAGTGCCAGTAGATGGCGCCGCGGGTCACGCCCGCGCCGCTGGCGATCTCGGCCAGCGAGGTGCGCGACACCCCCCGTTCATGGAACAGGTGCTCGGCCGCGTCGAGGATGCGCTGGCGGGTTTCTTCGGCTTCTTCTTTGGTGCGTCGGACCATGTTGGGCAGTGTGTAAAGGTTGGGAAAAGTTATCGGTTGGGTTAGTTTTTTGCATTTACAAACATTCTAGTATGTAAGTATATTCGTTAGCCAGCTAAACAGATTTCCTTCCCCGCGCCCGTTCTCGTCTGATCGGGCCGTCTCTGACATGAGGTCGATTCAGATGCACAAGAAGCCAGCTCTGGCCGTGATGGTTGCCGCCATCGCCCTGGCCACGCTCAGCCTTTCCGGCTGCCAGGAGGACGCCGCGCCAGCCGGGCAGCATGCGCCGCAGGTGGGGATCGTTACCCTGCAGGCCCAGCCGTTCACCCTGACTGCCGAGCTGCCTGGGCGCACCAGTGCCTACCGCATCGCCGAAGTGCGTCCGCAGGTCGACGGCATCATCCAGAAGCGTCTGTTCACCGAAGGCTCCGAGGTCAAGGCCGGGCAGCAGCTGTACCAGATCGATTCCTCCGTCTATCAGGCCAGCTACAAGAGCGCCCAGGCCACGCTGGCCTCGACCCAGTCGCTGGCCGAGCGCTACAAGGATCTGGTCAGCGACCAGGCAGTGAGCAAGCAGGCCTATGACGAGGCCCAGGCCGCACGCCTGCAGGCCGAGGCCAGCCTGGAACGGGCGCGTATCGACCTGCGTTACACCAAGGTGCTGGCGCCGATCTCCGGTCGCGTCGGCCGTTCGCTGGTTACCGAAGGCGCGCTGGTGAGCAATGGCCAGACCACGGCGATGGCCACCATCCAGCAGCTCGACCCAATCTACGTCGACGTCACCCAGCCGACCAAGGACCTGCTGCGCCTGCGCCGCGAACTGGCCAGCGGCCAGCTGCAGAAGGCCGGCGCCAACGCCGCCAAGGTCACGCTGACCCTGGAAGACGGCAGCACCTACGAGCACGAAGGCACCCTGGAGTTCTCCGAAGTCTCGGTGGACGAGGGCACCGGTTCGGTGGTGCTGCGCGCCGTGTTCCCCAACCCCGAGCACAACCTGCTGCCGGGCATGTTCGTCCACGCGCAGCTCAGCTCCGGGGTCAACCGCCAGGCCATCCTCGCGCCGCAGCAAGGCGTGACCCGCGACCTCAAGGGCCAGGCCACTGCGCTGGTGGTGAATGCCGAGAACAAGGTCGAGCTGCGTCAGCTGCAGGCCGAACGTACCCAGGGCGACCGCTGGCTGGTCAGCGCGGGCCTGCAAGCGGGTGATCGCCTGATCACCGAAGGCCTGCAGTTCGTCCACCCGGGCGTTGAAGTGACAGTAGCGCCGGCGACCAATGTCGCCAGCGAGCGTGCGGCCGGTAACGACCTGGCCAAGCACCCTTAAGGAGCCACAGATGTCGAAGTTTTTCATCGACCGGCCGATCTTCGCCTGGGTGATTGCCCTGGTGATCATGCTGGCGGGTGGCCTGTCCATCCTCAAACTGCCGATCAACCAGTACCCGAGCATCGCCGCACCGGCCATCGCCATCCAGGTCAGCTACCCGGGCGCCTCGGCGCAGACCGTGCAGGACACCGTGGTGCAGGTCATCGAACAGCAGATGAACGGGATCGACGGCCTGCGTTACCTGTCCTCGGAGAGTAACTCCGACGGCAGCATGACCGTCACCGCCACCTTCGAGCAGGGCACCAACCCGGACATCGCCCAGGTCCAGGTGCAGAACAAGCTGCAGCTGGCCACCCCCTTGCTGCCGCAGGAAGTGCAGCAGCAGGGCATCCGCGTGACCAAGGCAGTGAAGAACTTCCTGATGGTTATCGGCGTGGTGTCCGAAGACGGTTCGATGGACAAGAACGACCTGTCCAACTACATCGTCTCCAACATGCAGGACGCCATTTCGCGCACCAAGGGCGTCGGCGACTTCCAGGTGTTCGGCTCGCAATACGCCATGCGCATCTGGCTCGATCCGGCCAAATTGCTCAACTACCAGCTGACTCCGGTGGACGTGAAGAGCGCGATCCAGGCGCAGAACGTGCAGATTTCTTCCGGCCAGCTCGGCGGTCTGCCGGCCTCGCCCGGCACCCAGCTGAACGCCACCATCATCGGCAAGACCCGCCTGCAGACGCCTGAGCAGTTCGGCGCGATCCTGCTCAAGGTCAACCGTGATGGCTCGCAGGTGCGCCTCAGCGATGTCGCCAGAATCGAGCTGGGCGGCGAGAACTACGCCATCAGCGCGCAGTTCAACGGCAACCCGGCTTCCGGTCTGGCGGTCAAACTGGCCACCGGCGCCAACGCGCTGGACACCGCCCGCGCCCTGCGCGCGACCATCGACGAACTGGAGCCGTTCTTCCCGGCCGGGATGAAAGTGGTGTTCCCCTACGACACCACTCCGGTGGTCTCGGCCTCCATCGAAGGCGTGGTGCACACCCTGGGCGAAGCCATCGTCCTGGTGTTCCTGGTGATGTTCCTGTTCCTGCAGAACTTCCGCGCCACCCTGATCCCGACCCTGGCCGTACCGGTGGTGCTGCTCGGTACTTTCGGTGTGCTGGCTGCCTTCGGCTTCACCATCAACACCCTGACCATGTTCGCCATGGTGCTGGCCATCGGCCTGCTGGTGGACGACGCCATCGTGGTGGTGGAGAACGTCGAGCGGGTGATGGCCGAGGAAGGCCTGTCGCCGCTGGATGCCACGCGCAAGTCGATGGGCCAGATCCAGGGTGCGCTGGTGGGTATCGCCCTGGTGCTGTCGGCGGTATTCCTGCCGATGGCTTTCTTTGGCGGCTCCACGGGGGTGATCTACCGGCAGTTCTCGATCACCATCGTCTCGGCCATGGCCCTCTCGGTGCTGGTCGCCCTGGTGTTCACCCCGGCGCTGTGCGCGACCCTGCTCAAGCCGGTCGCCAAGGGCCACCACGCGCCCAAGCGCGGCTTCTTCGGCTGGTTCAACCGCGGCTTCGAGCGCAGCGTCAACGGTTACGAGCGCAGCGTGCGCGGCATCCTCAAACGCCGCCTGCCGTTCGTGGTGCTGTACCTGGTGATCGTCGCGATCATGGCCTGGATGTTCACCCGCATCCCCACCGCTTTCCTCCCCGAGGAAGACCAGGGCGTGCTGTTCGCCCAAGTGCAGACCCCGGCCGGCGCCAGTGCCGAACGCACTCAGGCGGTGGTCGACCAGATGCGCGAATACCTGCTGGCTGATGAGAAGGACACGGTGAAGTCGGTGTTCACCGTCACCGGCTTCAACTTCGCCGGTCGCGGGCAGAGTTCGGGCATGGCCTTCATCATGCTCAAGCCTTGGGAAGAGCGTCCGGGCGCCGAACACAGCGTGTTCAGCCTGGCCCAGCGCGCCCAGCAGCACTTCTTCAGCTTCCGTGATGCGATGGTGTTCGCCTTCGCCCCGCCGGCGGTACTGGAGATGGGTAACGCCAGCGGTTTCAACTTCTTCCTGCAGGATCGCGCCGGCGTCGGCCATGAAACCCTCAACGCCGCCCGCGACCAGTTCCTCCAGCTGGCGAAGGACAACCCGGTGCTGGCCCGCGTGCGTGCCAACGGCCTGTATGACGAGCCGCAGTACCAGTTGCTGATCGACGACGAGAAGGCCAGCGCCCACGGCGTGACCCTGGCCGACATCAACAACACCGTGGCTATCGCCTGGGGTGCCAGCTACGTCAACGACTTCATCGACCGTGGCCGGGTGAAGAAGGTCTACCTGCAAGGTGTGCCGGAAGCACGGATGAACCCCGAAGACCTCGGCAAGTGGTACGTGCGTAACGACGCCGGGCAGATGGTGCCGTTCAGCGCCTTCGCCAGCGGCGAGTGGGTCTACGGTGCGCCGAAGCTGGCGCGTTACAACGGTGTACCGGCGATCGAGATCCTTGGCGAGCCGGCGCCGGGGCACAGCTCGGGCGAGGCCATGGCCGCGGTCGAGGAGATCATCAAGCAACTGCCGGCGGGTGTCGGTTACTCCTGGACCGGGTTGTCCTACGAGGAACGCCTGTCCGGCTCCCAGGCGCCGGCGCTGTATGCCCTGTCGCTGCTGGTGGTGTTCCTCTGCCTGGCGGCGCTGTACGAGAGCTGGTCGATCCCGTTCTCGGTGATGCTGGTGGTGCCACTGGGGATCATCGGTGCGCTGCTGTTCACCAGCATGCGCGGGCTGAGTAACGACGTGTTCTTCCAGGTCGGCCTGCTCACCACCATCGGCCTGTCGGCGAAGAACGCGATTCTTATCGTCGAGTTCGCCAAGGAGCTGCACGAGCAGGGCAGAAGCCTGTTCGACGCGGCCATCGAGGCCTGCCGCATGCGTCTGCGCCCGATCATCATGACCTCGCTGGCGTTCATCCTCGGCGTGGTGCCGATGGCGATCTCCACCGGCGCCGGTTCCGGCAGCCAGCACGCCATCGGTACCGGCGTGATCGGCGGCATGCTCACCGCGACCGTGCTGGCGATCTTCTGGGTGCCGCTGTTCTACGTTCTGGTCTGCTCGCTGTTCAAGGACAAGCGCAGCAAAGATGCCATCAAAGAGGAGGCCGTCCAGTGAGGCAGTCCCTGTTGTCCCTTGCCGTCGCCAGCGTCCTGCTCGGCGGCTGCAGCCTGATTCCCGATTACCAGCGCCCGGATGCCCCGGTCGATGGCGCCTGGCCGCAAGGCGCGGCCTACACCGCCAACGGCGCAGCGCAGACCGATGTGACGGCCGCCGCCCTGGGCTGGCGCGAGTTCTTCAAGGACCCGGCGCTACAGGGCCTGGTGGAAACCGCCCTGGCCAATAACCGTGACCTGCGCATCGCTGCGCTCAACGTTGACGCCTACCGCGCCCAGCACCGCATCCAGCGTTCGGAGCTGTTCCCCAGCATCTCCGCCGCCGGCAGCGGCACCCGCCAGCGCCTGCCGGGCGACCTGTCGGAGAGCGGCCAGGCCACCACCAGCGGCCAGTACAGCGCCACGGTCGGCACCAGCGCCTGGGAGATCGACTTCTTCGGCCGCCTGCGCAGCCTCGACGAGCAGGCCCTGGAGCAGTATTTCGCCAGTGAAGAGGCGCAGCGCAGCACGCAGATCAGCCTGGTGGCCAGCGTGGCCAATGCTTACCTGACCCTGCAGGCCGACCAGCAGTTGCTGCAGCTGACCCGCGACACCCTGGAGACCTACCGCAAGAGCTACGCCCTCACCGAGCGCAGCTTCAACGTCGGCGTCGCCGATGCGCTGTCGCTGAGCCAGGCGCGCACCTCGGTGCAGAGTGCCGAAGCCAGCCAGGCGCAGTACAGCCGCCTGGTCGCCCAGGATCGCAACGCCCTGGCCCTGCTGCTGGGTGGCGGTGTGCCGGCCGACCTGCCGCAAGGCGAAGTGCTGGGCAGCGACCTGCTCGCCGAAGTACCGGCCGGGCTGCCGTCCGAGCTGCTGCAGCGCCGTCCCGACCTGCTCCAGGCTGAGCATCAGCTGAAGGCGGCCAATGCCAGCATCGGCGCAGCGCGTGCGGCGTTCTTCCCGAGCATCAGCCTGACCGCCAATGCCGGCAGCGCCAGCAGCGAGCTGTCCGGCCTGTTCGACGGTGGCTCGGGTAGCTGGCTGTTCCAGCCGTCGATCAACCTGCCGATCTTCACTGCCGGCCGGCTCAAGGCCAACCTCGACTACGCCGAGGTGCAGAAGAACATCCAGGTGGCGACGTACGAGAAGGCTATCCAGGGTGCCTTCCAGGAAGTCGCCGACGGCCTGGCCGCCCGCACCACCTACGAGCAGCAGCTCAGCGCCCAGCGTGCGCTGGTCGGCACCAGCGAGGAGTATTACCGCCTCGCCGAGCGCCGCTTCCGCACTGGGGTGGACAGCTACCTGACCCTGCTCGACGCCCAGCGCCAGCTGTTCAGCGCCCAGCAACAACTGATCGGCGACCGCCTCAACCAGCTGACCAGCGAGGTCAACCTGTACAAGGCCCTCGGCGGCGGCTGGAACGAGCAGACCACGCTGGCGGTAGCGCCGGCGGCGGACTGAGCTAGAGGTATGGTGGTGGTGCGTTGGTAGGTTGTGGTTGAGCGCAGCGAAGCCCAACACAGGCCCCGCGCGGGCCAACCGTTGGGCTTCGTCGCGTTGCTCCTCAACCCAACCTACGGCCTGAAACGAAAAAGCCCCGGCATGCCGGGGCTTTTTTGTGGGCGCTTGCCTGTCAGCGACGGGCGAGGAGTACGCCACTCTCCATGTGATGCGTCCAGGGGAACTGGTCGAACAATGCGCAACGCTCGATACGGTGGGTATCGTTGAGTTGGGCGATGTTGGCGGCCAAGGTCTCCGGGTTGCAGGAGATGTACAGGATGTTGTCGAAGCGCCGGGTCAGCTCGCAGGTGTCCGGGTCCATGCCGGCGCGCGGCGGGTCGACGAACACGGCGCCGAAGTCGTAGGACTTCAGGTCGATGTCGGCCAGGCGGCGGAACGGACGAACCTCGTTGAGGGCCTGGGTCAACTCTTCGGCGCTCAGGCGCACCAGCTCGATATTGTCGATGCCGTTGTCGGCCAGGTTGGCCAGCGCGGCATTCACCGAACTCTTGCTGATCTCGGTGGCCAGCACCTTGCGTACCCGGGTCGACAGCGGCAGGGTGAAGTTGCCGTTGCCGCAGTACAGCTCCAGCAGGTCGTCCTGGCGTTCGCCGAGGACGTCGTGGGCCCACTGCAGCATCTGCTGGCAGACCAGGCCGTTGGGCTGGGTGAAGGCGCCTTCGGGCTGGCGATAGCTGAAGGTGCGCCCGGCCACCTGCATTTCTTCCTGCACGTAGTCGCGGCCAATCACCAGGCGCTGGCCGCGCGAGCGACCGACCAGGCTGACGCCCAGCTTGGCCGCCAGCTGCTCGGCCTCGGCCTGCCAATCGGCATCCAGCGGGCGGTGGTAGCACAGGGTGATCAGTGCATCGCCGGCCAGGGTGGTGAGGAACTCGACCTGGAACAGCTTGAAAGAAAGAACAGAGCTACTCCGCCAGGCGCTTTTTAGCTGCGGCATCAACTCGTTGATGCGCAGGCTGGCGATAGGGAACTCTTCGATCAGGATCGGCGTGTGCTTGTCGCCGGCGGCGAACATCGCGTAGTAACGCTCTTCCTGCTCGCGCCACAGGCGGAACTCGGCGCGCAGGCGGTAGTGCTCGCTCGGCGAATCGAATACTTGCGGCTCGGGAGCGGAAAAGGGCGCCAGCAGCTCGCGCAGGCGGACGACCTTCTCTTCCAGTTGAGCGGCGTAGGCCGCCGCGTCACGTACCTGGGTCATGCGTTGACGCCGAAGGCGAACTTGGCAACGAAGATCGCGGCAAGTACCACCAGGGCCGGGTTGATCTCCTTGAAGCGACCGGCCAGGGCCTTGATCACCACCCAGGCGATAAAGCCGAAAGCGATGCCGTTGGCGATGGAGAAGGTCAGTGGCATGGCCAGGGCGGTAATCACTACCGGCGCGGCGACGGTGATGTCATCCCAGTCGATTTCAGCCAGGCCCGAAGTCATCAGCACGGCGACGAACAGCAGCGCCGGAGCGGTGGCGAACGCCGGTACGGTGCCCGCCAGCGGGGCGAAGAACAGCGCCAGGAGGAACAGGATCGCCACCACGATGGCGGTCAGGCCGGTGCGGCCACCGGCGGCTACGCCAGAAGCGGATTCGATGTAGCTAGTGGTGGTACTGGTGCCCAGCAGCGAACCGCCCATGGCGGCGGCGCTGTCGGCGATCAGGGCGCGGCCCATCTTCGGCAGGTTGCCGTCCTTGCTCATCAGGCCGGCACGCTTGGCGACGCCGATCAGGGTGCCGGTGTTGTCGAACAGGTCGACGAACAGGAAGGCGAAGATCACGCTGATCATGCCCACGTCCAGCGCGCCCATGATGTCCAGCTGCAGGAAGGTCGGCGCCAGCGACGGCGGCATCGACACCACGCCGCCGAACGGGGTAACGCCCAGGCCGATGGCGATGGCAGTCACGACCAGAATGCCGATCATCACCGCACCGGTGACGCGACGCGCTTCGAGGGCAACGATCAGGAAGAAACCGAGGATCGCCAGCAGCGGGCCGGGTGCGTGCAGGTCACCGAGGCCGACCAGGGTGGCCGGATTGTCCACCACCAGGCCGGCTTCCTTCAGCGCGATCAGGGCGAGGAACAAGCCGATACCGGCGGCAATCGCCGAGCGCAGCGGCAGCGGGATGCTGTTCACGATCCACTCGCGGATGCGGAAAATCGACAGCAGGAAGAACAGCGTGGCGGAGATGAACACCGCGCCCAGCGCGACCTGCCAGGTGTGACCCATGTGCAGCACCACGGTGTAGGTGAAGAAGGCGTTGAGGCCCATGCCGGGCGCCAGGGCGATCGGGTAGTTGGCGATCAGGCCCATCAGCGCCGAGCCGATGGCCGCGGCCAGGCAGGTGGCGACGAAGATCGCACCCTTGTCCATGCCGGTCTCACCGAGGATCGCCGGGTTGACGAAGAGGATGTAGGCCATGGTCAGGAAGGTGGTGATACCAGCCAGGATCTCGGTGCGGATCGTGGTGTTGTGCGCCTTGAGTTGGAACAGCTTTTCCAGCATGGTGAACTCCCGTGGGGCTGGTGCGACGTGGGTTGCGGACTGCGCGAAAGCAAAGCACAAAGGCTGCCAACTCGACGGAAAGCGAGGGCGTTTTTTGGCTGGATCCGGAAAAGCCGCGCACTATACCAGCTCACCCCCGAGCGGTGAATTTATGACCGGACGGACAGCATTGGTTTCGTCCCCGAGGAGCAACACATGACTGCCCGTGCCCTGATCGCCGTCGCCGACGGTGTCGAAGATATCGAGACCGTCACCCTGATCGACGTGCTGCGCCGCGCCGAGGTGGATGTGGTGGTGGCCAGCATCGAGGATCGACGCATGTTCACCTGCGCCCGCGGTACGCGGATCACCGCCGACGCCATGCTGATCGACGTGCTGGCCCAGGACTTCGACCTGATCGTCTTGCCTGGCGGCATGCCCGGCGCCCAGCACCTGGCCGAACACGGCCCGCTGGAGGAAAAGGTGGTGGCCCAGGCCCAGGCCGGCAAGCTGTTCGCCGCCATCTGCGCCGCCCCGGCCCTGGCCCTGCAGGGCTACGGCGTGCTCAAGCAACGGCGGATGACCTGCTATCCGGCGTTCAGTGACCGCCTGTCGGGCTGCACCTTCGTCGATCAGGCGGTGGTGGTCGACGGCAACTGCATCACCAGCCAGGGCCCGGCCACGGCGCTGGAGTTCGCCCTGACCCTGGTCGAGCAGTTGGCTGGCAAGGCCAAGCGCAAATTGGTTGCCGAGGCCATGCTGGTGCCTTGAGCACCGCTATCCAAGTAGCACTACTGCGGTTTGTGCAGGTGATCGCGGCGCGCCAGGGTCGGGAACAGCTTGATCCAGGTGCCGGTCACCAGCAGGGTGCCGACCCCGCCGATCAGCACCGCCGGCACCGTGCCGAACCAGTGTGCGGTGACACCTGACTCGAACTCGCCGAGCTGGTTGGAGGCGCCGATAAACAGGCCGTTCACCGCGCTGACCCGGCCGCGCATGGCGTCCGGGGTGTCCAGCTGTACCAGGGCGCCGCGAATGACCATGCTGATCATGTCGGCCGCGCCGAGCACCACCAGCACCGCCAGGCTGAACCAGAACGAGGTCGACAGGCCGAAGGCGATGGTCGCCACGCCGAACACCGCGACCGAGGTGAACATGATCGGCCCGGTGCGCCGCTCGATCGGGTAGTGGGCCAGCCACAGCGACATCAGCAGCGCGCCGACCGCCGGTGCCGAGCGCAGCAGGCCCAGGCCCCAGGGGCCGGTGAGCAGGATGTCCTTGGCGAACACCGGCAGCAGCGCCGTGGCGCCGCCGAGCAGCACAGCGAACAGATCCAGCGAGATCGACCCCAGCACATCCGGCTTGCTGCGGATAAAGCGGATGCCGGCCAGCAGCGATTCCAGGGTGGCAGGGTCCTTGCGCAGCACCTGGCCGGTAGCCGTCAGGCCGAGCATCAGGGCGCAGGCCAGCACGTAGAGCAGGGTCGCCGGGCCATACACCCACTGCGCACCGAAGGCATACAGCAGGCCGCCGAGGGCCGGCGCGACGATGGTTGCGGCCTGCATGGCCGAGGCCGAGGCGGCCACGGCGCGGGGGAACAGCTCGCTCGGCACCACGTTGGGTAGCAAGGCCTGGGTCGCCGGCATCTCGAAGGTGCGGGCCAGGCCGAGCAGGAAGGCCAGGCCGAAGATCATCTCGCGGCTGACGCTGTCGGTGCTGCTGCCCAGCAGCAGGGCCAGGGCGACCAGGGCCTGTACGCTTTGGCAGACGGCGGCGATCTTGCGTCGCTCGAAGCGGTCGGCGGTATGCCCGGCATGCAGCATGAACAGCAGGCGCGGGAGGAATTCGGCGAGGCCGACCAGGCCGAGGTCGAGCACGCTGCCGGTCAGCTGGTAGAGGTGCCAGCCGATGGCCACGGTGAGCATCTGGAAGCCGCTGGCGGTAAACACGCGGGCCAGCCAGAAGGCGAGAAAGGGTTTGTGCCGGCGCAGGAGAAGCTGGGACATGGCGGGTAATACTTAGGCGGCTAACGAGTTGCCCAGCCTAGCATGCCTGGCGCACGGCGCCGTTGCGAATGCTGAACGCTGTGTTCGCCAATCGCACGGCTTGCGGCGTGCGCAATCTGCAGCCCGCGGGCACGACAGCGGCGCGGCTCAGGCGCAGCAGTCACGGCTGTCCAGAGCTTCCAGCAGGCGACAGTGCCCGGCGTGGCCGCTCTGGCAGGTGGCGATCTTGCTCAGCTCGGCCTGCATGCTCTGCAGGTCGCGGATGCGCATCTCAATGGCGTCCAGATGTTCGCGGGCCATGCGGTCGGCGGCGTCGCAGGGGCTTTCGGGGTGTGCGGCGAGGTCCAGCAGGCTGCGGATTTCCTCCAGGCTAAAGCCCAGTTCGCGGCCGCGGCGGATAAAGCGCAGGCGGCGCACATCCACTGCCTGGTAATGGCGGTAACCCGAGGCGCTGCGTTGCGGCTGTGGCAGCAGCCCGGAGCGTTCGTAGAAGCGGATGGTCTCCAGGTTGACGCCACTCTCGCGCGCCAGTGTGCCGATGGTCAGCGGCTTGCTCATAGTTGACTCCGTAGTTACTACAGGCTTTAGCTTAGTGTGCACCTGAACCAAGGAGCTGCCAAATGGGCGCACATTGCTGCAATCACGACTCGCACGAACCGGACGCCAGCCGCACGCCGCGCTACCGGCGCATTTTGTGGATCGCCCTGGCGGTCAACCTGGCGATGTTCCTGGTGGAGATCGGCGCAGGCCTCAAGGCCGGCTCGGTGTCGCTGCTGGCCGACTCGCTGGACTTCCTCGGCGACGCCGCCAACTACGCGATCAGCCTGTGGGTGCTGGGCATGGCCCTGGCCTGGCGCGCCCGTGCCGCCCAGTTCAAGGCGGCGAGCATGTTGCTGTTCGGCCTCGGCGTGCTGGGCGCGGCGCTCTGGCACTGGTGGCAGGGCGAGGTGCCGAACGCGCCGACCATGGGCCTGATCGGCAGCCTGGCGCTGCTGGCCAACCTCGGCGTGGCGGCGTTGCTGTATGCCTACCGCGAGGGCGACAGCAACATGCGCAGCGTCTGGCTGTGTACGCGCAACGATGCCCTGGGCAACCTCGCCGTGCTGCTTGCCGCCCTGGGCGTGTTCGGCACCGGCAGCGCCTGGCCGGACCTGATCGTGGCCAGCATCATGGCGACGTTGGCCATCTCCGCCGCCGTGCAGGTGCTGCGTCAGGCCGATGGCGAGCTGAAGGATGATGTGCATGGCCATGCGCACTGAGCTGGGGGCGGCGCTGCGGCAGGCCTTCGCCGAGGCCGAGGCGGCGCTGGGACGAAATGACCCGGCCGCCGCCCTGGTCTGGCTGGAGCGTGCGCATATCCTCGGCCAGCGCCTGCCGCTGCGCCATGCCCGATCGCACTGGCTGATGCTGCGGGCCGGCTGGATGCTCGGGGATTGGCGCGAAGTGCTGGGGCAACTGCCGCGCATCCTCGCCGCGCTGCTGTTCTCGCGGCTGTGGGTGCCGCTCGGCAATAGCGGCAGGGCGCGGGTCAGTGCCTTCAGGCCGATGCCGCTCAGTGCGGAGCTGCAAAGGCTACTGGAGTAGGTTGGGTTGAGGAGCGCAGCGAAGCCCCACGCAGCTGCGCAGCCAGGCAACGTTGGGGGGCTAGGGGGTGTTGGGCTTCGTCGC
>JBOFCR010000120.1:0-36025 GCA_051646165.1 Pseudomonas sp. | reverse complement strand
GCCGTTGAGGTAGATGCGCTGGTCACCCGAGACATAGCGGATGACCACATGGGTCCAGGTGTCGAGCGGCAGAGCCGCCGTGCTGTCGAACTCCTGAGCCGCCCCCGAGCTGTTCTGCCACCACCAGTTGATGACGCCGGTGGGCTTCTGGTGGAACTCGAAGTTGGTGTCCTTGGAGAGGATCGTCATCAGCCCCGACGCCGGCCGGCTGCTGGGTCGCACCCAGACGGCCACGGTAAAACTGCCCGTAAGGTCGAGCAGGCTGTTGTCGGCGACCTGGGCGTACTGGCTGCTGCTGTTCTGCAGCTGCCCATAGCGGCAGGTGCCGAAGCCGCTGCTGTCAGCGGGCAGCGCAGGGGTGCTGATGGCCGTGGTGGCGCCATTGTAGGCCTGGCCGTGCAGGGCATTGCCCGAGATGTCGCGGATCTCGCTGGCAGTGCCGCTCCAGTTCGCCTCGCTCATCGACCAGCTCAGGCGCAGGTCGCTGCAACTGCCCGTCGGCGCCACGTAGGTGACTTGCGAGGCGGTATCCAGGCGGATGTTCTCCGCGCTCAGGGCACCAAAGGCGTAGCTCGGGCTGGTCAGGGCGATAGTGCCATTGCTGCCGTTGCTGGCAGCGCTATACAGGTAGCCGCTGAACGTCGCCAGGTTGCCCAGGGTCACGCTGCCATAGCTGTACACGTAGAGGTTGTTGGCCGTGCCCGCGCTGTTGATGCCCGGCGAGTTGAGCAGGGCCGAGGCCGATAGCGTCCAGTCGTCGCGGATGAACAGGCGTACCTGGCCTGAGCCCTGCAGCTGGATCTGGGTCTGGTAGCCGGTGGTCAGGCTGCCGATCCAGTAGTCGCCCGGCGATAGGCGCAGGATGCTGCTGGAGGCCAGGGTCAGCTGCTCGATGTAGAAACTCTGCCCGCCGCTGTTGATGTTCAGCTGGCTCTGGGTGTTGACGTTGATCTGCTTGTACTGGTTGCTGCCGTTGCCCGCCAGGCTCTGAGTGGTGTTGTAGGGCACGTCCAGGACCGTTGTGAAAGCGCTGGTCAACGGAAAGCTGGGCGCCGCCTGCGTGGGTGCCGCCGGGGTACTGGGCGTGCAGTTGGCGCTGGTGCAGGTGAGCACGCTGGAGGCGGCATTACGTATGACGGTCTTGGCCGCCAGCACGCTGTCCGGGTTGTTCAGCAGCTGCGAGTTGTACTCGAAGGTAATCACCCCCTTGCTGGCGGCAGTGCCGCTGAAGGGGCTCTGCAGGCCATCGGGGAAGTTGCTGGGGCAATTGCCCAGGGCCGCTTCGGCCATGGCGCTGCCAAACAGCAGGCCGAGCGCCAGCAGCCGGGCTAGTGTGTGAATCATCGGCTAGCGCTCCACGGTGGCGGTCAGTTGTCGGTAGGCATAGTCGGGCCGGTTAGCCGGCGTGCCGTTCTGCGCGGTGGCGGTGAAGCGGAAAATCTGCACCGCCGAGCCGTCGTCATCGCTGTAGCCGGTGCTGCTGCAGGCCACCGTCACGCTGAAATCGCTGAGGTTGCCCGCCGCCAGGCTCGGCGTCCCTGCTGCGCAGGTGCCGGCGTTGAAGGCCTGGGTGATGCCCCACTCCAGCCCCGCCCGCGCCGCCTGGTAGGCCCGCGCCTGCTGGATGGCCAGGCTGCTGGTGCCGTGCTGGTTCGCAGACAGGCGGGCCATGGCGGCGATCACCAGGGCCACGATAATGATCAGAAACATCGCCGCCACCAGGCCGAAGCCACGCCCGCGCTGCGGGGTCGTCCATTCAGGGCGCATTGTCGACGTGTACCTGTTGCAGCAGTTGCAGGGATTCCCCGCCCTGGGTCAGGCCCAGGTTGAGGGTCAGCAGCCCGGCGCGGCGGGTGCTGCCGGGCTGGTAGATAAACGAGCAACTGGCGACATTGGCCACCACCGGCTGCGGGTTGGAATTGGCCGGCGGCGAGGCGGGAATGGCCGTGAGCAGCTGGTTGTAGCTGTAGCGCACCAGTTGGCCGTTCTGGCAGCGATAGCCCACCACGGTCTGCGCCAGGTACAGGCGCCGCTCGGGCGAGGCAAAGGCGAAACGGAAACCGCCGCTGGGCAAGCTGCCCAGAATGATCTGGCTCTCGCCCGTCGGCGTGTTATTGATCACGCTGAAGCTGGTGCCAGTAGGTGTGATGACGCCAGGATTGTTCGGCGCCCAGACATTACTGCCCGGCGTCGGGTTACCGCCGGATTCGGTGCCGATGTTGTACAGCACCATCCAGTTGGCTCCAGCCGGGTTCAGCGTGGCATCCAGCACCTGCACGCTGTCGCAACGCCCGCCGCTGGTGCTGCTGCCACAGGTGCCGGCGGCATCGCTGGAAAAACGCAGGCCCTCATTGCCGGTGCGGTTGGGCCGGTAGCGCGCTGCGCTGTGGATCAGCAGCAGCTCCAGGGCCTGGCCATTGGCCGATACCCGCAGCGAGTTGGGAATCGCCAGGCGCACGTCGCGGGTCACCCGGTTCAGCGCCCCGGCGGCCTGGTCGACCAGGATGGCGCGCCGGCTCTGCCCGGCGAAGGCTTCCAACGGCCGCGACAGCACCGTGCTGATCATCACCGCCACCAGGCCGGCCAGGGCGATGACCATGACCAGCTCGATCAGGGTGAAGCCCGCCGCCCGGGCGTGAGCACGGCGCACGAATATCTGCCCCGCTATCCGTGCGCGAGCAGCGCGCGCTCCTGCAACAGCGGTCATCAGTAGCGCGTCCTGTATCCGCCGAGCACCAGCTGCTGGCTAGCCGGGTCGGTCACCGTGACCTGCACATACAGCACATCGCTCGCGCCCAGCCCGGCCCAGGCCTGCGTGCTGACCGCCACCTGCACGCGGTAGGCGGAAAGCGCGGCGATGGCGGTGTTGCGCGCGTCACGCGGGGCCTCGGCGAGGCCGGCGTAGTCGCCGACATTGTCGAAGCAGCTGCGCCCGCAATCGGCCAGGCCGTCCGGGTCGCTGAAGGGCTGCAGGAGGATCTCCTCCATATACGCCTCGGCAATCGCCAGGCTCTGCTGACGCAGCAAGGGGTCGGCCGAGCGCCCGACGATGGCGGCCATGGCGCTGTACAGCGCCGCCGCGGCGATACCAACGATAACGATGGTGATCACCAGTTCGACCAGGGTCATGCCGGCCTGGCGCTTCATTGCACCAGGCCCGTGCTGGTAGTCACCGTGATGGTGAAACTGCCAATGGTGGCACTCGCCGCCGCCGAGGGCTGGCCCAGCGAGTCGAATACCACGGGGAAAGAAGATGCCGTGACACTGACCCCGGAGGGCAGTGCCGCGGCAAAGGGGCTCTGCCCGTCCGGCCCCTGCACGGCGGCGTTATAGGCGCCGCTGGTACAGGCCGCCGCACGGCGCAGGGTATAACCGCCGGCATCCAGACTGACCTGGATCAGACAGCCGCTGGCCACTGCCAGCTTCTGCCCATAGCGCACTGCCGCCAGGCTTTCTTCGTAGTACAGGCGCTCGTCAAACACTTGCCTGTCGAAGAAGCGCGGCCCCACCACGATGGCGAGGATGCCGATGATCACCATCACCATCACCAGCTCGATCAGGGTGAAGCCGCGCATGGCCTATCAGCAGCCAGCGGTTGTGGTGTCGCTGTCAGTGATGTTGCCGACCACTGCCGGAACAGTCGCCGAAGTCGCTTCGGTGTAGGTGAAGCTGCAGGTACCCAGGCTGATGGTGCCGGCCGTTGCGGTGTTGAAGTCGTTGCTCAGCTGCGCTGCGGTAAGGATCGAGGCCTGAGTGGCATAGCCAAAAGCCGTGGCAATCGCCGAGCCTTCCAGGGTCACGGTGCCGGTGCTGCCGGTCTGGTTACCGGCCAGGGCCGCCGAGTGCACGATGGCACTGGCAGAGCGCACTGCCCCCAGTGCACCATTGATGGAAGCTTGGCGCGCTTCGCCGCCCAGATCAGCAAATTTCGGCAGCGCAAACGCCGCCAGAATGCCGAGAATCACAATGACCATGATCAGCTCGATCAGGGTAAAACCGCTTTGCTGTTTTTTCATGCTTGCTCTTCCTTATGGATCAGATCATTCGGTAAAAGTGGTGGTGACAGTGCCGGTATCGGAGTCGTAGACGATGGTGTCGTCCGCCACGCCGGCAGCTGAAGGATCAAGCTGATAGGTATAGGTGCAGACGTTGCCGCTGCTGGTCGCGACGTAATCGATATTCGCAGCGGCTGCAGCCGCGACGGTCGGTGCGGAGCCCTGCAGTACGGCGCCCCACAGCCCTACGCAATCCAGTGCTCCGCCGGTACCGAGCGGCCAGCCACTATTATTCACGTCGACAGTGCCATCACCAAAACCGGTGACATCGGTGTTGGGCGTGGTCTCACCCTTGCTGCGGTTGACCTCCCACTGTGCACGCACCAGCAGCACGGCAGAAGCCAGGGCACCGCCGGCGCCCTTCACGGCGGAGCGGTGGGCATCTTTGGTGACGTCGATCATGCGCGGCAGGGCCACCGCAGCCAGAATGCCGAGAATGACGATCACCACCACCAGCTCGATCAGGGTAAAACCTTTGCTGTTTTTCATTGCATTCCCTCAGTGACTTAACAACCCTGCGGCGGACTGCTCCGCCAGGGATACCGCTTGCAGCTCAAGAGCAAAACCCGCACCGATCAATTGTGCCCCGGTCGGCATTGCGCCGGGAACTGCCAACAACCGATAGACGTGCATTTCACCCCGCCCCTGCGTCCATTCATCAGCAAACCTTGGTCGGTACAACACCCAGGCCTGGGCCGGCAGCCAGTACCAGCAGCCCGCTTGCGGTTCAGCGCCTGCGGCCAGTTCGCCACAGTAGTTGTCCTGCTGCCAACGCAACAGCACAAACGGATTGCTCTTGCGCCAGGTCTCGTCCAGCACCCGGTTCTTGGCCATCTGCTCCGTCGCAAGGCTGTTCAGGCTGGCGGACAGACTCTCACGAGTAGCGTCCAGCGCCCGCTGCTCGCTGACCTGGGCAATCTTCCAGCCCAGTACCAGCACTATGCCCAGAGCAATCACCACGGTACAGCCACGGCCAAGCCAGCGTATGCGGCGCACGGTGCGGCCCACCTCGTAGTCCGGAGTCACGCCCCGCCCTTGGCCACCGAGGCCAGTTCCCACATCGGCAGGAACACACCCAAGGCAAGCACCAGCACCATCAACCCCATACCTACGATCAGGATCGGCTCGATGGCGTCCGCCAACTGTTTGAGGTCGTAATCGACCTCTTGTTCATAAAAATCGGCGACCTCGATGAACAGGTCGTCCAGCGCACCGGTCTCCTCGCCCACCGCCATCATCTGTAGCACCAGCGGGGTGAACAGACCGCTGGAGGATGCCGTGCTGGTCAGTGCTTCGCCGCGCTCCACGCCCTCGCGCATGCCGAGGATGGCCCGGCCGATAAACAGGTTGCCGACGCTGGCACTGTTGATCGACAGGGTCTGCAGCAGCGGCACGCCGGCGCGGTACATCATGGCGAAGGTGCGGGTGAAGCGGGCCAGGGCGATGCGCTCGAACACGCCGCCGACTATGGGCAGGCGCAGCTTGATCTCGTCCCATTTCAGTGCGCCGGCATCGGTCTGCTTCCAGCGGATGAAGGCATACACAGCGCCGGCCGCCAGCAGCCCCATCAGCCACCAGTAATCCTGGAAGAACTGCGAGGTGCCGATAAGGATGCGTGTCGGCAGCGGCAACTGCGCATGGAACTGCTCGAACACCTTGGCAAAAGCCGGGATCACGAACAGGTTGATCACCACCAGCGCCACCGCCATGGCCGACAGCACGAACAGCGGATAACGGGTGGCCTGCTTGATCCGCTTGCGCGTCTCGCGCTCCATTTCCAGGTAGCCGGAGAGCTGGCGGAAGGCCTGGTCGAGTTGGCCGGTGTTCTCGCCGACGCTGATCATGCTGATAAACAGGGTGCCGAATACCCTGGGGTGGGCATGCAGGGCCACTGCCATGCTCATGCCACCTTCCAGGTCGCCACGCACTGCCTGCAACACCTCGCGGAAATACTCGTTGCGGTGCGACTCGGCCAGACCACCGATGGCGCGGATGATCGGTACGCCGGCCTTGCTCAGGCTGTACATCTGCCGGCAGAAGATAATCAGTTCTTCGAGGTCGACCCGCTTGCTCTTCAGGCGCTCGCGCAGGGCGGCGAGCACATCGTCACCCGCCCGCTCGGCATGCTCCTCGATGGTCAGCGGGGTAATGCGCTGGCTCCGCAGCTCGCTGGCCACACTGTCGCTGCTGGTTCCCTGCAACGTACCAGCGACCCTGCCGCCTTGCGCATCGCGGCCGGTGTAGCGGAACTGCGACATCAGGCCAGTGCCTCATCGGTGAGAGTGGCGCAGACCTTCAACACCTCCTCCACGCTGGTCACCCCGCTCAGGGCGTAATCCAGTGCGCAGGCGGCCAGCGGACGGTAACTCGGGCTGGCCTTGGCGGCCTCGGCGAAACCTTGCGGGTCACTACGGCGCAGGGCGGCAATCATCGGCTCGTCCATTTCCAGCAGCTCGTAAACGCCCAGGCGCCCCGAGTAGCCGCTGTTGTGGCACTGGTGGCAACCAGTGCCACGCTTGAAGCTGCGTCCCGCCAGCGTGACGCCGTGCAAGCTCTCCAGCCAGGCCTGCTGCTGCGGCTCGGGCTGGTGGTCTTCCATGCAGTTCTCGCACACCCGGCGCACCAGGCGCTGGGCCAGTACGGCATTGAGCGAGGTGGCGACCAGGAACGGCTCGGCGCCCATGTCGATCAGGCGCATGGCCGAGGTCAGGGCGTCGTTGGTGTGCAGGGTCGAGAGCACCAGGTGACCGGTCAGCGCCGCGCGCAGGCCGATCTCGGCGGTTTCCTGGTCGCGCATCTCGCCGATCAGCACGATGTCCGGGTCCTGACGCAGGGCGGCGCGCAGCACGCGGGCGAAACTCAGGTCGATCTTGGCGTTGACCTGCACCTGGTTGACCCGTGGCAGGCGGTATTCCACCGGGTCTTCCACGGTGATGATCTTCTTCTCCGGGCTGTTCAGCTCGGTGAGGCCGGCGTACAGGGTGGTGGTCTTGCCCGAGCCGGTGGGGCCGGTAACCAGCACCAGGCCGAACGGGCGCTGCAGCAGGCGGCGAAAGCGCACCAGCATGTCCGGCGGCATGCCGCTGGCGTCCAGGCTGGACACCCCGCCCGTCTGGTCGAGCAGACGCATGACCACCGACTCGCCGAACTGCACCGGCATGGTCGATACCCGCACATCGATGTTGCGGCCCTTGACCCGGATATTGAAGCGGCCGTCCTGCGGCAGGCGCTTCTCGGAGATATCCAGGCCGGACATGATCTTCAGGCGCATGACCAGCGCCGAGGCGATGCGCTGTTCCTTCATCACCTGTTCGTTGAGCACGCCGTCGATACGCTGGCGGATGCGCACCACGCCTTCGTCCGGCTCGATATGGATGTCCGAGGCCTTCATCTGCACTGCGTCCTCGAACAGCGTCTGCAGCAGGCGCACCACCGGTGCGTCGGTGTTGTTGTCGGCGCCCAGCTTGGACAGGTCGAAGTCGCTGTCCTGCAGCTCGCCTTCCAGTTCGCCGGCGATCGAGGCGATCTCGCTGGTACGCCGGTAAACCAGATCGAGGGTGGCCAGCAGCTCGGCCTCGCGCACCACCGAAGGCAGCACGCGGGTCTTGAGGATGCGCTCCATCTCGTCGAGGGCGAACAGGTCGAGCGGGTCGGACATGCCGACGCGGATGCCTCCGGCTTCGCGCGACAGGACCATGGCGCGGAAGCGCCGGGCCATGGCCTCGGGCAGCAGCTGCACCAGTTGCTGGTCGAACTTGAAGTGCTTGAGTTCGAGGAAAGGAATCTTCAGCTGCTCGGACAGGGCGGTGAGCAGCTTCACCTCGCCGACGAAACCGAGGTCGACCACCGTGCGGCCGAGCTTGGAGCCGGTGCGTTTCTGGTCCTGCAGGGCCAGTTGCAGTTGCGCGTCGCTAATCAGCCCGGCCTGGATCAGCAGGTCGCCGAGGCGCACCTTGCGCTGGCGTACGTCATCCGGATTCATCCACGACCTCCCAGCGCCGCGGCGCGTTCGCTGGCGAAGCGCCGTGCGCTGTCGTCCAGCCCCAGCCCTTGCAGGGCCAGGCGATAATGACGGCCGGCCTCGGCCGGCTGATCGAGTTGTTCCAGGGCAATCGCCAGGCCCAGTTGCCAGGTCGACTGGCTCGGCCGCAGGGCGACCATCTGCCGGTACAGGGCGGCGCTTTCGCGCCATTGCCCGGTCTGCTGGTAGCTGGCCGCGAGCAACGCGTGATAAGTCGGCTCCTGCACCAAGGCGGGGGCATGCTGTTCGAGGGTGGCCACTGCGCCCTTGGTGTCGCCGGCCTGCAACTGGGCGCGCGCCAGCAGCAGACGCAGCTCGCTGTCCTGCGGCATTTGCGCCAGCCGCGCCGGCAGCCAGCCGAGCAGGCGCTGCTGCTGGCCGCCGGCCAGGTAGGCACGGGCCAGCCAGCGCAGCACTTCGGGGTCGTTGCCACGGGTTTTCTGCAACGCTTCCAGCTCGCCAATGGCACGCGGGTAGTCGCCATCCTGCAGGGCCTGGCGAGCCTGGGTCAGGCCATCCGGCTTGTAGGCGGAGATATGCACTTGCGGCGGGCCGCTGACCGGCGGCGGCTCAGGTGCGGTAACCGGCTCGGGCTGCGCCGCGCGAGCGGGTGGCACCGGGGCAGTGGCCCAGGTCGGCAGCGCTGCCTCGGCTTGCGCTGCGTTCGCCGGGACGGCGGCCGGTAGCTGCTCCAGCTCCAGTGGCATTTCGGCCACCGGCGCGGCGGGCTCCAGGGGCACTTCGACCCACAGCAGCCAGCGATCACCGGCAGGCTCCAGGCGATCGCGCACCTCCAGCCCGTCACCCAGGCCCACCAGCAACACCTGCACATCGGCGCCCTGGGCCTCGACCCGCCAGGACAGGCTGCCACCGCCGCGCTGCACGCGCCCGGACTGCGCCTGACCCGCCAGTTGCACGCCCGGCAGGCGCAGGCTCACCGCGCCGCTCTCCTCGATACGCTGGTAGGGCACCGAGCGCTCCAGCAGCAGTTGCAGCACCAGGCTGCGACCATTGTTCTGCGGCAGCACTTCCAGCAGGCGCGGCGCGACAACCGCTGGCACTGCGGGGACTTCCTCGCGTTTGGGCATGACGCCGCCCCAGGGAATCTGGTCGTGGACCACCCGCCCGATCATCAACCCGACCAGCACGCCGAGCAGAATCACCGCGCCAAGCCAGACCACGCCACGTCGCAGGCGCTCGCTGCGTTCGCGGCGGGCCGCGCCAGCCTCGTCCACCGGCTGCAGGCCTTCCAGCGCCAGGCGCTCGGCCGGCGCGGCGCGGCGCTCCTCGAGGTCGCGCAGCATGTCGTTGACCAGGCTCATGGTAGCAGCTCCCGCCAGTGCGCCAGCCAGGGCCAGGCACCAACCACCAGCAACAACGACAGGCTGACCGCCGCCAGGCTCCAGCCCAGCCAGACAGGGTTGCGCTGCAGGAATGGCTGGGCACCCTCGGTATCGCGCTGGGCGCGGCGTACCTGGCTGGCGCCGACCTGCCGATGGCCCTCGCCATAGGCAGCCATCAGCGCCTTGTGCGCGAGGATATTGATCAGCCGCGGGATGCCGCTGCTGCCACGCACCAGGCAACGCACGGCGGCAGCGCTGAACAGCGGCTCGCCACGGTAGCCGGCCACGGCCAGGCGCTCACTGAGGTAGCGGGTGGTGTCCTTCACATCCAGCGGGCGCAGGCAGTAGGAGAAGGTGATGCGCTGGCGCAATTGGCGAAACTCGGTACGCGCCAGGGTGCTGTCCAGCTCCGGCTGGCCGAACAACACTACTTGCAGCAGCTTGGCCTGCTCGGTTTCCAGGTTGGTCAGCAGGCGCAGGGCTTCCAGGGTGGCCGTCGGCAGTGCCTGGGCTTCGTCGATCAGCAGCACCGTGCTCTTGCCGGCCGCCGCCAGTTCAATCAGGCGCCGGTGCAGGGCTTCCAGCACGCCCTGGGTATCCTGCTCCTCGGTGCCCTCGATGTGCAGCTCACGGGCCAGGGCCTGGCGCAAGCCGACCGGGCTCATGCCAGGGTTGGGCAGGTAAGCCACCTGGTAGCGCTCGCCATCCAGTTCATTGAGCAGGGCACGGCACAACAGGGTCTTGCCGGTGCCGACTTCGCCGGTGATCTTGATGAAGCCCTCGCCTTCTCCCAGCGCCACGCGCAGCAGATTCAGGCACGCCTGATAAGGCGCCAGCTGCACCAGGAAACCGGTGTTGGGGCTCAGCGCGAAGGGTTTCTCGCGCAGGCCGAAGAAGGCTTCGTACATCGCCTTATCTCAGTTCCTTGAAACGATCCGCGCTCTTGCGCAGTTCATCCAGCCAGACATCATCGCTGACCACCTGCGGACGCAGGAGGATCACCAGCTCGCTCTTGTTCAGGGCTTTGCGTTGCTGCTTGAACAGCGGGCCGACGAAGGGCAGGCTGCTGGCCCACGGCACTTCGGCGTCGGTGTTCTCGTTGTTGTCCTGCAGCAGGCCGCCGATCACCACCACCTGGCCACTGCGGGCGCGCACGATGGAGTCGGACTGGCGCGAGGTGGACAGCGCCAGGGGCAGGTTGAAGACGTTGTCCTCACCCAGCACGATGGTCTTGTTCTGGTCCTCGACGCGGCTGACGGTCGGCCGCACATGCAGGGTGACCACGTCGTTCTGGTCGATCTGCGGGGTCACGTCCAGCGAGATACCGGAGAAGAACGGGGTCAGGGTCAGGTCCTGGGTCGGCTCGGTCACCCCGGCCGCAGTGGTCGTGGTGCTGCTCGACGACACTTCGGTGACGAAGAACTCGTCGGTGCCGACCTTGATCACCGCCTTCTGGTTGTTCAGCGTGGAAATGCGCGGGCTGGACAGCACACGCACCTCGCCCTGGGTCTGCAGCAGCTGGATCAGCCCGCTGAAGTCGCCGAAGTCGAATGCGCCGCTGAATACCCCGCCGACATCGGTCGGCCCGGTCAGGCTGTCGCCATCCAGCACGCCGCCGATATGGCTGCCGATCTGCGACCAGCTGACCCCAGCCTGGAAGCCGTCATTGAGCTGCACCTCGAGGATCTTGGTTTCCAGGATCACCTGGCGCTGCAGATTGCGCTGCGCCTGCTCGAGGAAGCGCGCAACGTTTTCCTGGTCGGCGCTGTTGGCACGCACCACCAGCAGGCTGGCCTGCGGGTTGACCACCACGCTGTTGCCCTGTTCGCCGCCAACTATGGCACCCACCACGACTTGCACTTCCTTCCAGAAGTCGACATTGCTGGTGGTGACCACCTTGCTCGCGTTGAGCGTGGTCACCGTACTGTCGCTGCTGCCGTTGCTGGAGCCGTTGCTGCTACTGCTGTCGCTATTGCTGCTGGTGCTCTCAACCTGACCGGAGCTGACGCGCGTGTCGGACTCGCCGAAGCGCTGCAGGTTCAGGTAGTTGAGGTCGTAGCTGCGGGTGATGACCTTGTTCGGCAGGATCTGGTAGCCGTAGCTGGTGCGCCGGTAGTCGTAGCCATAGCTGTCGCGCACGGCGGCCAGCACTTCTTCCAGGGTCACCCGGCGCAGGCTGAAGGTGATGTTGCCGGTGACTTCCGGATGCACCACCAGGTTCTGCCCGGCACCATCCATCAGGCTGAGGAAGAAATCGCGGGCCGGCATGTCCTTGGCTGCCACGTCGAAGCGCGGACCGCTGCTGAAGCTGGCGCTGCTGGTCAGCGGCGGCAACAGCGCCGCCTGCACCGCGGGCGGTGGCGTCACTTTGGCCTGGGCCTGCTGCAGGCTCTCGTCGAGCAGCTTGTCGCTCTGCTCGTAGAGCTGCTTGTCACCATCGATGAAGGTCTGGCAGGCGCTCAGCAGGCAGGCCAGGCTGAGCAGGCCGAAGCTGGATAGGCGTTTGGTCATGGGCATCATCGACTCGGTTTCATTACGGGGTCGGCCAGGCGCAGCAGGGCACGCTGCCCCTGGCGTTCGATCAATACGGCATGCGGGTAGATGGCCACCACGCGGGCATCGCCATGCTGGTCATTGACCCGCAGGGTGTGCCCGTCGATTACCGCACGGCTGGCGCCCGGCCCGTGCAGGATCGCCTGCAGGCTCATGACAGCCGGGGCGTCGGCACTGGCCGTCGGGCGCAGTTCGGCAGGCGGCAAGGTCGGATCGATGGCCGCCGCGTGGGCCAGGCCACAGCCCAGCGCCAGGGCAAGAACAAGCACTCTAGACACCCACCCACCCCGCCTTGCTGCTCAAGGTATACAGTTTCAGACTGATCTGCGCCTTGCCCGGCCCGGCTTCGCCGACCTGGTAGTCGAGGCTGTCCCAGTTGAGTTTCCACGGGCTGTTCTGGATCGCCTGCAGGTAGCCCAGCAGGTCGAAGTAGCCGCCCTCCAGTTTGAGCACCAGGCCGTGGCGATACAGCACCACGGGAGCCGCAGCGACCTTCTCGCCAGACGCCGTGGCAGCAGGGACGGCCGGCAGCTGGACCGGCTCACTGAAGCTCTCCAGGCCAACCAGGCGCAGACCGGCCTGTTTGTGCAACAGGTCGTCGAGCACCTCGCGCATTTTCTCCGGGGTCACCAGCTCGTCGGTTTCCTGGTCGATCTGCTTGATCAGTTCCTCGCGACTGGCGGACGCGGCCAGCAGGGCGCTGCGATAGGCTCTGTTGGGATCGGCATCCAGCTTGCCCTGCAACTCGGCAATAGCGTTCGCCGCTTCCACCTGGCGCGTCTTGGCTGCGCTGACGGCGGCCTCGCGCTTGCTCAGGCTCACGCCCTGCGGATCGCCAACCAGCAGCAGATAGAGCACCCCGAGCAGGGACAGGCCGACCAGCAGCGCTAGCCATTGCTCGCGACTGGCCATTTTCTGCCAGCGCTGCAGCAGGTTATTCATGGTCTTTCTCCTGGGCGGCGCTACGCGACGACAGGTCGAAGCGCAGCAGCTGATCCTCGCCCCGGGTGATATCGAAGCGGGCGAACTCGCGGCCCTTGAATACCGGGCTCTGCCCCAGGCGCTGCAGGTATTGCGGCAGCAGCTCCTGCTCGCGGCTGCTACCCTGCAGGCGCATCTGGCTGCCGCCATCGCTCAGCTGGATATGGCTCAGCCACAGGTCATGCGGCGGGTGCTGCTCGGCCAGGGCGGTCAGTGGCGCAACGAAACCGGCTCGCTGCTGCCCGGCCAACACCTGCAGATAGCCGATCAGGCGCTGCAGCTCGCGGTTGTCCGCCTCGCGCGCGGTCAGCTCGCCGGGCAGGCTGCCATCCAGCTGTGGCTCGACGAAACTGGCCTTGGCCGCCGCCAAACGGGCGTCCTGTTCCTGCGCAGAGGCTTCGGCAGTGACCAGGCGCTGGCCGGCATCGCGCAGCTGCCAGAACTGCCAGCCGGCATGCAGCGCACAGCCCAGCAACAGGGCACCAAGCAGCGCCAGCATCTGCAGGCGCTGCGGGCCGCTGCGCTGCTGGCGCTCGACTTGATAGAGGTTAAGGTTCTGCATCAGCGAACCTCCTGGCGCAGGGCCGCGCCGACCGCTGCCATGCAGTAGGCCTGCTCCTGCTCGTCCAGCTCGGCAGCCGCCTGGCCGGGGAACAGCTCGCGCAGGTCGAGGGCCTGCAACTTGACCGCCAGCCCCGCCGACAACGCCTGCAGGGTCGCCGCGCCATTGCGCTTGGCCGGCAGCAACAGCAGGCGATTGATATAGCCCTTGCCCAGCTGGCTCTCGAAGTAGTCGAGCGAGCGCTGGATCTCCAGGGTGACGGTGGCGAAATCGTCGCTGGCCTGGTCCAGGCCCTGCTCGATGCGCCGTGCCATGTACAGGTCGGCGCCGTTCTGCACGCAGATCAGCCCTTCGCTGGAGCGCAGACGCAACAGCGCGATATTCATACCCTCGGCACCGGCCAGCAGGCCGAGGTTGCGGAAGGCCATTTCGGTGACATCGATACTCTGCGCCTGCAGCCCGGCCTGTCCGAGCATGTCCAGCCAGGATTGCATGCGCGCCTTGCCCAGCACGGCGCAATAGACCATGCGCGAACGACCACGGTAGGCATCCTCGGGCAGGCTGAAGGCATCGACCACCACCTGCTCGAGCGGCTCGCCGATCAGGTCCTTGATCCGCCAGCGCATGGCCGCGCGCAGCTCTTCGGCGGGCACCTCGGGGCTGTCGAGCAGGAGCATCTGGTAGGTAGCGGGGTGCAGCAGCAGATTGACCGGCATGCCGGTCAGGCCCAGCTCGCCGATCAGGCGCTTGAGCAGGGCAGGCTGCTCGGCCGGAGCGGCCTTGCGGAACAGGCAGTTGAGCAGACGTGGCGCTTCCCCGGGCACACGCAGTACGCGCGCCAAGGCAATACCTTCCGGGCCCGTTTCGATGCCCAGTAATCCGTCCGCTCTAGTTGTTTTTTTAGCGAACCACACCAACTGCACTCTCCCCCTGGTGCTCAGGCTCGTATACCGACGCAACCGACAGCACACTGTAGAATGCTGCTTCCAGCCCCGCCCCGAGCCTGATCAATGTTCCATGTCGTTCTGTTCCAGCCCGAGATTCCCCCGAACACCGGCAACATCATTCGCCTGTGTGCCAACACCGGTTGCCAGCTGCATCTGATCGAGCCTATCGGCTTCGAGCTGGACGACAAGCGCTTGCGCCGTGCCGGGCTGGATTACCACGAATACGCAACACTAAAACGCCACCATTCATTGGCTGACTGTATCACGGATACCGCCTGCGACAGGATATTGGCATTTACTACAAAAGCCAGCCACAGCTACGCGCAAATGGAGTTCCGCCGTGGCGATCTGCTGCTGTTCGGCCCGGAAAGCCGCGGCCTGCCCGCCGAGGTTCTCGAGCAGATTCCCGACCCGCAGCGCCTGCGCATGCCCATGCGCCCCGAGTGTCGCAGCCTCAACCTGTCCAACGCGGTAGCGGTGGTGGTCTATGAGGCCTGGCGGCAGAACGGCTTTGCCATGGATTGAACGAGTGCGGCCCACTTGCAGGCAATAAAAAGACTATATCCCCGGCATGGGTTGTACCGGCCAAAGCTGTAGGTTGGGTTGAGGAGCAACGCGACGAAGCCCAACGAGGCCTGCACCGAACCCGCTGGGCTTCGCTGCGCTCAACGCCAACCTACGGGAACTGCCCAAGCTGCAGCCGATTCATTCCTGGCAAAAACACATGATGGGTACATAGCCAATAAAAAAGCGCCCCGCGGGGCGCTTTTTTCATCGCAGCAGGCTTCAGGCCTGAGCGGTGGCCTCGCCAGCAGTCTGCATGCGCTGCAGCTCCTGGGCGTACAGGGCGTCGAAGTTCACCGGGGCCAGCATCAGCGCCGGGAAGGAACCACGGGTCACCAGGCTGTCCAGCGCCTCACGGGCGTACGGGAACAGGATGTTCGGGCAGAACGCGCCGAGGGTGTGGCTCATGGACGCGGCGTCCAGGCCCTTGATCAGGAAGATACCGGCCTGCTGCACTTCGGCGATGAAGGCGATCTCTTCGCCATTCTTCACGGTGACCGAGAGAGTCAGCACCACTTCGCTGAAGTCACCGTCCAGCTGACGCTGGCGGGTGTTCAGATCCAGAGCGACGGTCGGGGTCCACTCCTGGCGGAAGATTTCCGGGCTTTTCGGCGCTTCGAAGGACAGGTCCTTGACGTAGATGCGCTGCAGGGAGAACTGTGGGCCTTCGGCGCCGTTGTTTGCTTGTTCGGTCATGGCGGTTCTTCTTATTGCGGGTTTCTGAAAGGGTTCAGGACTCTGAAGGAGTTCAGGCGTTCAGCAAGGCATCGAGCTTGCCGGCGCGCTCCAGGGCATACAGGTCATCGCAGCCACCGACATGGGTGCCGCCAATCCAGATCTGCGGCACCGAGGTGCGCCCGGCCTTGCGGGCCATCTCGGCGCGCGCGGCCGGCTGGCCATCCACACTGATCTCGGTAAAGGCTACGCCTTTGCCGCTGAGCAGCTGCTTGGCACGGATGCAGTAAGGGCACCAGGCGCTGGAATAGACGACGACCTCGGGCATGTCACTTGACCACAGGCAGGTTGTCGCCGCGCCAGGTAGCGATGCCGCCGCCCAGTTTGGCCGCGGTGAAACCGGCCTTGAGCAGGGTGCTGGCAACGCTGCCGGCGTGCTGGCCCATGGCATCGACCACGATGATGGTCTTGGCCTTATGCTTCTCCAGCTCGGCGATGCGCCCGGCCAGTTTTTCGTAAGGGATGTTCAGCGCGTCGACGATATGGCCGGTGGCGAAGTCCTTGCTGTTGCGCACGTCGAGCACCACGGCTTCGTCGCGGTTGACCAGAGCAACCAGTTCACGGGTGGACAGGCTCTTGCCGCCCTTTTGCAGCTCGGTGACCAGCAGCAGCACCAGCAGAACGACGAAGATTCCGGTCAATACATAGTGGTTAGTGGCAAATTCAATCAGGTGGGCCAACATCGCGGGGTTCCAGGGCGGTAAAATGCCGGCCAGTATACACAGCCCCACAGGTCGGCCAAGCCCCGCCCGGCGGTGACGCCGCAGGCCGTTGACCTTATTATGTGCGGCCTTTTTCGACCTCCATGCACAGCGAGCCAGCTTCCATGAGCGCCACGCCCAAACCCCTGGTCCTGATCATCCTCGACGGCTTCGGCCACAGCGACAGCCCTGAGTACAACGCCATCTATGCCGCCAACACCCCGGTCTACGATCACCTGCGCGCCACCCAGCCGCACGGCCTGATCTCCGGCAGCGGCATGGACGTCGGCCTGCCGGACGGGCAGATGGGCAACTCCGAGGTCGGCCACATGAACCTCGGCGCCGGCCGCGTGGTGTACCAGGACTTCACCCGGGTGACCAAGGCGATCCGCGACGGCGAGTTCTTCGACAACGTCGAGATCAACCGCGCAGTGGACAAGGCAGTCGGCGCCGGCAAGGCCGTGCACATCCTCGGCCTGCTCTCCGACGGCGGCGTGCACAGCCACCAGGATCACCTGGTCGCCATGGCCGAACTGGCCGCCCAGCGCGGCGCCGAAAAGATCTACCTACATGCCTTCCTCGACGGTCGCGACACCCCGCCGAAAAGCGCGCAGCCATCCATCGAACTGCTCGACGCCACCTTCGCCAAGCTCGGCAAAGGCCGCATCGCCAGCATCACCGGCCGCTACTTCGCCATGGACCGCGACAATCGCTGGGACCGTGTGCAGCAGGCCTACGAGCTGATCGTCGAAGGCAATGGCCAGTTCAATGCCGCCAGCGCCGTGGAAGGCCTGGCTGCTGCTTATGAGCGCGGCGAGAGCGACGAATTCGTCAAGGCCACCACCATCGGCGCGCCGGTAAAAGTGGAAGATGGTGACGCCGTGGTGTTCATGAACTTCCGCGCCGACCGTGCCCGCGAGCTGACCCGTGTGTTCGTCGAAGCCGAGTTCAAGGAGTTCGAGCGCAAGCGCGTGCCGCAACTGGCCGGCTTCGTCATGCTCACCCAGTACGCGGCAAGCATCCCGGCGCCCAGCGCCTACAAGCCGGAGCCGCTGACCAACGTGCTCGGCGAATACCTGGCCAACAACGGCAAGACCCAGCTGCGCATCGCCGAGACCGAGAAGTACGCCCACGTCACCTTCTTCTTCTCCGGCGGCCGCGAAGAGCCCTTCGCTGGCGAAGAGCGCATCCTGATCCCCTCGCCGAACGTTGCCACTTACGACCTGCAGCCGCAGATGAGCGCGCCGGAAGTCACAGACCGGATCGTCGACGCCATCGAGAACCAGCGTTATGACGTGATCATCGTCAACTACGCCAACGGCGACATGGTCGGCCATACCGGCGTGTTCTCTGCCGCCGTGGCTGCCGTGGAATGCCTGGACGCCTGCGTCGGGCGCATCGTTGCGGCGCTGGACAAGGTCGGCGGCGAAGCGCTGATCACCGCCGACCACGGTAACGTCGAGCAGATGGAAGACGAGTGCACCGGCCAGGCGCACACCGCGCACACCTGCGAGCCGGTGCCCTTCATTTATGTCGGAAAACGCCCGGTCAATCTGCGCGCAGGTGGCGTGCTGGCCGACGTGGCACCGACCCTGCTGACCCTGATGGGCATGCCGATTCCGGCGGAAATGACCGGCACCAGCATCATCACACTGCAATAAAGGCGCGCTGCGCCACGAAACGCCTGCCGGCTCCCGTCGGCGGGCGTTTTTTTTGCGCGGCGCCACGGGCATACTAGGCCGACCCTCCGTACAGGTGCTGCACCCCTCATGTTTCGCGCCCTCGCCCTGATCCTGCTGACCGCCCTGCTCGCCCCGGCCCACGCCGACGAGAAGGCCGACGCCCAGAAACAGCTGGAAGCCGCGCGCGCCGACGTCGCCGAGCTGAAGAAGCTGCTCGAACAGCTGCAGAAAGAAAAAACCGGCGTGCAGAAGGATCTCAAGCGCACCGAGACCGAGATGGGCACCTTGGAAAAGCAGGTCAAGGGCCTGCAGCAGGAGATGAACAAGAGCGAGCAGGAGCTGCAGCGGCTCGACCAGGAGAAAAAAAAACTCCAGCAATCGCGCCTTGAACAGCAACGACTGATCGGCATCCAGGCCCGCGCGGCCTACCAGGGCGGCCAGCAGGAGCCATTGCGCCTGCTGCTCAACCAGCAGCAGCCGGAAAAGTTCTCGCGCACCCTCACCTACTACGACTATCTGGGTAAGGCCCGTCTCGAACAACTCGCCGCGTTCAACGAGACCATCCGCCAGCTGGCCAATATCGAGGCCGACATCGCCAACCAGCAGAACCAGTTGCTGGAGCAGAAGAGCGCCCTCGACGGCCGCCGCGAGCAACTCGCCGGCGTACGCAAGGAGCGCCAGCAGGCCCTGGCTAAGCTGAACAAGGAATTCGCCGCGCGCGACCAGAAGCTCAAAGCACGCCAACAGGAACAGGCCGAGCTGACCCAGGTGCTCAAGACCATTGAGGAAACCCTCGCCCGCCAGGCGCGTGAAGCCGCCGAGGCGCAGCGTCTGGCCGCCCTGCAAGAGCAGGAAGCACGCAACCCCGACAGCAAGCCGCTGCCGCTCGGCCCTGCCGTATCCAGCTCCGGCGCCACTTACGGCGGCCCCTTCGCCAAAGCCAAGGGCAAGCTGCCCTGGCCAGTCGACGGCCGCCTGGTGGCACGCTACGGTTCACCGCGCGGCGGTGACGAGCGCGCCAAGTGGGATGGCGTGCTGATCGGCGCCAGCGCCGGCAGTCAGGTGCATGCCGTACACGGTGGGCGCGTGGTGTTCGCCGACTGGTTGCGCGGTGCCGGGCTTCTGGTCATCCTCGACCACGGCAATGGCTACCTGAGCCTCTACGGTCACAACCAGAGCCTGCTGAAAGATGCCGGCGACATCGTCAAGGCCGGCGACGCCATCGCCACAGTCGGCACCAGCGGCGGGCAAGACACCCCGGCGCTGTATTTCGCCATCCGCCAGCAGGGCCGCGCGAGCGACCCCGCCCAGTGGTGCCGCGCGCAGGGATAAGCGCGATCTTCTCAATTCCGGGAGCCTGTACATGCCGCATCTTCGTCGCCTCACCCCCCTCGCTCTGGCCCTCGGCCTGCTGACCGGCAGCAGCGCCGTGCTCGCCGCTGAGCAGGCGGCCAAGCCGACCGCCACGCCGCCCCCGGTCGAGACCGGCAAGGCGCCGCTGCCGCTGGACGAGCTGCGCACCTTCGCCGAGGTGATGGACCGCATCAAGGCGGCCTACGTCGAGCCGGTGGACGACAAGACCCTGCTGGAGAACGCCATCAAGGGCATGCTCAGCAACCTCGACCCGCACTCCGCCTACCTCGAGCCCGAGGCCTTCGCCGAGCTGCAGGAAAGCACCAGCGGCGAGTTCGGCGGCCTGGGCATCGAAGTCGGCATGGAAGACGGTTTCCTCAAGGTGGTCTCGCCGATCGACGACACCCCCGCCTCGCGCGCCGGCATCCAGCCTGGCGACCTGATCATCAAGCTCGACGGCCAGCCGACCAAGGGCCTGTCGCTGATGGAAGCCGTGGACAAGATGCGCGGCAAAACCGGTAGCAAACTGCAGCTGACCCTGATCCGCGAAGGCGGCAAGCCGTTCGACGTGGAACTGACCCGCGCGGTGATCAAGGTCAAGAGCGTCAAAGCCCAGCTGCTCGAAGACGGCTACGGTCTGGTGCGCATCACCCAGTTCCAGGTCAACACCGGCGAGGAAGTCGGCAAGGCCCTGGCCAAGCTGCGCAAGGACAACGGCAAGAAGCTGCGCGGCCTGGTCCTCGACCTGCGCAACAACCCCGGCGGCGTGCTGCAGTCCGCCGTGGAAGTGGCCGACCACTTCCTCAAGAAAGGCCTGATCGTCTACACCGAAGGACGCATCGCCAACTCCGAGCTGCGCTTCAATGCCGACCCGGCCGACGCCAGCGAAGGCGTGCCGCTGGTGGTGCTGATCAACGGCGGCAGCGCCTCGGCCTCGGAAATCGTCGCCGGCGCCCTGCAGGATCACAAGCGTGGCGTGCTGATGGGCACTGACAGCTTCGGCAAGGGCTCGGTGCAGACCGTGCTGCCACTAAACAACGACCGCGCCCTGAAGCTCACCACCGCCCTGTACTTCACCCCCAACGGCCGCTCGATCCAGGCCCAGGGCATAGTGCCGGACATCGAAGTGACCCGCGCCAAGCTGACCCGCGAGCAGGACGGCGACGTACTGCTCAAGGAAGCCGACCTGGCCGGCCACCTGGGCAACGGCAACGGCGGCGCGGATCGTCCGAGCAAGAGCCAGAAAGCCAAGGCCGAACCGCGCCCGCAGGACGACGACTTCCAGCTCAGCCAGGCCCTCAGCCTGCTCAAGGGCCTGAGCGTCACCCGCGGCGACTGAGTGCTTTTTCAGGCGCACAAAAAACCCGGGCTAGCCCGGGTTTTTGTTTGCTGCTGTAAACCGCTCGCGGGTCATTCCACGTAGCTGTTCAGCGCCTTGTCCACGAAGCCTTCGGCGCGCATCTTGTCCAGCGCATCCTGCAGGCGGGTCACCACTTCGTCCGGGGTATCCGGGTTGAGGGCGAGGAACAGTTGCGCGGTCTCGAAGCGCAGCACGGTCTTCAGGCCGGTCACGCCTTCCTGCTTGGCCAGGTAGCGGCCGGCAGGGTCGCCGGTGGCCCACAGGTCGATCTCGCCGTTCTGCAGCTTCAGGGCGTTTTCCTGATCGCGGAAGGCGGTCTGCGCTTCCAGGCCCTGGGTGGCCAGGTGCTCGGCAATGGCATCGCCCTTGTAGGCGCCGACGCGGTACTGCTTGGCGTCTGCCAGGCTGCTCAGGGTGATGCTGCTGTCGGCCTTGGCCAGCATGATCCAGTCATCCGGGCCGATCGGACCGACCCACTTGAACAGCTTCTCGCGCTCTTCCAGGCGTGCGGTGACGAATACCCCGTAGTTGGGGTTGTCCAGCGCCAGCTTGTAGATCCGCGCCCAGGGGAAGCGCAGGGTCATGTTGTATTTAATGTTGGCGCGCTTGAACATCTCGCGCACCACGTCGACAGCGATACCCTTGAGGTTCTCCTCGCGGGCGTAGTTCTTGTCGTTGGTCGCCATGTTGTATGGCGGGAAGTTCTCGGTCATCAGCACGACCGAGTAATCGGCGGGCAATTCGGCACGCGCCGCACCACCCCACAACAGGCCCAGGCCCAACAGCAGCATTATCAGACGCTTCGACAACATTTCCGTTTCCTTGCTGGCCAGAGTGGCGAGGCAGTATAGCTTAACCAGTTGCCCGTCCTAGGGGCTCGCACCGCGTGACAGTGCGACGCAGATCACTCTGCCAGCCGACCGGCTGGCGCTACACATTGCCGGCACACGGCCGATAATAGAGAGAACTGCCGTCAACCGTTGCCGGCGCCGTTCGGCATGCCAGCAGCGACCCACGGCGACCATGCCAAGCCCCTGCAATAGTGGCATCATGCCGCGATCCGTAGAGAAACTGCCGACCCTATGCGCCTTCGCCTTGATCCCACCCGCGACATCGACGCAGCCCTGCTGCGCTACCGCAGCCTGTTCTGGGTGATTGCCCTGTTCAGCGGCGTGATCAACCTGCTGACCATAGTGCCGGCCATCTACATGATGCAGGTGTTCGACCGGGTGATGGCCAGCCGCAACGAGATGACCCTGCTGCTGCTCACCCTGCTGGCCCTCGGCCTGTTCCTGCTCAGCTCGCTGGTGGAGTGGATCCGCGGCCAGGTGATGATCAAGATGAGCGTGGGTATCGACCTCGATCTGGGCGAACGCCTGTTCGGCGTGGCGTTCCAGAAAAGCCTCAAGGAACACAACGCCAACCCGGCACAGGTGCTCAGCGATCTCAACGCGATCCGCCAGTTCCTCACCGGCTCCTCGCTGATTTCCCTGCTCGACCTGCCGTGGATGCCGATCTTCCTTATCGTCACCGCCCTGCTGCACCCCTGGCTGGGCCTGTTCACCCTGCTCGGCGCACTGATCCTGTTCGGCCTGGCCATGTGGAACGAGCACGCCACCCGCAAGGGCCTGGCCGAGGCCAACCAGATTTCCGTGATGTCGGCCAAGTACGTCAACAGCACCTTGCAGAACGCCGAAGTGATCCAGGCCATGGGCATGCTCGGCAACCTGCAGCGGCGCTGGGCCGCCATGCAGCAGCGTCTGATCGGCGCGCAGAGTTCGGCCAGCGACAAGGCCGCGCAGATTTCCGCCGTGACCCGCCTGGTACGCACCGCCTGGCAATCGCTGGCCATGGGCCTGGCCATGCTGCTGATCCTCGACGGCAAGATCTCCGGCGGGGTGATGATGGCCGCCGGCTTCCTGATCAGCAAAGCCATGCAGCCGGCCGAGCAGGCGATCAGCTCGTGGAAGCAGCTGGACAGCGCCAAGGCCAGCTACCAGCGCCTGTGCCAACTGCTCGATGAATTCCCGCGCAAGGTCCAGCGCATGGCCCTGCCCGCCCCCACTGGCGCGGTGCGCATCGAGCGCCTGGTGGTCAACCCACCGGGCAGCAAGCGCCCGGCCGTCAACGGCATCGACCTGGCGCTGAACAAGGGCGACGTGCTGGCGATCATCGGCCCGAGCGCCTCCGGCAAATCCTCGCTGGCCCGCGCCATGGTCGGCGTGTGGCCATCCAGCTACGGTTCGGTGCGCCTCGACGGCGCCGACGTCAGTCAGTGGGACGGCGAAGACCTCGGCCAGTACATCGGCTACCTGCCCCAGGACATCGAACTGTTCGACGGTACCGTGGCCGAAAATATCGCCCGCTTCGGTGAAACCGACTCGGCCAAGGTCATCGAGGCCGCGACCCTGGCCGGCATCCACCAGATGGTGCTGCGCTTCCCGCAGGGCTACGACACCCCGCTGGGCCCCGGCGGCATGGGCCTGTCCGGCGGACAGAAGCAGCGCATTGCCCTCGCCCGCGCGCTGTACAACAAGCCGGCGCTGATCGTGCTGGACGAGCCCAACTCCAACCTCGACGACGCCGGCGAAAGTGCCCTGCTCGCCGCCATCGGCGCCCTGCGCGACCATGGCAGCACCGTGGTGCTGGTCACGCACCGGCCCAACGTGCTCGCCGCGGTCGACAAGCTGCTGGTGCTGCAGGACGGCACGCAGAAACTGTTCGGCCCGCGCGACCAGGTGCTCAAGGCCTTGCTGCCAGCCAATACCCAGCCCAGCGCCACTCCCAGTACCCAGACGAGCTGATCCATGTCCGTGCCTCCACCCAATCCGCCCTTGCCGGCCGATATCCGCGACGCCACCAAGACCGCCAGACTCGGCATGTGGATCATCGCCATCGGCCTCGGCGGCTTCCTTATCTGGGCGGCTCTGGCGCCCCTGGCCCAGGGCGTGGCCGGCCAGGGCACGGTGGTGGTTGCCGGCGAACGCAAGACCGTACAGGCCCTGACCGGCGGTGCGGTGGACGACATCCTGGTGCGCGAAGGCGACCACGTGAAAGCCGGGCAACTGCTGATCCAGCTCAACGCCGTGCAGGCCCAGGCGCAACTGGAAGTCGCCCTCGGCCAATGGTTCAGCTCGCGCAGCAGCGAAGCGCGGCTGAGCGCCGAGCGCCACGGCCTGGACAACATCCTCTGGCCGGACGATCTGCTGGCCCGCCGCGACGACCCACGGGCCAAGCGCAACATGGAACTGCAGGCCAACCTGTTCGAGACCCGCCGCGCCGAACTGAGCAGCCGCCAGCAGATCATGCAGAACCAGGCCGCCTCGCTGCAGGAGCAGTTGGGCGCCTACACGCAGATCAAGAGCCACCTGGAAACCCAGCTGGACTACCAGCGCAAGGAGCTGGCCGGCCTGCGCGAACTGGCCGCCGAGGGCTATGTGCCGCGCAACCGCCTGTTCGAGGCCGAGCGCAATGCCGCCCAGCTCAGCGCCCAGTTGGCCTCGGGTGTCGCCGACATCGGCAAGACCCGCCAGGCCATCACCGAGAGCAAGCTGCAGACCCTGCAGCTGCAGCAAACTTTCCGCATCGAAGCCGAATCGCAGCTGGCCACCACCGCTGCCGAAGCCTCCAGCCTGTCGGAACGGATCAAGGCCCTCGAATTCGAAGTCAGCAACGCCGCCATCCGCGCACCAGTGGCCGGCCAGGTGATCGGCCTCGCCGTGCACACCGAGGGCGGGGTGATCCCGGCGGCGCAGCGGCTGATGGACATCGTGCCGTTCGGCTCGGCCTGGATCATCAAGGCCAAGTTCGAGCCCGTGGTGGCAGACCGGCTGAAGATCGGCCTGCCGGTCAACCTGCGCTTCTCCTCGCTGAACAGCGCCACCCTGCCAGTGGTCGAGGGCAAGGTGCTGACTGTGTCCGGCGACCAGTTGCTCGATGAACAGACCCACCTGCCGTACTTCTCGGTCGAGGTCGAAGTCGGCACCGAGGCCGTGGCGCGCTTGCTGGCCCACGGCCTGGAGGTCAAACCCGGGATGCAGTCCGAGGTCATGGTGCAGACCGGCGAACGCACCTTCCTCAACTATCTGCTCAGCCCGCTGGAAAAACGTATCCGCGGCGCGCTCAAGGAAGAATGACGATGCGCAAGCGGATCGCCCTGCTGGCTCTTCTGATGGTGCAGCCCGCCCTGGCCACGGAGCCGGCACCGCTGTCGCTGCTGGATGCCTACGATAGTGCGCTGTACAACGACCCGACCTTCCAGACCGCGACCTTCGACTACCAGGCCAGCCAGCAGGAGCAGGACATCGCCCTGGCCCGGCTGTTGCCGCAGATCGGTGCCAGTGGCCGCTACGGCAGCACCCGTCAGCTCAGCGGCCGCGACCTGGACGGCAACAACGAGGACCCGCGCACCACCACCAGCGGTCTCAGCCTGAGCGCCCGCCAGGTGCTCTACGACCGCGCCAAGGCCGCCTACTACGCGCAGAGCAAGGCGCGCAGCCAGCTGGGCGAAGCGATCTACGACGATGCATTCCAGGAACTGTTCCCGCGGGTGGTGGAGGCCTACTTCGAGGTCGCTCGCCAGGAAAACGAACTGAGCCTGAGTATCCAGCAGAAAATCGCCATCGAGGGCCTGGTCAAGCAGACCCGCCGCCTGTTCGAGGTGGGCGACGGCACCATCACCGATACCGAGGAAGCCCAGGCCCGCCTGGACCTGGTCAAGGCCCAGGAAATCGAGGCCCGTGCGCGTCTGCAGGCCGCCATGCACGCCCTGGCCGGACGCACCGGCGTACCCGTCGAAGGCATCCGCGCGATGCGCGAGGAACTACCCGGCGGCCCGCCGCTACGCGACGAGGAAGACCTGCCCTTCTGGCAGCAACAGGCCCATCTGGCCGCACCACGCCTGAGCGCCCGCCGCGATTCGGTGACGGTGGCCGAGACCGAACTCAAGGCGCAGAAGGCCGGGCACTACCCGCAGCTGGCCCTGGTCGGCGAGCTGAACCACACCGACCGCGACGACCTGGCCGACGACTACCGCCGCCAGTCAACCTCCTACCTCGGCCTGTCACTGGATGTACCTTTGTATGCCGGTGGCGGCGTCAGCGCGTCCTCGCGCAAATCGCAGTTCGCCCTGTCCAGCGCCCAGGCACAGCTCGACGATGAAGCCCGGCAGATTTCCGAGGATATCGAGCGTAATTACCTGGGCGTGGTCAGCGGCTTTGCCCGCAGCAAGGCGCTACAAACTGCCGTGCACTCCAACGAACGCGCGCTGAAGTCTGCCGAGAAGGGTTACCAGGCTGGCGAGCGTTCGACGGTGGATATCCTCAATGCCCAGCAGACGCTGTTCACTGCCCGCCGCGACCTGCTCAACAGCAAGCTGCTGATGCTGCAGAGCCTGGTCAGCCTGCACGCCCGCAGCGGCCTGATGCACCGTGGCATCCTGCAGCAGGTCGAGGCGCTGTTCTAAGCCCAGCAGTCAAAACCTGCTTACGATCTTCTGAATTAGAGCCAGACAAGGCGAAAACTGCCGAGGAAGCGGAGTTTACAAGCTGTAAATGAGCATGACTCGCTCCGCTCACCCTTTGGGTCGCGCTGAAGCGCGTTAGCCGCAAGCGGCTTGCCGAGGCCGTTTTTAACGCGGTATGGCCGCGAGTCAGGAGATCGTAAGTAGGTTCTCAGACTCCCGGTACGTAGCTGCGCTGACCACTCTTGACCAGCAGATTGAGCTGGCCACAGTGGCGACTCAGCCAGTCGCCGCCCGCCGGGGTCAGGCTGCGCAACTGACGCAGCAGGTAGTAGCTGCCAAGACGCTCGGCGCAGAACGCCCAGATCCGCGCCTGCACATCCGCCCGCTCGGTCGGATGCAACTCGATGCAGCGCCGCACCGTCGACTCGATAAAGCTGATATGGCGAATCCAGAATTCCGCCGGCAACACGCCCAGCTCGATGCCGCCGGGGAAGAACACCTTCTCGTCGAAGAACGGGCAGACTTCCTGGCGATCCAGCGCCCCGACTTCCACTGCCGCTGCCGTGAAGCGCAGGAAGTCCTCGACGTGGTGGACATCCTTGTACTGGTACAGGTAGCCGTGGTTGACCCCGTTGAGGGTGAACTGCCCCGGCTTGCCGATCAGGAAGTCCGAGCCTTGCGGCAGCATCTGCGCGGCCAGTTCGGCACGGTCGATCTGTTCGGCCGCCAGCACGTCCATGACCTGATAGTTGTCGGCCTGGGTGCCGATGCGCTCGCGGGTCATGAACTTGCGGTACTGGCAGATCCCCACCTGGCGGATCTCCGGGCGCTGCAGCAACAGGTTCTTCATGGCGAAGGCACCAGCCGTGGCGCCCAGCACCGGGTGGTAGGGCTCCCACTCGGGGGCCAGATCGCGCAGATTCAGGCGCCCCTCGCCCTGGGCCTCGCCCATGTAGATGGGCGTCACATAGTCCGGGAACTCCACCTCCAGCGGCACATGGGTCAGGCAGGCGTAGAAGAGGTTCTCGGCAGACATCGGTGGTTGTCCTAACAAGACGTGAAAAGATTGACTCAGGCGTGACGCGACTGCTGGCTCTGCGCGGCCAACAGGCCTTCCTCGAAGCTGCGTACGAAACGCGGCATGTCGAACAGCAGCGAGCTCTCGCGACCCTGCTCCAGGCGATCACGCAGGCCACGCAGCTGTGCGCGATCCTGGGCCAGCTCGATGGCACGGCGCTCGTAGTCAGGCAGATTGTCGGTGATCAGTTCCGGCAGTTCCAGCGCAGTCAGCAGGCTGCCCGCCATGCGCGAGGCAAAGGTGCGCCCGGAGCGGGTCAGCACCGGCAGGCCCATCCACAGGGCGTCGTTGGCAGTGGTGCCGCCATTGAATGGATAGGCATCGAGGAACAGGTCGGCCACCGTGTAGCGCGCCAGGTACAGCTCGGGCGCCACGCGCGGGGCGAAGATCAGCCGTTCGGCTGCCACGCCATGACGCTCGGCACAGGCCAGCAGGTTGGCCTGCGACCACTGGTTGTCGGCCAGCAGCCAGAACACGCTGTCCGGCACGGCGGCGAGGATGCGCATCCAGCTGGAGAACATTTCCTCGTTGAACTTGTAGTTGTTGTTGAAGCAGCAGAACACCATGCAGCCGTCCGGTAGCCCGCACTCGGCGCGGCTCGGCAGCGGCGCCACCGGGCGTTGGCGGTCGCTGCACTGGAACACCGGCAGGTACAGCGGGCGTTCGCTGTAGAACGGCTTCTCCACCTCCGGAATCAGGTAGCGGTCGGCGATCACGTAGTCGACGCAGGGCAAGCCGGTCGGCCCCGGGAAACCCAGGTAGGTAATCTGCAGCGGCGCGGGGCGATAGGCCAGGATATTCGCCCGGGCGCCCGAGGTCAGGCCCTGCAGGTCGACCAGGATATCGATCTCGTGCTGGCGGATCAGCTGCGCCGCACTGGCATCGTCCAGCGCGCCGATGGGGATGAAGTGATCCATGGCCGCCTTTACCCGGGCGCGCAGGGCAGTGCCATCCTCGCGGCTCCAGCAGAAGCCGTAGACCTCGAAGCGCTCGCGATCGAGCAGCTCGAACAGCTCCACCGTCAGCAGGGACACCGCGTGCAAGCAGAAGTCGGAAGACAGAAAGGCGATCCGTATCCGTGGATGGGCATAGCCCTGGGCTGGCGCCAGGGAGGCCACCCGCTGGTTGATCCGCTCGCTGACGAAACGCACGGCAGTCGCCAGCTGCAGACCCGGATCGTCGCTGGCCGAGAGCATCGCCAACGGTGAGGTGGCCTTAAGCAAGTCGCCGCTGGACAGCCCCGGCAGTTCGATGAGAACCGGCCACTCGCACTGCTTCTGGCGTAGATGCACCCAGTGCTGGATCACCTTGGGCTGCTCCGGGTCGGCCTGCAAGCTGGCCAGCAGCTTCTCTTCCGCCGAGTGCAGCTGACGCACCTCTTCCATCAGCCGGCCCATGCTGTTGAGCACCATGACGTACAGCTCGGGGTTCAGCTCCGGGCCAACCAGCGGGTGGTCGAGCATCGACTGCCAGATCACCAGGGCATTGTCCGGCCGACCCTGGCGCTCGATCACCGCGCCGAGGTTGAACCAGGCCTGGGAGAAATCCGGCTTGCGCAGGATCGCCGCCCGGTAGGCCTGTTCGGCCGCCGGCAGCTGCTCCAGCTGCGACAGGGTGACGCCCAGATTGAACTGCACGATGTAGTCGGCACTGGAGCTGCAATGCCCCAGCCAGGTCTGGTACAGGCGCACCACATCCGCATGCCGCCGCGCCAGATTCAGACGCTCGGCCACGGCAATCAGCTGCATGGGCTCGAGTGCGGCCTGTTCGGCAAATTGCAGGGCGGTCAGTAACGCGATATCCAGGTTCGGGCTTTCAAGCGGATTTTCAGGCATGCGTACGCCTTATCGAGGAATGGGTTGCGGCAGACACACCTGTCCCGGCGGCGCTTGCGCGGCGCCGGGACAGGATGCGTTCCAACTCCTTAGGAGAAGAAGCTGGTGTGCACGTTGCTCGCCACCAGGAGCTGGATATCCCCGTCGTTGTACACATCGTAGCTGGTGCCGTCGACCTGCACGCTGCCCGCCGCTTGCCAGGCACCGGCCGGATCGTTGATCTGTACGCTGTCGTTGGCATCGCCGTTGACGATCAACTGCACCGGCTGTGCGGCACCCAGATGGGTGTCGACCAGGCCGGTCTGACCGAACTGGCTGACGCTCGCGGCATCCAGCTTCAGCGTATTGGCATGGCCATCGGCAACACCCAGGTCGATACGGCTCAGGCTGTGCTCGCTGACCGATTGCGGGTTCACCGCAGTCAGGTCGATGGTCTGGTCGCCACTGCCGCCATTACGGAACCAGGCATCGACGATGCTGTGGACCGCGCCGTCGGTGGTTTCGTAGCTTCCGCTCAGGCCGATCCAGTTGCCGTTGTTCAGCTCGCTGGTCTGCGCCGCATCCAGGTTGATGCTGGCGATGCCCAGCGACGACAGGCTGAACAGCTCGCCGTTCTGGCTCAGACCATCCTGGTTACCGTCGACCCAGACGCGCAGGGCAGCGAAGTCCGTGTCGTTGGCATCGATGCGGCCATCGTGGTTGCTGTCCAGCTCAGCCAGAGCGGCGAAGCCGTCCTTGGCCTTGCCGCCATCAGCCAGGTTGGTCGCCGTACCGAACAGCTCGCTGCCGTCGTTGATGCTGCCATCGCCGTTGCGGTCCAGCGCCAGCAGGCCATCGCCCTCACCGACCCAGCCGGTGCTGTCGAGATCGCCGTCGCCGTCGATGTCGAAGCGGGTGTTGGCCGCCCAGTGCAGGGTATTCACCCCATCGCCGTTGAGGTCGAGGACCAGCGGCGAAGTGGTCAGTACCGCCAGTTGGTCGGTGCTCATGGCCGCCAGTTGCGACGCGGTGAAGGCGTCCGCCTGGGTCATGTTCAGCGCCGTCAGCTGGGCGGTGGTCAGCGCGGCGATATCCGCCACGTCGATGGCCACCAGCTGTGCGGTGTTCAGCTCGGCGAAGTCACCGGCTTCGATGGCGCCGATCTGCGCAGAGGTCAGCGCCACGACATCGGCGGTTTCCAGGGCGGCGATCTGATCGCTGGTCATGGCGATGATCTGGTCGGTGGTCAGCGCCTTGATCTGCGAGGTGGTCAGGGCAACCACCTGGGCAGTGCTCAGCGCTGCGATCTGATCGCTGGTCAGCGAGGCCAGGTCGGTGTTCTGCATCGCCTGGATCTGCGCAGTACTCAGCGCCTGCAGGTCATCGATGGCCAGCGCCGCAACCTGCTCGGTGGTCAGACCGTAGATCTGTGCAGCCGTCAGGGCACGCACCTGGGCAGTGGTCAGCGCAACGATCTGATCCGTGCCCAGCGAGGCCAGATCGGAGATCTGCATGGCCTGGATCTGCGTCGTACTCATCGCCGCCAGATCCGCAGTCTCCAGGGCATTTACCTGGGCCGTGGTCAGCGCCACCACTTGTGCGGTAGTCAGTGCATGCACCTGAGCGGTGGTCAGCGCCTGGATCTGATCGGTGGACAGCGCCGCCAGATCCGCACCCTGGATCGCCTGGATCTGGGCCGTGCTGAGCACGGCCAGATCGGCAACCTGCATCGCCGCGAATTGCTCGCTGGTCAGCGCCACGATCTGCGCGGTGGTCAGTGCCTGCACCTGAGCGGTGGTCAGTGCCACTACCTGAGCAGTGGTCAGCGACGCCACATCCACACCTTGCATGGAAGCAATTTGCTCGGTGGTCAACGCCTGCAGCTGAGCGGTGGTCAGCATGGACACCTGCTCGGTGGTCAGCTTGACCACTTGCTCGGTGGTTAGCGCCGCGATCTGGGTGTTGGTCAGAGCACGCATTTGCGCCGTGTTGAGCAAGGCCAGGTCGGTGGCGTCGAGCGCCGCGATCTGGCTGCCGTCCAGTGCCTGCAGGTCGGCCGTTTCCAGCGCTTCGACCTGGGCGCTGGTCAGCGCCTTGATCTGCGCGGTGGTCAGGGTCTGGAACTGATCGCTGGTCAGCGCCTGAATCTGCTCCGTGGTCATGGCCGCAAGGTCACGGGTTTCCATGGCCGGCAATTGATCCGAGGTCAACGCCACCACCTGGTCAGTGGTCAGCGCCGCCGCCTGGGCGGTGGTCAGACCAACGATGGCCGCGGTGGAGAGCGCTGCGAAATCGGCGACCTCCAGCTTGACCAGTTGCGCCGTGCTCAGCGCGGACATCTGGGCCGAACTCAGAGCCGCGCTTTGCTCGGTGGTCAGAGCCACGATTTGCGCGGTGGTCAGGGCGGCGAGGTCGGCGCTTTCCAGGGCGGCGATCTGTGCGGTGCTCAGCTCGGCGAAGTCCGCCGCTTCCAGAGCCGCCACTTGGTCGCTGGTCAGCGCGACGATCTGTGCGGTGGTCAGGGCTTTCACCTGATCACTGCCCAGGGCCACGATCTGCGCGGTGGTCAGGGCTGCCAGATCGGTGCTGGTAAGTGCAACCAGTTGCTCGGTCAGCAGTGCGGCAACCTGGACGGTGGTCAATGCTGCCGCCTGATCGGCGCTCAGACCTTGCAGGGCCTGGGTGGTCAGCGCCACCAGGTCGGCCACTTCCAGATTGACCAGTTGCGCCGTGCTCAGCGCAGCCAGTTGAGCGGAGCTCAGGGCCGCAGCCTGTTCGGTGGTCAGGGCCACGATCTGCGCGGTGGTCAGCTGCGCCACATCACGGGTCTGCAGGGCAGCGATCTGCACCGAGCTGAGCTCGGCGAAGTCGGCAACCTCGATGGCCGGGATCTGGGCAGTAGTCAGCGCCACGATCTGGTCGGTGGTCAGTGCCTTGATCTGGTCACTGCCCAGCGCAGCGATCTGCGCCGTGGTCAACGCCGCGATATCGCGGGTTTCCATGGCACGGATCTGCACGGTGGTCAGGGCCGCCAGATCGGCAGTTTCCATCGCCTGGAACTGGGCAGTGGTCAGGGCAACGACCTGGGCGGTGGTCAGCGAACTGACCTGCTCGGTGGTCAGGGCCACGACCTGCGCACTGGTCAGGCCAGTCAGATCGGCCGTCTCGATGGCCCGGACCTGCGTGGTGCTCAGGGCTGCCAGATCGGCGGTTTCCATTTGCGCCAGCTGGGTCTTGCTCAGGGCCTGGATCTGCTCGGCAGTCAGCACCTTAACCTGATCGGTGGTCAGCGCGACGATCTGCGCACTGGTCAAGGAGGCAATGTCCAAGGCCTCGATACCCGCTACTTGCGCAGTGGTCAGGGCCTGGATATCTGCCGTTTCCAGTGCGGCGATCTGGCTCTGGGTCAGAGCCTCGATCTGGTCGTTGGTCAGAGCACGAACCTGAGCCGTGGTCAGCGCAACGACCTGCGCCGTGGTCAGCGCCGCGACCTGGGCCAGTTCCAGACGAAACAGTTGAGCGGTACTCAACAGGGCCAGGTCCGCCGTTTCCAGAGCGCGAATCTGCGCGGTGGTCAGCGAGCCGATCTGATCCAGCGTGATGGCCTGCACCTGCGCCGAAGTCAGCTGCGGGATCACACTGGTGGACAGGGCCGCCAGGCTCTGACCATCCAGAGCAGCGATCTGCGCAGTGGTCAGGTTGATCACCTGGGTCGCTGTCAGCGCGCCGACCTGGGCAGTCGACAGCAGCTGGATCTGGCCGGCGGTGAGCGCGGAGATATCCGCAGTCTCCATCAGCGCGATCTGCACCGTGGTCAGCGCCGCAACCTGCTCGTTGCTCAGCGCCTGTACTTGCGCGGTGGTCAATGCCACCAGATGGGCCGCATCCAGCGCCTGGATATTGGCCGTGCCCAGGAAGGCGATCTGCGAGACGGACAGGCTGGCGAACTGCGCGGTACTCAGCGCAACAGTCTGCAGGGTGGTCAGTGCACCGACCTGCTCCTCGCTCAGGGCCGCGATATCGGCAGTCGCCAGAGCCTCAATCTGCGCAGTGGTCAGCTTGCTGATCTGCGCCACCGAGAACTCGGCAAAGCGGTCCGGGGTCAGTGCCACGATCTGCTCGGTAGTCAGCGCCACGATCTGTGCAGTGCTCAGGGCACCAATCTGATCCAGCGTCAGAGCCGCCACATCCTCGGTGCTCAGCACCTTGATCTGCGCCGTGCTCAAGGCGGCTATCTGAGCATTGGTCAGAGCCACGACCTGGGTACTGGTCAGGGCAGTGATCTGCTCATTGGTCAGGGCGCGCAGGTCTTCGGTTTCGATGGCGGCGACCTGATCCGCAGTCAAGGCCGCCAGGTCGGCGGTTTCCATGACCCGGATCTGCGCCGTAGTCAGTGCCATGATCTGGTCGCCAGTCAGCGCTCTGACTTGGGCAGTGGTCAGCGCCTGAATCTGCGCGCCACTCAGAGCGGCTACCTGCTCGGTACTCAACAGGGCCAGCCGGTTGGGACTGATCGCCGCCAGATCGGCAGTTTCCAGGGCACGCACCTGCGCCGTGCTCAGGTTCTGCAGCTGGGTAACGGTCAGCGCCGCAACCTGGGCGGTGGACAGGGCGACCAGCTGGGCATTGCTCAGCACCACCACGTCCTGGGTTTCCAGAGCCGCGACCTGGGCCGTGGTCATGCCGACGACCTGGGCGGTGGTCAGGGCCTGGATCTGCGCGGTAGTCAGCGCTGCAACCTGGGCAGTGGTGAACGCCGCCACATCCTCGGTCTGCATGATGTGGATCTGCCGCGTGGTCAGCGCCGCAACCTGCTCAAGGGTCATACCCGGCACGCTGTCGGTGGTCATCGAGTTGATGAACTCGAGTTCCGCCGCATCCAGCGCTTCTGGGTCCAGGGCGGCCAGTTGCTCATTGCTCAGAGCAGCCAGTTGCGCACTGGTCAATGCGGTGGCCTGGCTGGTGCTGAGCACTGCAATCTGCTCCGGCGCCAAGGCTGCGAAGTCGGCCACTTCCATGGCCGCAATTTGCGTAGTGGTCAGCGCCGCGATCTGCGCAGGAGTCAGGCTGGCGACCTGGGCGGTCGTCAGGCCGACGATGGCTGCAGTCGACAGCGAGGCGAAATCGACAGCCTGCAGGCTGGTGATCTGATCGACGTTCAAGGCCGCGATCTGCGCCCCGGTGAGGGCCGCCGCCTGGGCAGTGGTCAGAGCCACCAGTTGCACATCGGAGAGCATTGCCACATCGGCAGTTTCCAGCGCGGCAACCTGAGCAGTGCTCAAGGCGGCAATCTGGCCGACGGACAACTGCTCGACCTGAGCGGTGGTCAACGCGACGATCTGCGCGGTAGTCAGCGCAGCGATCTGTACGGTACGCAGGGCCGTGATCTGATCGGCGCTGAGAGCCGCGATATCGGCAGTCTCCAGCGCACGGATCTGGGCAGTGCTCAGCGCAGCCAGATCGAGCGCATCCAGAGCCGCAACCTGAGCGGTGCTGAGGGCCACGATCTGCGCGGTAGTCAGCGCGGCCGCCTGAACGCTGCTCAGGGCGGCGATCTGCTCGGTGCTCAGGGCCACCAGATCGGCGGTTTCCAGGGCACGAACCTGGGCGGTGGTCAGCGAGGACAATTGCTCACCGGTCAGGGCACGCACCTGGGCGGTACTCAGCGCAACGATTTGCGCGGTGCTCAGGGCGGCAAGATCGATGGTTTCCAGAGCACTGACCTGTGCGGTGGTGAGTGCCACGACCTGATCGGTCGCCAGCGCCGCAGTCTGGGCAGAGGTCAGGGCAGCCACTTGTTGCAGGCTCAAGGCGGCCAGGTCGGCCGTTTCCAGCGCACGAATCTGCACAGTGGTCATTGCCGCCAGGTCTGCAGTCTGCAGGGCCGCGACTTGGGCCGTGGTCAGGCTGACAACCTGCGCGGTGCCCAAGGCAGCAACCTGATCGCTGGTCAACGCAACTACCTGGGCGGTACTCAGAGCCTGGATGCTGGTCGTCGACAGGGCGTGTACCTGGGCAGTGCTCAGGGCAGCGATCTGCTCGACGGTGAGCGCACGAATCTGTGCGGTATTCATGACCTGCAGCTGGGCATTGCTAAGGGCCGCCAGGTCGGCGACTTCCAGAGCGGCAACCTGCGTGGAGGTCAGCGCGCCAATCTGCGCAGTGCTCAACTTGCCAAGCTGGGTGGAGGTCAGCGCCGCCACTTGCTCGACCGTCAGTGCCGCGATGTCGGCCGTTTCCATGACCGCCAGCTGGCTGGTGGTCAAAGATGCCACATCGACAGTCTCCAGAGCCGATACCTGGGCAGTGGTCAGCGCGACGATCTGCGCGGTGGTCAGTGCCTGCACCTGGGCGGTGGTCAGGGCAGCCAGCTGGTCGCTGGTCAGCGCCGCGAAGTCTGCGGTTTCCAGGGCACGGATCTGCACGGTGCTCAGCGCTGCGACCTGGGTCTGGGTCAGCGCACGAACCTGAGCGGTGGTCAGGGCAGCCAGTTGCGCCGCACTCAGAACCTGAACATCGGCAATGTCCAGGGCCGCCACTTGCTCGGTGGTGAGCTTGGCGATCTGGGCCGTGGTCAATGCGGCGACCTGATCGCTGGTCAGCGCGATGATCTGGTCAGCGGAGAGCGCAGCCAGATCGGCGGTTTCCATGACGGCGATCTGCGCGGTGGTCAGCGCCGCAACCTGCGCATCGCTGAGCGCCGCGACCTGGGCCACGGTCAGGCTCGGAATGGCCTGGGTACCGAGCGCAGCCAGATCGGCGGTTTCCAGCGCAGCGATCTGATCCACGGTCAGACTGGCCAGCTGCGTCGA
>JBOFCR010000117.1:0-57475 GCA_051646165.1 Pseudomonas sp. | reverse complement strand
CGTCACCGACGAGCGCGGCCAGCACGAGATTCCCCTGGAGTGGCTGGCCGGCGAACGCTGATTTTTCCCCTCTCCCTCCGGGAGAGGGGGGCCGCCGTGCCGTTACTGGCCCGTCTAGAAGAACAACCGGAATCCCCATGCGCATCGATCCCCGCCCGCTTCCCGCCAACCTGCCCGACCTCGGCGACCTGCCGCCCCTGCTGACCCGCCTGTACGCGGCGCGTGGCGTGCAGTCGGTGGCCGAGCTGGACAAGGGCTTGGCGCGGCTGATCCCCTATCAGCAGCTGAAGGGCATCGAGGCGGCGGTCGAGCTGCTGGTGCTGGCCCTGCAGCAGCGCCAGCGTATCCTTATCGTCGGCGACTTCGATGCCGACGGCGCCACCGCCAGCTCGGTCGGCGTGCTCGGCCTGCGCATGCTTGGCGCGGCGCATGTCGACTACCTGGTGCCCAACCGCTTCGAGTACGGCTACGGCCTGACCCCGGAAATCGTCGCCGTGGCCCTGCAGCGCCAGCCCGACCTGCTGCTGACCGTGGACAACGGCATCTCCAGCGTCGAGGGTGTGGCCGCGGCCAAGGCGGCCGGGCTGACTGTGCTGGTCACCGACCACCACTTGCCTGGCCCGGAATTGCCGGCGGCCGATGCCATCGTTAATCCCAATCAGCCGGGCTGCGAGTTCCCGAGCAAGGCGCTGGCCGGGGTCGGGGTGATGTTCTATGTGCTGCTGGCCCTGCGCGCCAAACTCCGAGAAATCGGCTGGTTCGCCAGCAGCGGCATTGCCGAACCGAACCTGGGCGAGCTGCTCGATCTGGTCGCCCTCGGCAGCGTGGCCGACGTGGTGCCGCTGGACGCCAACAACCGCATCCTGGTCCATCAGGGGCTGGCGCGCATCCGCGCCGGTCGCGCCCGCCCGGGCCTGCGTGCGGTGCTGGAAGTGGCCGGGCGCCAACATGGGCGCATCACTTCCACCGACCTCGGCTTTATCCTTGGCCCACGGCTGAATGCGGCGGGGCGCCTGGACGACATGAGCCTGGGCATCGAATGCCTGCTGTGCGAGGACGAGGCGCTGGCCCGCGACATGGCCCAGCAGCTCGACGAACTGAACAAGGACCGCAAGGCCATCGAGCAGGGCATGCAGCGCGAGGCCCTGGCTCAGCTCAAGGATCTGCCGCTGGCCGACATGCCGTTCGGCCTGTGCCTGTTCGAACCCGACTGGCACCAGGGGGTGATCGGTATCCTCGCCTCGCGCCTCAAGGAGCGTTACCACCGCCCGGCCATCGCTTTCGCCGATGCCGGTGACGGCCTGCTCAAAGGCTCGGCGCGTTCGGTGCCGGGCCTGCATATCCGCGATGCGCTGGATGCGGTGGCGGCCAAGCACCCGGGGCTGATCAGCAAGTTCGGCGGGCATGCCATGGCCGCCGGCCTGTCGTTGCCGCAGGAACACTACGGTGCCTTTGCCGCTGCTTTCGATGCCGAAGTGCGGCGCCAGCTCAGCGAAGACGACCTCACCGGGCGCTTGCTGTCCGACGGCCAGCTCGGCGTCGAGGAGTTCCACCTGGAGCTGGCCAAGGCCTTGCGTCATGCCGGGCCCTGGGGCCAGCACTTCCCCGAGCCGCTGTTCCATGGCCTGTTCCAGATCGTCCAGCAGCGCTTGGTCGGCGAGAAGCACCTCAAACTGGTGCTGAAGACCGAGTGCGGCGGGCAGACCCTGGACGGCATCGCCTTCAATATCGACCGCGACACCTGGCCCAATCCCAACGTGCGCTGGGTGGAGCTGGCCTACAAGCTCGACGTCAACGAGTACCAGGGCCGCGAGAGCGTGCAGCTCATGGTGGCGCATCTGGCGCCACGTTAGGAGCGGAGTAAGTAGCCCGGACTTCAGTCCGGGACACCTCAGGCAACCCCGGGCTGAAGTCCGGGCTACGGTACTGAGCCTGACGGTCAGCCTTGCGGAGCGGATGCGCCCTGTGAGCCGTCAGCCAGAGCGCGCTCGCTGACATCCTGCCAGCGCGACAGCAGTTGCGGCGACTGGCTGGAGCGGCGCTGTAGGGCGTTGCCCAGATAGATGCCCAGGTTGTTGAAGGCATACACCGGCAGCAGGTCGCCGCGCTGGCTGGCCGGGCGGATCTGCGCCTGCAGGTTGTCGAGGATCAGTGGCTCGGTGCTGTCCTCGGCGTAGTAGGCCAGCACCATATGGGCACGATTCAGCTCCAGTGCCTTGACGAAGGTCAGGCGCAGTTTGCTGCTCGGTACGCCCAGGCGCAGCAGGCTGAAGTACTTGGCGATGGCTACGTCCTCGCAGTCGCCGCGACCCCGGCTGAGGGTTTCCAGCGGGGTGGCCCAGTACTCGGCCTCGCCCCAGATGTCCGTGTCTTCGCCGTGCTGGATGCTGCGGTTGATGAACCGATTGACCCTTTCCAGACGCTCGCGCTCGCTACCTCCGGTTTGCGCCAGCAGGCCATTCCAGGCGTCCAGCCGGCTCTGGCCCAGGGCCGTAGCCAATGCGGAAAGCTGAGTGCTGGAGCTTTCCTCGGCCACGCTCAGGCCGCCGCTCAGGTAGAGCAGCAGGGCGCAGGCAGCGCCCAGCGTGCGGCGCGCGAAGTGTCGGGTGGGTGCAGGCATGGATGGGCGTTTGGCCAGGGTGCGGTTCGCCAGGACGGCGCCGCTTCTCGTTATGCCGTCGATCCTAGGAGCTGGCTCTGCTGCGCGCCATAAGCCGGCTGTGACGGTGCGCACCCTTTGCAGTCATGCCCGGGGCGGGGCCGACGAACGGCGATCAGCTAGGGTCGATATGGGGCTGTTGCTGGGGACTGTGTTGCGCAAGCCAGGTGTCTGGCGGGGCCGGGCTTGCAGGCCGCGCTGTTGCCGGAGCGGCGGCACAGGATGGATGCCTGTGCCGCGCAGGTCTTACCAGCCGAGCTGTTTGTTGAAGCCCAGCGCGTCGTAGTAGTCGCCCTGGTAGGCGATCTTGCCACCCTTGATGCGAATGAAGCTGACGCCTTCGAACGACAGCGGCTTGCCGGTGGCCGGGGTTTCCGCGCTCCAGGCGCCACTGTTGGTGCCGCTGAATTTCCACTGGAAGGCGATGCCGTCGGCGCTGACGATCGGCGCGCTGGTCATTTCCCACTTCAGATCCGGCACGGCGCCGACGAACACCTTGATCACGTTGTCGCGGGCGGCGGCTTTGCCATTTTGCGGAGTGCCGACGGTGGCGTCGAAGTACACCGCGTCTTCGGCGAGGAAGGTCGCAGCCTTGTCGGCATCATGGGCGTTCCACGCCGCCATGTAGCCATCGACGATGGCCTTGGCGTCATCCGCCGCCTGGGCCAGGCCGGCGCAGGCGAACAGGGCGAGGAAACCGATATTGCGGAGTACGTTGTGCATTTCTTATTGCTCCAGCTGATTTTCGGGGGATGGAAAAATCGGAGCGATCCGGGCATCGCGCACGCTGGGCGGGCGCGAGGTTCGGATCAGAGCCGGGTAGGGCGGGTACGGCCCGCACGCGGAGAGGCGCAGGTTGCACCCGCCCTACGCTGGCTCGTTAATGCTTGAACATGACGTGGCGGATGGCGGTGTAGTCCTCCAGGCCATACATGGACATGTCCTTGCCGTAGCCGGACAGCTTCACGCCGCCATGAGGCATCTCGCTGACCAGCATGAAGTGGGTGTTGACCCAGGTGCAGCCGTATTGCAGGCGGGCGGACAGGCGATGTGCGCGGCCGACATCGCTGGTCCACAGCGAGGAGGCCAGGCCGTAGTCGGAGTCGTTGGCCCAGGCCAGCACCTGCGCTTCGTCGTCGAACTGGGTGACCGAGACCACCGGGCCGAACACTTCGCGGCGGACGATCTCGTCGTCCTGGCGGGCGCCGGCCAGCACGGTCGGCTCGAAGAAGAAACCGGGGCCGTCGACTGCCTTGCCACCGGTGACCACCTGGATGTGCGGCAGGGCTTTGGCCCGCTCGACCATGCCGACCACGCGCTGGCGGTGCTGCTCGGTGATCAGCGGGCCGAGCTCGGTGCCTTCGTCGTCCTGCAGGCCGTACTTGATGCTGCCCACGGCCTCACCGAGCTTGGCCACGAACTTCTCGTAGATGCCTTTTTGCGCATAGATGCGGCAGGCGGCGGTGCAGTCCTGACCAGCGTTGTAGAAGCCGAAGGTGCGGATGCCTTCCACGGCGGCGTCGATGTCGGCGTCGTCGAAGATGATCACCGGGGCCTTGCCGCCCAGCTCCATGTGCATGCGCTTCACGGTGTCGGCGGTGCTGCTGATGATGTTCGAGCCGGTGGCGATCGAGCCGGTCAGCGAGACCATGCGCACTTTCGGGTGGGTGGTCAGCGGCGCGCCGACGCTCGGGCCACGACCAAAGACGATGTTGACCACGCCGGCGGGGAAAATCTCGGCGAGGAATTCGGCCAGTTTCAGCGCGGTCAGCGGGGTCTGCTCGGACGGCTTGAGCACCACGGTGTTGCCGGCGGCCAGGGCCGGGCCGAGTTTCCAGGCGGCCATCATCAGCGGGTAGTTCCACGGTGCGATGGAGGCGACCACGCCGAGCGGATCGCGGCGGATCATCGAGGTGTGGCCCGGCAGGTACTCACCGGCGGCGGAACCGCTCATGCAGCGGCTGGCGCCGGCGAAGAAACGGAACACGTCGGCAATGGCCGGCAGCTCGTCGTTCAGCGCTGCGCTGTAGGGCTTGCCGCAGTTGTCGGATTCCAGGCGGGCGAGCTCTTCGGCATGGGCGTCGATCTTGTCGGCCAGTTTCAGCAGCAGGCCGGAGCGGTCCTTGGGCGAGGTTTGCGACCAGCTGTCGAAGGCCGCATCGGCGGCGCGCACGGCGGCGTCGACCTGGGCTTCGCTGGCTTCCTTGATCTCCACCAGGGTGGTGCCGCGGGACGGATTGAGCACGGCCTGCGCGGCGCCTTCGCCAGTGACCAGCTGGCCATTGATCAGCAGTTTGGTTTGCATCGCTTAAACCTCGCTATCGGGTTTGCATGAATGGGGGCGGTTGACCCTCTCCGTTCCCGGAGAGGGGAGAGGAATCACTTGCCGCTGCCGGCCACGCCTTCGCCACCCTTGGTCAGGTAGTAGGCGCCGAGGATCGGCAGCATGGTCACCAGCATCACCAGCATCGCCACCACGTTGGTCACCGGTACGTCACGCGGGCGGGCCAGCTGGTTGAGCAGCCACAGCGGCAGGGTGCGCTCGTGGCCGGCGGTGAAGGTGGTGACGATGATCTCGTCGAACGACAGGGCGAAGGCCAGCATGCCGCCGGCCAGCAGGGCCGAGCCGAGGTTGGGCAGGACGATGTAGCGGAAGGTCTGCCAGCCGTCGGCACCGAGGTCCATGCTCGCCTCGATCAGGCTGTGACTGGTGCGGCGGAAACGCGCGATGACGTTGTTGTAGACGATCACCACGCAGAAGGTCGCATGGCCGATGACGATGGTCAGGAAGCCCGGCTCGATGCCAAAGCTCTTGAACGCCGCCAGCAGCGCCAGGCCGGTGATGATGCCGGGCAGGGCGATCGGCAGGATCAGCAGCATGGAGATGCTTTCCTTACCGAAGAAGTCGCGGCGGTACAGCGCGGCGGCGGCCAGGGTGCCGAGAATCATCGCGACGAACGTGGCCAGGCAGGCGATCTGCGCCGACAGCTTGATCGACTCCAGTACATCCGGGCGGGCCAGGGCGACGCTGAACCAGTGCAGGGTGAAGCCCTGCGGCGGAAAGCTGAAGCCCGAGCTCTCGGTGTTGAAGGCGTAGATGAAGATGATCAGGATCGGGAAGTGGAGGAACACCAACCCGCCCCAGGCGGCCAGTTTCAGGCCGAGGGAAGCTTTCTCAGAGTGCATCGAAGGCCCCCAGACGTTTGACGATGGACAGGTACACGGCGATCAGCACGATCGGTACCAGGGTGAAGGCGGCGGCCATCGGCATGTTGCCGATCGAGCCCTGCTGCGAATACACCATGTTGCCGATGAAGAAGCCGGGCGGGCCGACCAGCTGGGGCACGATGAAGTCGCCCAGGGTCAGGCTAAAGGTGAAGATCGAACCGGCGGCGATGCCCGGGATCGACAGCGGCAGCACCACCTGTAGGAAGGTCTGCGCCGGGTGCGCGCCGAGGTCGGCGGAGGCCTGTAGCAGCGACGGTGGAAGTCTTTCCAACGACGCTTGAATGGGCAGGATCATAAACGGCAGCCAGATGTAGACGAACACCAGGAAACGCCCCAGGTGCGAGGTCGACAGGGTATTGCCGCCCACCCCGGGGATGCCGAGGATCAACTCCAGCAGCGGCTGCAGGTGCAGCGCCTGGATGAACCACATGGCCACGCCGCCCTTGGCCAGCAGCAGGGTCCAGGCATAGGCCTTGACGATGTAGCTGGCCCACATCGGCAGCATCACCGCGATGTAGAAGAACGCCTTGGTCTTGCCCGTGGTGTAGCGCGCCATGTAGTAGGCGATGGGGAAAGCCACCAGGCCGCTGGCGATCGACACCGCCACCGCCATGCCGACGGTGCGCAGGATGATGTCGAAGTTGGCCGCCTGAAACAGCGCCGCGAAGTTGCCCAGCGTGAGGTCCGGGGTGACCGTCATGCTGTAGTCGTCGAAGGTGTAGAAGCCTTGCCACAGCAAGGTCAGCAGTGAGCCCAGGTAGACCGCGCCGAACCACAGCAGCGGCGGAATCAGCAGCAGCGAGAGGTACAGCGTCGGCTTGCGGTAGAGCAGGTCGGACAGCCGGCGCATCAGGCCGCCGCCGCTGTTGTCGATGGCGAGGGTCTGGCTCATCTCACACGTCCTCGCGCAGGCCGACCATGGCACCACGCGCCCAGCGCGCGCTGACCCGCTGGCCCGGCTGCACCGGCGCATCGCCCAGTTGCCATTGATTGTTGGCCTGGCTGACGCAGAAGTTCTGGCCGTTCTCCAGCTGGATCTCGAAGCGGGTCGAGGCACCCTGGTACTGGATGTCGTGGAGCATGCCGCTGATTTCCACTTCATCGCTGCCCAGCGCTTCGCCATGGCTCAGGCGGGTGTGTTCCGGACGGATCGACACCGGCAGCGGCGAGCCGTTGATCTGCGCGGCCAGCTCGCCCTTGAGCACGTTGCTGGTGCCGACGAACTCGGCCACGAACGGCGTGGCCGGCTTCATGTACAGGTTGCGCGGGGTGTCGACCTGTTCGATGCGGCCCTTGTTGAACACCGCCACGCGATCCGACATGGACAGCGCTTCACTCTGGTCGTGGGTGACGAAGATGAAGGTGATGCCGAGCTGGCGCTGCAGCTTCTTCAGCTCGCTCTGCATCTGTTCACGCAGCTTGAGGTCCAGCGCCCCCAGCGGCTCGTCGAGCAGCAACACCCGCGGACGGTTGACCAGGGCGCGGGCCAGGGCCACGCGCTGGCGCTGGCCGCCGGACAGCTGCGCCGGTTTGCGCGCGCCGTAGCTGCCGAGGGCGACCATGCCCAGGGCTTCCTCGGCGCGGGCCAGGCGCTCGGACTTGCCGACGCCCTTGACCTTGAGACCGTAGGCGACGTTTTCCAGCACGTTCATGTGCGGAAACAGGGCGTAATCCTGGAACACCGTGTTGACGTCGCGACGGTAGGGCGGCAGGCCGGCGGCCTCCACCCCATGAATACGAATGGAGCCAGCACTGGGCTGCTCGAAGCCGGCGATCAGACGCAGGCAGGTGGTTTTGCCCGAGCCGGAAGGGCCGAGCATGGAAAAGAATTCGCCATCCTGGATGTCGATGGACACCCGGTCGACGGCTTTGACGTCGCCGAACACGCGGGACACATCGGTGAATTGCACTGCAAGGGTCATAGCAAACGCTCCAGGATATAAGCCATCCACCACCGGCTCCCCGGGTTGGGTTTTGCCGACACAAGACGGGAGAGCCGGTGGTGGATGTACAACGGTGAAACCAATTGCTTGGAATGGGCGGCTGGATAAGGTGTCAGCCAGCCGCCGTCAGATCGGCTTGCTTGGGTACGGGTTGCACCCTCGGGCTACGCCGAGGCAGCGCTGAGCGAGCGGTTTGTGGGCAAGGCGTCCCGCAGCACGAAGCGAGACATACCGTCTGGTAGTCGAGCTTCGTGCGAGGACACAACGCCGCCCACGGGCCGCGCAGCCAGCGCGGAACCCTTAGCGACCGCCCATGATGGCGATGTAGTCCTGGGTCCAGCGGCTATAAGGGACGTACTTGCCACCCTCGGCCTGCGGGGTTTTCCAGAAGGCGATCTTCGCGAAGTTGTCGAAGCCGTTGGTCTTGCAACCTTCGGCGCCGAGCAGTTCGTTGCCCTGGCAGGCCGCCGGTACCGCTGGCAGCGAGCCGAACCAGGAGGCCACGTCACCCTGCACCTTGGCTTGCAGCGACCAGTCCATCCACTTGTAGGCGCAGGTCGGGTGCTTGGCATCGGCGTGCAGCATGGTGGTGTCGGCCCAGCCGGTGGCGCCTTCGACCGGCACGGTGGAGGCGATCGGCTGTTTCTCCAGCTGCAGGGCGTTGACCTGGTACGGCCACGAACCGGAGGCCATCACGCCTTCGTTCTTGAAGTCACTCATCTGTACGGTCGCGTCGTGCCAGTAGCGGTGGATCAGCGGCTGCTGGGCGCGCAGGACTTCCAGCACGGCGGCGTACTGTTCTTCGGTCAGCAGATAGGGGTCCTGGATGCCCAGCTCGGGCTTGGTCGACTTCAGGTAGAGCGCGGCATCGGCGATGTAGATCGGGCCGTCATAGGCCTGCACACGGCCCTTGTTGCTCTTGCCGTCGGGCAGGTTCTGTTCCTTGAACACCACGGACCAGCTGGTCGGTGCTTCCTTGAAGGTGTTGCTGTTGTACATCAGCACGTTCGGGCCCCACTGGTAGGGCGTGCCGTAGTGCTGGCCGGCCACGGTGTGCCAGGCGGCATCCTTGAGGCGCTCGTCGACGTTCTTCCAGTTGGGGATCAGGGCGACATTGACCGGCTGCACGCGCTTGCCGGCGATCAGGCGCAGGGAGGCGTCCCCGGAGGCGGTGACCAGGTCGTAGCCGCCCTTGGCCATCAGGCTGACCATCTCGTCGGAGGTGGCAGCGGTCTTGACGTTGACCTTGCAACCGCTGTCCTGCTCGAACTTGGTTACCCAGTCGTAGTTCTTGTCGGTTTCGCCGCGCTCGATGTAGCCGGGCCAGGCGATGATGTCGAGCTGGCCTTCGGCGGTGCCGAGAGCCTTGAGCGGTTCGGCGGCCTGCACGGCGCCTGAGGCGAGCAGAGCGGTGGCCAGTGCACTGAGCACTGCAGTTTTGTGCGCGGACATCGGGATTCCCTCTTCTTGTGGACTGTTATTGGGGCAGCAAAATGTCGGCGATACCGCTGCCGAACGGGTGTAATCGATCAGTCTAGTTGTTGTCCGTGGCGCGCCATGATGTGGCGCACCACGCTGTAATCCTGCAAGGAGTCGCTGGACAGGTCCTTGCCGTAGCCGGAGCGCTTGAGGCCGCCGTGGGGCATCTCGCTGGCCAGCATGAAATGGGTGTTGATCCAGGTGCAGCCGTACTGCAGGCGCCCGGCGACCTGCATGGCCTTGTCCAGGTTCTGCGTCCATACCGAGCTGGCCAGGCCGTATTCGGAGTCGTTGGCCCAGTCCAGCGCCTGGCTCAACTGGTCGAAGCGGGTGACGGTGACCACCGGGCCGAACACTTCGCGCTGGACGATCTCGTCGCTCTGCTTGCAGCCGGCCAGCAGGGTTGGCTGGTAATAGAAGCCGGCCCCGGAATGCACGGCAGCGCCGGTGACCCGTTCGATATGCGGCTGGCCAAGGGCGCGCTCGACGAAGCTGGCCACGCGGTCGCGCTGGCGGGCGCTGATCAGCGGGCCGATCTCGTTGTCGGCGTCCTTCTTGCGGGCGAAGCTGATGCTGGCCACGGCGTCGCCCAGCTCGCGCACCAGGCGGTCATGGATACCGGCCTGGGCATAGATACGGCAGGCGGCGGTGCAGTCCTGGCCGGCGTTGTAGTAGCCGTGGGTGCGGATGCCCTGGACCACGGCGTCGAGGTCGGCGTCGTTGCAGACAATCACCGGCGCCTTGCCGCCCAGCTCCAGGTGTGTGCGTTTCAGCGTGCGCGCGGCGCTCTGCAGAATCTTCTGCCCGGTGACGATATCGCCGGTCAGCGACACCATGCGCACCCGCGGGTGGCCGACCAGTTGGCTGCCGACGCCTTCGCCGCCGCCACAGACGATGTTCAGCACGCCCGGCGGGAGGATCTGCGCCAGCGCCGGGGCCAGGGCCAGGATCGACAGCGGGGTGTGTTCCGACGGTTTGAAGATCAGCGTGTTGCCGGCGGCGAGGGCCGGGGCGATCTTCCACGCGGCCATCATCAGCGGGTAGTTCCACGGCGCGATGGAGGCGACCACGCCAACCGGGTCGCGGCGCACCATGCTGGTGTGGCCGGGCACGTATTCACCGGCCAGCTGGCCCTGCTGGCAGCGCACGGCGCCGGCGAAGAAACGGAACACATCGGCAGTGGCGGGGATGTCGTCCTGGCGCGCCAGGTGCAGTGGCTTGCCGCAGTTCAGCGACTCCAGGCGGGCGAGTTGTTCGGCGTTCTGTTCGATGGCGTCGGCGATGGCCAGCAGCACCGTGGCGCGTTGTGCCGGGGTGGTGCGCGACCAGCCGGCGAAGGCGCGGTGGGCGGCCTGCACGGCGGCTTCCAGTTGTTCCAGCGAGGCTTCGGCGATGGAAGTGAGCACTTCGCCGCTGGCCGGATTGATGATGGCCTCGACCAAACCTTCCCCGGCGACCAGGCGGCCGTCGATCAGCAGTGCGCTGTACAGGGTGGGTTCGGACATCTTCGGGCTTCTTCTTTTTGTTTCTACCTGCATGGCGGCTCCAGTACTGCGCGGAACGCCTGCGTCCATAAGGAACTGAGACTAGGGCCCGGCGCAGAGGTCGACAAATTCTAAATATTGAAAGCAGCGTTCGATTAAATCGAAACCTTGCGGTTATGCGGTTGTTCGCGCGCCACGGTGAGAAACGGGTCGACCAGCGCAGGCCGCGCCGTGCCCCGGCGCCAAGCCAGGCCGACGTCCAGCGGCTCGCTCAGATCAGCCAGCGGCAGGGCCTCGATGATGTCGCCTTCCAGCGACCAAGGGCGGTAGGTCATGTCCGGCTGGATCGACAGGCCGAGACCCGCCGCCACCAGGCTGCGCACCGCTTCCACCGAGGCGGTGCGCAGGGTCACGCGCGGCGTCAGACCGGTGCGGGTCCAGATGCGCTGGGTGTGCAGGCCCATCTCGTCGGCGTTGAGCTGGATCAGCGGCTCACCGGCCACGTCGGCCAGGCTGATGCTGTCGCGCTCCAGTAAAGGATGGCGGGCCGGCAGCCACAGGCGGTGCGGTGAGTGGGTCAGTACCTCGGTCTGCAGGGCGTGACGGTCTTCCAGGTTGGACAGGATCAGTACGCCGACATCGATCTCGCCGCTGACCAGCAGGTGCTCGATATAGGGGCGCTCGTCCTCGACCACGCGGGTCTGCACATTGGGGTAGGCGCGCTGGAAGCGGGTGATCAGGTCAGCCAGGTAGTAGCCGGCAACCAGGCTGGTCACGCCGATAGTCAGGCTGCCGGCAACCTGGTCGGTGCTCTGCTGCAGGCTGCGCTTGGCATTGTCCACGGTGGCCAGGATCAGGTGCGCCTGGCGCAGGAACTGGTGGCCCTGGTGGGTCAGGCTCATGCCTTTGGCGTGGCGGTTGAACAGGCTGACGCCGATCTCCTCCTCCAGCTGCTGGATGGCCAGGGTCAGGGTCGACTGGGAAATGAACACCGCCTGGGCGGCGGCGGAGATCGAGCCGGTCTCGGCGACGGCGATAAAGTGGCGGATCTGGCGCAGGGTCATCATGCGGCGGTGGCTCGCGACGAAGGGCGGGTGCTTGGCATTATGGTTTGTCGAAAGTAGTGAGGTTCTTTCTTTTTTTACGAATGTTCAGGCGTTGTTGTGCCTGGCAGGGCCTGGCCAGACGCAATTCTCGTGCCCCGGCAATATCTCGAAGCATTCTTGGCGTCCTGCTCTGTCGTACTGCATGGCTAGAATCGGTGCCTCACAGGGAACTCTTTTCAGCTTGGAGGACATCGTCATGAATACCCGCGGCCTGCTCGATCAACTGCTCAAATCCGGCCAGGATCTGCTGCAACAGAAGTCCGGCTCGACATCGTCTGGCGGCCTGGGTGACTTGCTCGGCAGTGTGACCGGCGGCGGCAAGGCTGGTGGCGACCTCGGTACTCTGCTCAAGGGCGCTGGTGGCGGCGCGCTGGCGGCTGGTGCACTGGGCTTGCTGCTGGGCAACAAGAGTGCGCGCAAGGTCGGCAGCCAGGTGATCACCTACGGCGGCCTGGCCGCGCTGGGCGTGATCGCCTACAAGGCTTACGGCAACTGGCAGGCTTCGCAGCAGGCTGGCGGTGCCACTCAAGCGTTGCCGCCGCAGACGGTCGACCGCCTGCCCGCACCGCAGGCCGAGCTGCACAGCCAGGCCATCCTCAAGGCGCTGGTGGCGGCGGCCAAGGCTGATGGCCATGTCGATGAGCGCGAGCGGCAACTGCTCGACGAACAGCTCGGCAAGCTGACCGGCGATCCGCAACTGGCGCAGTGGCTGCAGGGCGAGCTGAACAAGCCGCTCGACCCGGCCGAAGTGGCACGTGCCGCCAGCACTCCGGAAATGGCGGCGGAGATGTATATCGCCAGCGTGCTGATGGTCGACGAAGAGCACTTTATGGAGCGCGCCTATCTGGAAGAGCTGGCCCGTCAGCTCAAGCTCGAACCGGCGCTCAAGGCCGAGCTGGAAACCCAGGTGCGCCAGGAGCTGGCCAAGGCCTAAGCCCGGCGAGCCAGGCCCGGGGTCAGTTGACCTCGGGCGTCCGGCGTCCATTCCTGGCAGCTGGCGATTCCACACAATCGCCACAGACTCTGCAAACTGCCCCCACAAAGCTCGTTCAGCATGACCCCCTGTTTCGTTCAGTCACAGGGAGTTTTGCCATGTTCCGCCATCTGTCACGTGCCGGCCTGCGCCGCCGTTTTCTGCTGCTCTGTGCCCTGCTGTTGGCGCAACCGCTGTGCGCCATGGAAGAAGAGGCAGCGCAGCACAGCGAGAGCCCTTATTTCTCGGTCGACAGTAGCGACCCACAGGTCGACCGCCTGCCGCTCAAGTCGACCCAGGTGGAGGTGCGCGTACTCGGGGTGATCGCCGATGTGCGCATCGTCCAGCAGTACCGCAATGAGGGCACCCGGCCGCTGGAGGCGCGTTATGTGTTCCCCGGCTCCACCCGCGCGGCGGTCTACGGCATGACCGTACGCCTGGGTGAGCGCGAGCTGCGTGCGCAGATCCGCGAGAAGCAGAAGGCCCAGGCGGATTATCAGCAGGCCAAGAGTGCCGGCAAGACCGCGGCGCTGCTGGAGCAGCAGCGCGAGAACGTGTTCCAGATGAACGTCGCCAACATCCTGCCCGGCGATGTGGTGGATGTGGAACTGCGCTACACCGAGCTGCTGTTGCCCGAGGCTGGCACCTACCGTTTCGTGTTCCCGACCGTGGTCGGGCCGCGCTACAACGGCAAACCGGGCAGCGAGAGCCACAAGGCCGAACCGTGGGTTGCCACGCCGTATCTGCCTGCCGGCGAGCTGGCGCGTGACAGCTTCAGCTTGCAGGTCGAGCTGCAGTCGCCGGTGCCGCTGTCCGGCATCGCTTCGCCGAGCCATCGCATCGAGCTGCAGCAGGGCACGCCGAACCTGGCGCAGGTACGCCTCGGCGCGGAGGAGGCGCATGGCAACAACCGCGACTTCATCCTCGACTACCAGCTCAGCAGCGCGCGCTTCGAGAGCGGCGTGCTGCTCTCCAGGGGCACTGAGGAGAATTTCTTCCTGGCCCTGATCGCACCGCCGCAACAGGTGCGCAGCGAGATGCTGGTGCCGCGCGAATACATCTTCGTGGTGGATATCTCCGGCTCGATGCACGGCTTCCCGCTGGATACCGCCAAGCGCCTGCTGCAGAAGCTGATCGGTAGCCTGCGCCCGGTCGACACCTTCAACGTGCTGCTGTTTTCCGGTAGCAGCACCATGCTGGCGCCACAGTCGCAGGCGGCCACGCCGCAGAACATTGAGCAGGCGTTGGGCATGCTCGACACGCAGATGGGCAGTGGTGGTACCGAGCTGCTGCCGGCGCTGCGCCAGGCCCTGGCGACACCGGGCGATGCGGAGCGGGCGCGCAGTTTCATCGTGGTCACCGATGGCTTTGTCGCGGTGGAGCGCGAGGCCTTCGCCCTGGTGCGCAACAACCTGGACAAGGCCAACCTGTTCGCCTTTGGCATCGGCAGCTCGGTCAACCGCCAGCTGATCGAAGGTCTGGCGCGGGCCGGGCAGGGCGAGCCCTTCGTGGTGCTGGATGCCGAATCGGCGGACGAGCAGGCCGAGCGCTTTCGCCAGATGATCGATGCGCCGTTGCTGGCCAATCCGCAGGTCAGTTTCAGCGGGGTGGAGGTGTATGACGTGGAGCCGCCGCAGCTGCCGGACCTGTTCGCCCAACGCCCGCTGGTGGTGTTTGGCAAATGGCGGGGCGAGGCGGCCGGCAGCATGCGCGTGAGCGGACGCAGTGCCAGCGGGCCGTATCAGGTCGAGGTGCCGATCGTGCCGGCTGAGGCGCAGGAAGAAAATCGTGCGCTGGCCTATTTGTGGGCGCGTCACAAGGTAGCGACGCTGACCGACGAGGAAACCCTGGGCGGCGACTACAGCTACAGCCAGGCAATTCTCGACCTGGGCCTGAAGTACAGCCTGCTGACCGCCTACACCTCGTTCATTGCCATCGACGAGCAGGTGCGCAATCCCGACCCGGCGCAGAGTGCCGAGGTCAAACAGCCGCTGCCGTTGCCGCAGGGTGTGGGTAACCAGTCGATCGGCACCTTTGTACCGAGCACGCCGGAGCCGAGCGCATGGGCCATGCTGCTGATCGCCGGTCTGGGCATGGGTTGGTTGTTGCGCCAGCGCTCCCGTCAACTGGGGCGCCAGGCGTGAACTGGCTGCGTCGGGCTGTGATGCCAGGCTGGTTGTGGCTGCTGCTGCCGGCGCTGGTCTTGTGGCCGGTCTGGCTGTGGAGCTTGCGGCGCATGAGTGACGGCTCGGACGATCCGTTCGGCCTGGTGGCCCTGGCGACGTTATTGCTGATGCTCTGGCGTGAGCGCCGCCAACTGCGCGCCACGCCACGCCTGCCCTGGTTGTGCCTGGCGCTATTGCTGAGCGCCGCCGCGCTGCTCAGCCAGGCCTGGCTCCCGCCGCTGTTGCGCTCCGTGTTGGCAGTGCTGGCGCTGTTCGCGGCGATCCTTGCCGTGCGGGTGCCTGGGCAGGCGCTGCTGGCCTGGCTGGGGTTGGGCTTGCTGGCCTTGCCGATCCTCTCGTCCCTGCAGTTCTTCGCCGGCTATCCCTTGCGCCTGCTGACGGCCGAAGCCAGCGCCTGGCTGCTGCGCGCCGGTGGCCTGGTGGTAGTACGGCAGGGCAGTGCGCTGGATGTAGGTGGGCAGCTGGTGATGGTGGATGCGCCGTGCTCGGGCATCCAGATGGCCTGGGTTGCCTACTTCACCGCCTTCGCCACGGCGGCCTGGTTGCGGTTATCGGATCGCCGCCTGCTGCGACGTATTCCGCTGCTCGGTGTGCTGGTGCTGGCGGGCAATATCCTGCGCAACAGCCTTCTGGTGCTGCAGGAAACCGGGCGCCTGGGCTTGCCGGGATGGATGCACGAGGGCATCGGCCTGCTGGTGTTCGTCGCCGTCTGCGTGCTGGTGCTGCGCTATGTGGCGGCCGCTGCCGAGCCTGGTGTGGTGGTGCCGGCTGTTGTGCTGGCCGAGCGTCCTGTATCGCGCAGGGTCCAGGCTGGGTTGGTGCTGGCGTTCATGCTGCTGGCCGGCGAGCCATGGTTGCTCGCGCAGCCTGAATCGACGCCGCGCAGCGGCGGCTTTGTCGAGTGGCCGCAGCAGTTTGATGGCAGGCCGTTGCAACCGCTGGCGCTGTCGGCGGTGGAGCAGCGCTTTGCTGCCCAGTTTCCCGGGGCAATTGCCCGTTTCAGTGCCGGCAGCCAGGTCGTCACCCTGCGCCATGTCACCCGCGCCACGCGCAAGCTGCACCCAGCAGCGGACTGCTATCGCGGGCTGGGCTATCGCATCCAGGCCATCAGCCTGCAGCGCCGGCCGGATCGTTCCGGGCTGCAGCGCTGTTTCGTTGCCAGCCGGGACGGCCAGAGTCTGCAGGTGTGTGAATACATCGAGGATGCCGCTGGCCAGTCGTTTAGCGACAACTCCGCTTGGTACTGGTCCGCGCTGGCGGGGCGTTCGCCCGGGCCGTGGCAGGCGGTAACGATTGCCCAGGCGATGTAAGAACCTGCCTCGGATCTCTTGATCGTCGGCCATGCTGCGTTGAAATTGGGTTCGGGCTGCTCATTTACACCTCGTAAACTCCGCGCCCTCGCCCAATTTCGCCTTGCTTGGCTCTAGCTCAAAAGATCCGAAACAGGTTCTAAGCCCGGGGCTAGGGACGTATAGAATCCACCTGAGTTCACCCGGGATGGATCGCCATGAAAGGCACAAACGCAGCACTGCTGATGGTGTTCGGCAGCCTCGCCGCAAATTTCTGCGCGGCAGACGCCAGCCTGCCGCTCGACCAGCGCAGTCTGCTGCTGGAAGACAGCCGCCTGCCGCGCGAAGCGGCGCTGGATCGCCTGCAGCAGATTCGTTTTGCCTTCCGCGAGCGCGCGGCGCAGCCCGGACAATGGCAGAGCTGGGCGCGGGCCTATGGCGGTTACGGCTCGTGGGACGGCGGCAGTGGTGCGCAGCGTCTGGAGCGGCGCAGCAGCGGCTTGCTGATCGGTCTCGACCGGCCGTTGCAGGGCATGTGGGTGGCTGGCGTGCTGGCCGGTGTCGGGCGCAGTGAGCTGCAGGCGGACGCGGGCGGCGACAGCGATGTCGACAGCTATCACCTGGGCGGCTATGCGGCGACGCGCTTCTACCAGCTCGGTTTCAAGCTGGGCGCCACCTATAGCTGGCACGAGCTGCGCAGCGAGCGTCACAGCGCCGGTCAGTCACTGCATGCCGACAGCCGCGCCGGCAGTGCCCAGCTGTTCGGCGAGGCCAGTTACTCCCTGGATTTTCGCGACTTCAGCCTGGAACCCTTCGCCGGCCTGGCCTATGTACAGCTGGATGCCGATCACCTGCGCGAGCAGGGTGGCAGTCAGGCGCTGCGCCTGCAGGGTGAAACACAGGACGGCAGCTACCTGACCCTCGGCTGGCGCGCCGCCACCTCCTGGCTGGTGGCACAGCGCAAGCTTGTGGGGCGCGCCAGCCTGGCCGGGCGGCATGCCTTCGTCGACCCGCAGATGCGCGGCGAGGCGCAGTACCTGGCGAGCGGCGAGCATCTGCAGCTGGAGGGCCACGAGTTCGAGCGCGACAACCTGCGCCTGGATCTGGGCCTGGACTACGAGCTGTCGCCTGACCTCTACCTGGGCCTGAGTTACGCCGGGCAATACGCCGAGGATGCCCGGGAAAGCCTGCTGAATGGGCGGCTCAGCCTCAAGTTCTGAGCGCTGGGGGTGGTCATGAGCGATTCCGGTTCTACACCCCACCGGTCAGGCTACGGGCTGCCAGCCTGCGGCGACTCGGGTATACTCGCGGGCTTTTCAGAACCTTAGAGGTCGCGGCCTGTCGCCGTGCCCGCTGGGCGGCCGCCTTGGCTGCACGGCCGGGCCGGGCAGCGCATACCTCCTACGCCCGCGAGTGCTGCCCATCATGGAAATCAACCCGATCCTCAACAGCATCAAGGACTTGTCCGAGCGTTCCCAGGCCATTCGGGGGTATCTTTGACTACGATCACAAGCATGATCGTCTGGTCGAAGTAAACCGCGAGCTGGAAGATCCCAGCGTCTGGAACAAGCCGGAATATGCGCAGAGCCTGGGCCGCGAGCGCGCCCAGCTGGCGCAGATCGTCGAGACCCTGGATGAAATGTCCAGCGGCCTGGCTGATGCCAAGGATCTGCTGCTGATGGCGGCCGAAGAAGAAGACCAGGGCGCGGTGGACGACGTTTCCGCCGAGGTCGAGCGCCTGCGCGCGTCGCTGGAGAAGCTGGAATTCCGGCGCATGTTCAGCGGCGAAATGGATGCGAACAACGCCTACCTCGATATCCAGGCCGGCTCCGGTGGTACCGAGGCGCAGGACTGGGCCAACATCCTGCTGCGCATGTACCTGCGTTGGGCCGACAAGCGTGGCTTTGACGCCACCATCATCGAGCTGTCCGCTGGCGAAGTCGCCGGGATCAAGGGCGCCACCGTGCACATCAAGGGCGAATACGCCTTCGGTTGGCTGCGTACCGAGATCGGCGTGCACCGCCTGGTGCGCAAGAGCCCGTTCGACTCCGGCAACCGCCGCCACACCTCATTCTGCGCGGTGTTCGTCTCGCCGGAAATCGATGACAACATCGAGATCGAGATCAACCCGTCGGACCTGCGCATCGACACCTACCGCTCCTCGGGTTCCGGTGGTCAGCACGTCAACACCACCGACTCGGCGGTGCGTATCACCCACATACCGACCAACACCGTGGTGGCGTGCCAGAACGAACGTTCGCAGCACGCCAACAAAGACACCGCGATGAAGATGCTGCGCGCCCGCCTGTACGAGCAGGAAGTGCAGAAGCGCAACGCGGCGTCCCAGGCGCTGGAAGAGACCAAGTCGGATATCGGCTGGGGTCACCAGATCCGCTCCTACGTGCTGGATGCCTCGCGGATCAAGGATCTGCGCACCAGTATCGAACGTAGCGACTGCGACAAGGTGCTCGACGGCGATATTGACGAATACCTCGAAGCCAGCCTTAAGCAAGGCCTGTAATACCTTTCGATTCCGCTCTCCTGGGGAGGGCGGCAACGACACCGTGACGGAAACTGATGACCATGAGCGACCAACAACTCGACCAACACGAACTGCAACAGGAAGAAAACAAGCTGATTGCCCAGCGCAAAGAAAAGCTTGCTGCCATCCGTGAGCAGGGCAACGCCTTCCCCAATGACTTCCGCCGCGACAACTACTGCGCCGACCTGCAGAAACAGTACGTCGACAAGAGCAAGGAAGAGCTGGAAGCCGCTGCCATTCCGGTCAAGGTTGCCGGGCGCATCATGCTCAACCGTGGCTCGTTCATGGTGATCCAGGACATGACCGGGCGTATCCAGGTCTACGTCAACCGCAAGACCCTCTCGGAAGAGACCCTGGCCGCGGTGAAAACCTGGGACATGGGCGACATCATCTCCGCCGAAGGCACCCTGGCCCGTTCCGGCAAGGGCGACCTGTACGTGGAAATGACCAACGTGCGCCTGCTGACCAAGTCGCTGCGTCCGCTGCCGGACAAGCACCACGGCCTGTCCGACACCGAGCAGCGCTATCGCCAGCGCTACGTCGACCTGATCGTCAACGAAGACGTGCGCCAGACCTTCCGCGTGCGTTCGCAAGTGATCGCCCACATCCGCAGCTTCCTGATGCAGCGCGACTTCCTCGAAGTGGAAACGCCGATGCTGCAGACCATTCCGGGCGGCGCCGCGGCCAAGCCGTTCGAGACCCACCACAACGCCCTGGACATGCAGATGTTCCTGCGTATCGCCCCGGAGCTGTATCTCAAGCGCCTGGTGGTCGGTGGCTTCGAGAAGGTCTTCGAGATCAACCGCAACTTCCGTAACGAAGGCGTTTCGACCCGGCACAACCCCGAGTTCACCATGCTCGAGTTCTACCAGGCCTACGCCGACTACGAAGACAACATGGACCTGACCGAGGAGCTGTTCCGCGAGCTGGCCCAGCTGGTTCTGGGCACCACCGACGTGCCGTACGGCGACAAGGTGTTCCACTTCGGCGAGCCGTTCGTGCGTCTGTCGGTGTTCGACTCGATCCTCAAGTACAACCCGGACATCACCGCCGCCGACCTGCAGGACCTCGACAAGGCCCGCGCCATCGCCAAGAAGGCCGGCGCCAAGGTGCTCGGCTTCGAAGGCCTGGGCAAGCTGCAGGTGATGATTTTCGAAGAGCTGGTCGAGCACAAGCTGGAACAGCCGCACTTCATCACCCGCTACCCGTTCGAAGTCTCGCCGCTGGCCCGTCGCAGCGACGACGATCCGAGCGTCACCGACCGCTTCGAGCTGTTTATCGGTGGTAGGGAAATTGCGAACGCCTATTCCGAGCTGAACGATGCCGAAGACCAGGCCGAGCGCTTCCTGCAGCAGGTGGCCGACAAGGACGCCGGTGACGACGAAGCCATGCACTACGACGCCGACTTCGTTCGCGCCCTGGAGTACGGCATGCCGCCGACCGCCGGCGAGGGTATCGGTATCGACCGTCTGGTCATGCTGCTGACCAACTCGCCATCGATCCGCGATGTGATTTTGTTCCCGCATATGCGTCCGCAGGCTTGATTGCGGTGCCCGTTGCGGGCACTGTGCGGAGAGTCGGCATGGCAGATTGCCATTGCTAGGATGCCGACAGCAAAAGGAGGGTCTGCCTTAACCAGCAGACCCTATTTTTTGTCCGCGATTTGTGGAGGTATCAGCCGTAGTGACTCTCAGTGCAGCCGTTGTCTGTCCAGCCAAGCTGGCCGGTGATCTCGCCGGCAGTGTCCAGTACCAGGGTCGCAAGGCCAGCCGTCAGGGCAGCGAGCAGCGCCGCCTGAACATCCTCGATGCCACCTTGCGCATCATCGTGCGTGATGGCCTGCGTGGCGTGCGCCACCGCGCCGTGGCCGCCGAGGCCGGGGTGCCGCTGTCGGCCACTACCTACTACTTCAAGGACATCCGCGACCTGATCAGCGACAGCTTCGTGCTGTTCGTCGAGCGCAGTTCGGCGAGCCTGTCGCTGCTCTGGGCCGATATCGCCCGTGACCTGCAGCGCATGGCGGCAGAGGTGGCGCACAACCCGCAGGTGCGCCGGCAGATGGCCGAGCAGGTCATCGAGCTGACGGTCGCGCATATCCAGGCCAAGGTCGACGCCGGCAACGCCGAGCTGCTTGCCGAGCTGGCATTTCGCCAGGAAGCACTGACCAACCCGACCCTGAAACCCCTGGCCATGGCCCACCAGCAGCTGCGCTTCCAGTTTGCCGAGCTGGCCCTGCGCGCCATGGGCTCGGCAGCGCCGATCGAGGATGCGCAGGTGTTGACTACGCTTATTTTGCGGATGGAATATCATGCCCTTGTCGATGGGGTGGAAAACTTCGATATAGAGGGCCAGCGCGCGGTACTGCAGCGCTTCCTCGATCTGGTCATCAGGGCGTAAGAAAAAGCGCCTACGATCAGGTTCGGCCCCGCATCTGCGGGGCTTTTCGCTTTTGCCTCTGGCACCTTTCGAATCTCACAAGGAGTGCGTAATGAAAGCCTGGCGCGTCGCTGTTGCCGCCTTGTCCTGCCTGCTGTTGAGCGGTTGCCTGGTCACGTTCAGGGACCCCATCCCGGCCAACGAAGCCGCCCCGATTCCCCTGCTCGGTGAGTGGGAGCGCCAGGATGAATGGGGTGACCTGCAGTTCCTGTCGATCAGCCGCGCTGGCTCCAACCTGTACAAGGCCCGTGCCTGGGGTGGCAGCGAGGAGGAGTTGAAGGATGTCCAGGAATACGGTTTCACCGTCGCCCACCATGGTCGCCGCTGGTACGTTTCGGCGGGGCTGCCCAAGCGCATGGGCGCCAATTTCGCCATCGCCGGCTTCGAGTTGACCGTGGCCAACGAGCTGGTGGTGTACAACCTGGATGTCGAGCGCATCCTCCAGGAAGTCGGCGCCGGCGCCCTGCAGGGCCAGGCGGTGGAAACCCCGGAAGGCGAGGCGGTGCTGGTGACCAGCCCGCTGGAGAATGTCTTCGCCTACCTGGACGATCAGGCCAACTCCGACGTATTCGTCGAAGTGGCGCGCTACAAGCGCAGCGCGGAGTAACGGAGCAGGCATGGCCAGAAACACCTCGGACAACGAGTACCACAACACCATCCGCACCCTGTCGGGGCGCCTGGTCGAGGCGCAGACGCCGATCCGCGTACTCGATGCGATCAAGTGGGACGACAGCATCCGCCAGGGGTTCATCAAGGCCAAGGGCAAGGAAATGCCGGCAGTCGATCGTAGCTACTACGACAACCGCCCGCTGGCCTTCGACTCGGCGGCGAAGAAGCTGGAATTCCAGAACATCGAGCGCGACATCACCCGCCAGCTCGGCCAGTTCAACCCGGTCGGGCAGATCATGCGGCGCATGTGCAAGGAATACCGCATGGTCATCCGCATGCTTGAAGCACGCGGCACCGCGGATTTCGGCCTGATTTCCCAGGAACTGTACGGTGCGGCGTCCGATGCCTTCCATGCTGGCGACCCGACCCTGGCCGACCTCGGCCTGATGCTCTCCGACTACCTGAACAATATCGCCGCCCGTGGCGACCTGCAGGACGAGGCCAAGACGCTGACCGCCAAGGACGCCGTGGGCATGCTGCAGGAGCGCCTGGCCAAGGTGTTCGGCGACGACACCATCCGCGTCTTCGAGTCCGACGGCATAGTCGCCGACGCCGCCGCCGGCGCCGACTACATCAAGGTACGTGCCGACGCGCTGTTCAACGAGCGCGATGTGCGTGCTTTGGAAGTGCACGAAGGCCTGGTGCATGTCGGCACCACGCTGAACGGCCTGAGCCAGCCGATTTGCACCTTCCTGGCCAAGGGCCCGCCCTCGTCGACCGTGACCCAGGAAGGCCTGGCGATCCTCATGGAGGTGATCGCCTTCGCCTCCTACCCGACCCGCCTGCGCAAGCTGACCAACCGCACCCGCGCCATCCACATGGCCGAGGAGGGTGCCGACTTCCTGCAGGTCCATGAGTTCTACCGCGAGCAGGGCTTCACCCTGGAAGAGAGCTACGGCAACGCCAGCCGCGCCTTCCGTGGTTCGACCCCGACCGGCCTGCCGTTCACCAAGGACCTGTCCTACCTCAAGGGCTTCATCCTGATCTACAACTACATCCAGCTGGCCGTGCGCAAAGGCAAGCTGGAGCAGATTCCGCTGCTGTTCTGCGGCAAGACCACCCTGGAAGACATGCGCACCCTGCGCCAGCTGGTCGACGAAGGCCTGGTGGCGCCGCCCAAGTACCTGCCGCCGCAGTTTCGTGACCTCAACGCGCTGTCGGCCTGGATGTGCTTCTCCAACTTCCTCAATCACCTGAGCCTGGACCGCATCGAGGCGGATTACGCCAACATTCTGTAAGCGTCTTGTTGGGCTCAACCGCAACCTGTGCAAGCGTGCCGGATCGTAGGTTGGGTTGAGTCGCGTAGCGGCGAAGCCCAACGGCGCCGGCCTTCCCCCCTCCAAGAGGTGACGAGCTTGCTCCGATTACTCTTGTTTGCCTTGTGCGCTCTGCTGCTGAGTGGCTGCAGTTCCCTGCTGTTCTACCCGCAGCCTGGCCTGCCGATCACCCCGGCCAAGGCCGATCTGGAGTACCGCGATATCGAGCTGACGGCCGCCGACGGCACGCGCCTGCACGCTTGGTGGTTGCCGGCCAAGGCCGGCGTGGCGGTCAAAGGCACGCTGCTGCACCTGCACGGCAACGGCGGCAACCTCGCCTACCACCTGGGCGGCAGCTACTGGTTGCCGGAGCAGGGCTACCAGGTGCTGATGCTGGATTACCGTGGCTATGGCCTGTCACAGGGCTCACCCAGCCTGCCGGCGGTGTACCAGGACATCGACGCCGCGTTTGCCTGGCTGCAACAGGCGCCCGAGGTGCAGGGCAAGCCTTTGGTGCTGCTCGGGCAAAGCCTCGGGGGTGCTTTGGCGGTGCATTACCTGGCCGAACATCCGGCCCGGCGCGCGCAGCTCAAGGCCCTGGTGCTGGATGGCGTGCCGGCCAGTTACCGCGATATTGCTCGCTTTACCCTGAACAACGCCTGGCTGACCTGGCCGCTGCAGGTGCCGCTGGCCTGGCTGGTGCCCGATGGCGACAGTGCGATCCAGTCCATGCCGCAGCTGACCGGCTTGCCCAAGCTGATCTACCACAGCCTGGATGACCAGGTGGTGCCGCTGGCCAATGGCGTACGCCTATACCAGGCGGCGCCCGCTCCGCGCGTGCTGCAGCCGACCCGCGGTGGCCATGTACAGACTTTCAACGACCCGACCTGGCGCGACGTACTGCTGCGTTATCTGCAAGACCCGAGCGGTTTCGTCGGCCTGCGCCGCCTGGCCGAGGTGCCGAACCCCGACAGCCTGCAATAGCGCCCTCGGCAGAAGCGGGCGCAACACGTAAACTGCGCCCCCGGCCTGCGCATGGCGCAGGCGACACCTCCATCGCCCCGAACAGTGAAGAGCGCCATGAGTGAACAAAACAACGCCATCCCCATGATCCTTACCGGCATCGTCAGCATCGTGGCGACCGTGGCGATCCTCTCGTTCTACGGTTACGTGCATTTCGCCAAGGAAGAAGATGCCCTGCTGCTGGCTGAGTTCACCATGCTCAAGACGGTGCCGGGTGAGGACTACAAGATTTCGGTGAAACCGGCCGATCAGGTGGCGCAGTGCCTGAATGGCGTGCTGGTGCTGTTCGACACCCAGCAGAAAGGCCTCTCCGGCGTACTGGTGGATGACCACAAGCAGGCGGTGCGCTGCATCGTTCAGGAAGGCCAGGCGGCCCCTGCGGCGCCGAACCCGTAGGCTGGGTTAGCCGCCAACCGGCTGTTCAAACCGGGCGACTGGCTTGGCGGCGGCGTAACCCAGCAACGGGCCGCGGGACCTGCGCATACCCCGCTGGGTTACGCCGCGTCGAGCTTTCGCGGTCAGCGCGCCTAACCCACTGCGGGCACGGTGAGGGCACGGACAGGTCGTAAACAGCGCCTAACTGGCCTTGCTGGTGACCGGCGCGGTGGCGCCGAGGGTTTGCAGGTAGCGGCGCGACAGCGCCAGAAAGCGCGGGGTAGGGCCGATATCCTCGTACAGCGGATCGCCCTGTTCATCGGTTGCCACCACCGTGCTGCCCTTGACGTAGGGCAGGCTGGCTTCGAGCTCTTCCAGCGCAGCGCCGATCAGTTCGCCCAGCAGTTCCTCGGGGCTGCGCTTGGGGTACATCTCGGCCAGCGCGGCCAGGCGCGCGGCGGCTTCCAAATCCAGGTGAATGCTGTATTGGCTGCGGGTCAGGCGACCCTTGGCGTTCTGCTCCCAATGGCGGACAAGCTCGCGGATCTTCATAAACACCTCTGGCTGCCCACTTTTGCTGGGCTATCGACTGCCCGGGTACTGCAGTGGCCCGAACCACGGGCGCTTTTGGCGACCGTTACTTTCAGACTAGCTCGCGACAGAGCGCTGGAATGCCATTCGTCGTGCCCTTGTAAGAAAGAGTCGCGCTGTGCAAGCTGGGGCTCTACCTCCAGCGTGGGAGTCCCGTCATGGCGGAAATCGATGCGCGCTTGCGCGAAGACGTTCACCTGCTCGGCGAGTTGCTTGGCGATACCATCCGCAACCAGCGCGGCGAGGCCTTCGTCGACAAGATCGAACTGATTCGCCAGGGCGCCAAGGCCGGGCGCAAGGGCTCGGTGGCCGGCGAGCAGCAGCTGCGCGATACCCTCGCCAGCCTGGCCGATGACGAGCTGCTGCCGGTGGCGCGGGCCTTCAACCAGTTCCTCAATCTGGCCAATATCGCCGAGCAGTACCACCGCATCCGTCGTCGCCGTCCGGGCGAGGGGCAACCTTTCGAAAATCGTGTGCTCGATGAGCTGCTGCAGCGCCTCAAGGCCGATGGCCATAAGCCCGAGCAGCTAGCCCGGCAGCTGGGGCGGCTGGATATCGAGCTGGTGCTCACCGCGCACCCCACCGAGGTGGCGCGGCGCACCCTGATCCAGAAATACGATGCCATCGCCGCGCAGCTGCAGGCCCTGGACCATAGCGACCTGTCCAGCAGCGAGCGCGGCGCTGTGCAGCTCAAGCTGCGCCGGCTGATCGCCGAGGCCTGGCATACCGAGGAAATTCGCCGCAGCCGGCCCAGCCCGGTGGACGAAGCCAAATGGGGCTTCGCGGTGATCGAGCATTCCTTGTGGCAGGCCGTGCCGAACTTCCTCCGTGGCGCCGACCAGGCCCTGCAGGCCGCCACCGGCCTGCGTCTGCCGCTGGAAGCGGCGCCGGTGCGCTTCGCCTCGTGGATGGGCGGCGACCGTGACGGCAACCCCAACGTGACGGCCCAGGTCTCGCGCGAGGTACTGCTGCTGGCGCGCTGGATGGCTGCCGACCTGTACCTGCGCGATGTCGACCAGTTGGCGGCGGAGCTGTCCATGCAGCAGGCCAGCGACGAGCTGCGCCTGCACGTGGGCGTGCATCCGGAACCTTACCGGGCCGTGCTCAAACAGCTGCGCGAGCGCCTGCGTGCCACCCGCGCCTGGGCTGAGGCCGCGCTGGAGGGCGAGGTTGCGCCAGGCCCCGAGGTGCTGCACGACAGCCGCGAACTGCTGGAGCCGCTGGAGCTGTGCTACCACTCGTTGCATGCTTGCGACATGGGTGTGATTGCCGAAGGCGCACTGCTCGACTGCCTGCGCCGGGCGGCCTGCTTTGGCCTGTTCCTGGTGCGCCTGGATATTCGCCAGGATGCCGCCCGGCATGCGGCGGCGCTCAGTGAAATCACCGATTACCTGGGTCTCGGCCGCTACGACGAATGGGACGAGGACTCCCGTCTCCAGTTCCTCCTGCGCGAACTGGACAACCGCCGCCCGCTGCTGCCCTCGCACCACCGACCGTCGGCAGAAACCGCCGAAGTGCTGGCGACTTGCAAGGTGGTGGCCGGTGCGCCGGCGGCTTCGCTCGGCTCCTACGTGATCTCCATGGCAGGCGCGCCTTCCGATGTGCTGGCCGTGCAGCTGCTGCTCAAGGAGGCCGGTTTGCAGCGGCCGATCCGCGTGGTGCCGCTGTTCGAGACCCTGGCCGACCTGGACAACGCCGGCCCGGCCATCGACCGCCTGCTCGGCCTGCATGGCTACCGCGCGCGCCTGCATGGCCCGCAGGAAGTGATGATTGGCTACTCCGACTCGGCCAAGGACGCCGGCACCACGGCGGCGGCCTGGGCCCAGTACCGCGCCCAGGAAACCCTGGTCGAGGTGTGCCGCCAGCACGACGTTGAGCTGCTGCTGTTCCATGGTCGCGGCGGCACGGTCGGCCGGGGCGGTGGCCCGGCGCATGCGGCGATCCTCTCGCAGCCGCCGGGGTCGGTGACCGGGCGCTTCCGCACCACCGAGCAGGGCGAGATGATCCGTTTCAAATTCGGTCTGGCCGACCTCGCCGAACAGAACCTCAACCTGTACCTGGCCGCCGTGCTGGAGGCCACCCTACAACCGCCGCCGGCGCCCGAACCAGCCTGGCGCGAGGCCATGGAGCGCCTGGCCGGCGACGGGGTGGCGGCCTACCGCGCGGTGGTGCGCGAGCACCCGCAGTTCGTCGAGTACTTCCACCAGGCCACTCCGGAACAGGAGCTGGGTCGCCTGCCGCTGGGCAGTCGCCCGGCCAAGCGCCGGGCTGGTGGGGTCGAGAGCCTGCGGGCGATCCCGTGGATCTTCGCCTGGACCCAGACCCGCCTGATGCTGCCGGCCTGGCTGGGCTGGGAAACGGCCCTGGGCAATGCCCTCAAGCGTGGGGAAAAGGCCCTGCTGAAGGAGATGCGCGACGGCTGGCCGTTCTTCCGCACGCGCATCGATATGCTCGAGATGGTCCTGGCCAAGGCGGACAGCAGCATCGCCGCGCTATACGACGAGCGCCTGGTCACCGCCGAGCTGCGACCGCTGGGTGCGCAGTTGCGCGACCTATTGTCGCAGTCCTGCTCCATCGTGCTCGGTCTGACCGCCCAGTCGGAGCTGCTAACCCACAGTCCGGAGACCCGCGAAGCGATCACTGTACGCAACATCTACCTGGACCCGCTGCACCTGCTGCAGGCCGAGCTTCTGGCCCGTTCCAGGCAGCGTGAGAGCACGGTGGACAGCCCTTTGGAACAGGCTTTACTGGTGAGTGTCGCGGGGATCGCGGCCGGTCTGCGCAACACCGGCTGAGGCCCCCTGGTCTCCGACTTTCGGTGGCTTGTGCGCTAGGGGGGCGCTGTGTATCTTGGTCACCCTTTTGGCCGCTCAGTGACGCCGAAACCCGAATAGTGAGATTGGCCCCATGAGGCGAATCCGAAGATTTCTAGTCATTTCTTGAGGAGCACTTCGATGCGCGTGATTCTGCTGGGGGCGCCCGGTGCCGGCAAAGGTACTCAGGCTGGTTTCATCACCAAAAAATTCGCTATTCCGCAAATCTCCACTGGCGACATGCTGCGCGCAGCGGTCAAGGCCGGCACCGAGCTGGGCCTGAAGGCCAAGAGCATCATGGAAAGCGGCGGTCTGGTCTCCGACGACCTGATCATCAATCTGGTCAAGGAGCGCATCGCTCAGCCGGATTGCGCCAATGGCTTCCTGTTCGACGGTTTCCCGCGCACCATTCCCCAGGCTGAAGCCTTGAAGGAAGCTGGCGTGACCATCGACAACGTGGTCGAGATTGCCGTTGACGACGAAGAAATCGTCGGCCGTATCGCTGGTCGCCGTGTCCACGAGGCCAGCGGCCGCGTTTACCACATCGTCTACAACCCGCCGAAAGTCGAAGGCAAGGACGATGCAACCGGCGAAGAGCTGGTGCAGCGTAAGGACGACACCGAAGAAACCGTGCGTCATCGCTTGTCGGTCTACCATTCGCAGACCAAGCCGCTGGTGGATTTCTACCAGAAGCTGGCCGCTGCCGAAGGCACCCCGAAGTACAGCGCCATCGCTGGCGTCGGCTCGGTAGACGAAATCACCGCCAAGGTACTGGCTGCTCTCAGCTAAGTATTCCCGGTGGTATACCAACGGCCCGCCATTGCGGGCCGTTGGCGTTTATAATGCCGCCCCTTTTCTGTTCGACCGGAAGCGCCGATGACCACTCTGCTGGCCCTGGATACCGCCACCGAAGCCTGCTCCGTCGCCCTGCTGCATGACGGCAAGGTGCTCAGCCACTACGAGGTGATCCCGCGTCTGCATGCCCAGCGTCTGCTGCCGATGATCCAGACCCTGCTGGGCGAGGCCGGCGTGGCGCTGTCCGCGCTGGATGCCATCGCCTTCGGTCGCGGCCCTGGCGCCTTCACCGGCGTGCGCATCGCCATCGGCGTGGTCCAGGGCCTGGCCTTTGCCCTCGACAAACCAGTGCTGCCGGTTTCCAACCTGGCCATCCTGGCTCAGCGTGCCTTGCGCGAGCACGGCGCGCAGCAGGTGGCCGCCGCCATCGATGCGCGCATGGACGAGGTGTACTGGGGCTGCTACCGCGCCGAACAGGGCGAGATGCGCCTGCAGGGCATCGAGGCCGTGCTGCCGCCCGAGCAGGCCAGCCTGCCGCGCGGGGCGACGGGCGAGTGGTTCGGTGCCGGCACCGGCTGGGGCACTTTCGCCGAGCGCCTGCCGCTGCTGCCGAGTGCCCTGGATGGCGCCATGCTGCCGCATGCCGAAGACCTGCTGAGCCTGGCCACCTTTGCCTGGGCGCGCGGCGAGGCCCTGCCGGCCGACCAGGCGCAGCCGGTCTATCTGCGCGACAAGGTGGCCACGCCCAAGGCTGCACCTTGAAAGCAGGTCCTGACCTTCTGTCCGCCCATCAGCCCGGCAATTGCCAAGTGCCTGTGGCGCCGCTAAATTGCCAGCACGCACACTGAGTCGTATTCGATGCGCATCGATGGTTTCTCCTCCTCCTATTCGCTGGAACGCAGCTCCCGTCCGGGCAGCGCGGCCACGCCTCTGCGCGAGGTACAGCGCGAGGTCGAGGAGCGTCGTGAGCAACCGACTACCCCTTCCAGCAGCCAGGGTTTCGAGCAGACCGCCCAGCCCCGCCGGGTGCAGGCCGGCAATGCCAGCAGCGACAGCCTGCCGGCGCGCAGCCAGGAATCCTATACCCAGCAGCGCGGCCTGAGTGCCCGGGCCAACCAGGCGCTGAGTGCCTACGGCAGCACTGCCAGCTACACCAACGAACGCGACGCCAGCGAAGTCCTCGGCCTCGATCTGTACGCCTGATGCTGCCGTACTTCCTCGGCTGCCCGTCATGGAACGAGCCAGCTTGGCGCGGCTCCTTCTATCCCGCTGACCTGCGTCCCGCCGATACCCTGGCGCACTACGTGCGCAGCTTCAACGCGGTGGAAGGCAACACCACCTTCTATGCCCGCCCCACGGCGGCTACCGTGCAGCGCTGGGCCGAACAGATGCCGGCGCACTTCCACTTCTGCGCCAAGCTGCCGCGCGATATCAGCCATGGCGGTGACCTGCGCGGGCACTTCGCCGCGACCAGCGACTTCCTCGCCTTGCTGGCGCCCCTGGGCGAGCGGGTTGCGCCGTTGTGGCTGCAGTTGCCGGCCAGCTTCGGCCCGCACCGCCTGGGCGAGCTGCTGGCCTGGCTGGACGAGTTCGCCGGGCGGCGCATTGCCGTGGAGCTGCGCCATCCGGCCTTCTTCGCCAAGGACGAGGACGAACGCCTGCTCAATCGCCACCTGCACGAACGCGGGGTGGAACGTATCTGCCTGGATTCACGGGCGCTGTTCAGCTGCACCTCCAGCGATCCTGCGGTGCTGCATGCGCAGTCGAAGAAGCCGCGCCTGCCGATCCGCCCGACGGCCTTCAGCGACAGCCCGCAGGTGCGCTTTATCGGTGGGCCGGATCTGGATGCCAACCAGGTCTTCCTCGAACCCTGGCTGGACAAGGTGGCGGCCTGGATCGAGCAGGGCCTGACGCCCCATGTGTTCCTGCATACCCCGGACAATCACTTGGCCGCTGCCCAGGCCCAGCGCTTCCATGCGGCGCTGGGCGTGCGCTTGCCGGGGCTGCCGGCCTTGCCGCAGTGGCAGGAGGAAGTGGAGCAGTTGGGCCTGCTTTAGCGCTTGGCCAGCAGCAGATCGGCAGCCTGGCCGCTGCGCCCGTCGGCGAACTCGAAGCGCCCGAGCTGGGCGATCTGGTCGTAGGCACCCAGCGCCTGGTGCACGTCGCGCGCCTGCAGTTCGATGGCGCTAACTCCGGCCTGGCGCAGGCTCTGGGTTTGCTGGTTGCCATCGGCATCGAAACGCAGCAGGCGCAGGCGTTCGAACACCGCGTCCTGGGCGTCGAGGCGGCCATCGGCATTGTCATCGTACTTGCCCAGTTCGGCGAAGCCATTGGCCGCGCCATGCTGGTCGCCGAACAGCTCGCGGCCATCGTCGATGCGGCCATTGCCGTTGCGGTCCAGGGCCAGCAGGGCGTCGTCGCCGCTGGGGGCGCTGATGCGGTCGCGACGGCCGTCGCCATCCAGGTCGAACTGCACGGCATCGTCCAGGCCACGGGTGCTGAAGCCATTGCCGGCCAGGTCGAGCACCAGTGGATCGACCTGCTGCGGTTGTGGTTGGGCGTTGACGTTGAGTTCCAGCTCGCGCTGCTGCAGCACCTGCTGGAAGCTGGCGGCCTGGGCGCTGGCATCGGCCACGGCGGTGCTGGCGCTGCTGCTGGAGCTGGACTGCTGGCTGGCCTGGCTGATCTCGGCGGCGGCTTCACCGGGCACCGGCGCTTCGCTATCGGGCATCAGGGTGCGACGCAGGATCTGGTAGTCCAGCGAGTCGCGCACGCCGGCATCCAGCTCCTGCTCCAGGCTATTGCGGTGGCGCGAGGCGGGTGGGCTATGCGGGGCGGAGAGGGCGTCGAACATGATCAACTCGGTGCGGTCTCGGCGAACCGCGTCTGGCAGAATAGTGAGGTATTGGGTTATCGGCCTCGGCTAGCCCGTGTTGAGCATTTTTTGAGCACTTTTCCTGATGAGCGACGAGCGGGCTATAACCACCATCCGAGTCGAGGCCCTGGCCCCCGTGCACGCGGGCGCGGCTGGCCAATGGGCTGAGCGTCTGGGGCTGCCGCTGCAGGGCGAGGCGGAGTTCGCCCTGCAACTGGGTGATGAAGGCTTGCAGCTGGCCGAACTGGGGGCGCAGGCGCCGGGGCCGGTGCGAGTCGATTTCGTCGAGGGCGCCGTGGCTCACCGTCGCCTGTACGGTGGCGGTAGCGGGCAGATGATCGCCAAGGCGGTCGGCGTGCAGTCCGGGGTGCGCCCGAGCGTGCTGGATGCCACCGCCGGCCTCGGTCGCGATGCCTTCGTCCTGGCCAGCCTGGGCTGCAACATGACCCTGATCGAGCGCCAGCCGATCATCGCCGCCCTGCTCGAAGACGGCCTGCAGCGCGCCGCACGGGACGCCGAAGTGGCGGCCATCGCCGCGCAGATGCGCCTGTTGACCGGCAACGCCATCGAACTGATGGGCCAGTGGCAGGGCGAGCCACCGCAGGTGATCTACCTCGACCCGATGTTCCCGCATCGCGACAAGAGCGCGCTGGTGAAGAAGGAAATGCGCCTGTTCCGCCCACTGGTGGGCGACGACATGGACGCCCCGGCGCTGCTCGCTGCCGCCCTGGCCCTGGCCAGCCACCGGGTGGTGGTCAAGCGCCCGCGCAAGGCGCCGATCATCGACGGCGCCAAGCCCAGCTACGCGCTGGAGGGCAAGTCCAGCCGCTATGACATCTATCCCAAGAAAGCCCTCAAGTAGTAGCCACGTATTACCCGCCCGCTGCAGCGCGGGTCCAGACTGGTCGCACCTGTCACTACCGCTGGAGATGCTGCGATGACTGCCAAGAACCTGTTGATGCTGGTCGGCGACTACGTCGAAGACTACGAGACCATGGTGCCGTTCCAGGCCCTGCAGATGGTCGGCCACACCGTGCATGCGGTCTGCCCGGGCAAGAACGCCGGCGACACGGTGCGTACCGCGATCCATGACTTTGAAGGCGACCAGACCTACAGCGAGAAGCCGGGCCACAACTTCGCCCTGAACTTCGCCTTCGACCAGGTACGAGCCGAGGATTACCATGGTCTGGTGATCCCTGGTGGCCGCGCGCCGGAGTACCTGCGCCTGAACGAGCAGGTAATCAAGCTGGTGCAGGCCTTCGCTGCCGCCGGCAAACCAATCGCCGCCGTCTGCCACGGCCCACAGTTGTTGGCCGCCGCTGGCGTGCTGGAGGGCCGCTCCTGCAGCGCCTACCCGGCCTGTGCGCCGGAAGTGCGCCTGGCTGGCGGTACCTTCGTCGAGTTGCCGGTGGATGGCGCCCATGTCGACGGCAACCTGGTCACCGCCCCCGCCTGGCCAGCGCATCCAGCCTGGCTGGCGGCTTTCCTGAAAGTGCTGGGTTAATTCACGGTGTGAGAATCTAGCGAGCTAGAGTCAGGCAAGGCGAAGTGAGGCGAAGGCGCGGAGTTTACTGGTGTAAATGAGCAGCCTGAGCCTCGCTTCAACGCAGCCTGGCCGACGCGCAGCAGATTCGGGAGAGATACAAGATGTGCGAACTCTATGTAAAGGCTGATCCGATCCTCTACGAATCGCGTTCGCGCTCGCTGCGCATCCGTGGTGTGGTCACCACCCTGCGCCTGGAAAACCAGTTCTGGGACATCCTGCGCGAGATCGCCGAGGTCGACGGCATGACCACCAACCAGCTGATTGCCAAGCTCTACGACGAGGTGATGGATTACCGCGGCGAGGTGGTCAACTTCGCCTCGTTCCTGCGTGTCAGCTGCACGCGCTTCCTCAGCCAGGCACCGCAGCGCTCGGCGGACGTGCTCAGCCTGGTAGCCAAGGCCTGACGGTCGGGTGGGTGTGGCGGCCTGGACAGCGCCTTCTCCGTAGGGCGGGTGCAACCCGCGACACTGGCAACGCGGGTTCCACCCGCCCTACACCCTGACCTGTAGGAGCCAGCTAGGGCAATGCCCAGATAGCAAAAGGCCGGCGATTAGCCGGCCTTTTTCGTGGCTGCCGATCAGTGCTTGCGCGGCACCGGAACCAGCAGGGTTTCCGGCGGCATCTCGCAGGTGATCTTGCGTCCCAACAGGGCTTCGATCGGCGGCAGGGCGTAAGCGTCGTCCTCGCCGGCGAAGCTGATCGAGGTGCCGCTGGCACCGGCGCGGCCAGTACGGCCGATACGGTGTACGTAGTCGTCCGGCACATCGGGCAGGGTGAAGTTGATCACGTGGCTGATGCCGTCGACGTGAATGCCGCGGCCGGCCACGTCGGTGGCGACCATCACGCGGATCTTGCCTTCGCGGAAGCCTTCCAGGGTCTTGATCCGCTTGTGCTGCGGCACGTCACCAGACATCTGCGCGGCGCTGACGCCGTCGCGGATCAGCTTCTCCTCGATACGGCGCACTTCGTCGCGGCGGTTGGCGAATACCATCACCCGCTGCCAGTCGTTCTGCGTCACCAGGTTGTACAGCAACTTGTACTTGTCCTGGCTGGACACGGCATAGACGTGCTGTTCGACGGTGTCGCTGGCGACGTTTTCCGGCTCGATCTCGACGATGGCCGGGTCGACCGTCCACTGCCGCGCCAGGTTCATCACGTCTTCGGTGAAGGTGGCGGAGAACAGCAGGGTCTGGCGTTCGCCCTTCATCGGGGTCTGGCGGATGATCTGGCGTACCTGCGGGATAAAGCCCATGTCGAGCATGCGGTCGGCCTCGTCGAGCACCATCACCTCGACCATATCCAGGTGCACTTCGCCGCGCTGGTTGAAGTCCAGCAGGCGGCCAGGGGTGGCGACCAGGATGTCGCAGTAGCGCGATTCGAGCTGCTTGAGCTGCTTGTCGAAGTCCATGCCACCGACGAACTGCATGACGTTGAGGCCGGTGTACTTGGTCAGGTCGGCGGCGTCCTTGGCGATCTGCACCACCAGTTCGCGGGTCGGCGCGATGATCAGTGCACGCGGCTCACCCATGTAGCGCTCTTTCGGCGGTGGTGTCTGCAGCAGCTGGGTGATGGTCGAGACCAGGAACGCAGCGGTCTTGCCGGTACCGGTCTGGGCACGGCCGATGGCGTCTTTGCCCTTCAGCGTGTGGCCGAGAACCTGAGCCTGGATCGGCGTGCAGTAGGGGAAACCGAGATCGTGGATCGCATGCATCAGCTCGGGGGCGAGCTTGAAGTCATGGAAGCGGGTCTTGCCTTCCTGCGGCTCGACCGCGAAGTCTGCCAGCTTCCAGGTATCCACCGGCTTGGCCGGGCGCTCGCGGCGCGGTTTGTCGGCGCGTGCCTTCTTCGGCTCTGCGGCGCTCTGGCTAGTGGTTGCGCCAGCGGTGGTGGCGGGCGCCTGCGGCGCGCTTTGGGACTGGGGGGCGGCGGGGATGGAAGGAGAGGCCGCTGCGGGCTGCTCGCTTTCGCCCTTGCTGAAAATATTCTTGAGTGCTTTGAGCACGGTCATCTCGTATTGGTTAAGGAATGAACTGCGGCCAGTGTAAAGCAAGAAGCCCCAGTGGCGAAGTGCCGCAGGGGCTTCGGTGCTGCTCGGGTGGATTCAGCGCGGCAGGCTGGCGAGCAGCAGACGTTGCACATTGCCGCCCATCACCGCGGCAATCTCGCCCTGCTTGAAGCCGGCGCGCTGCAGCCCTTCGGTGAGCTGGGCCAGGCCGCTGGTGTCGAACGGTGCGTGGATGGTGCCGTCGAAGTCGGAGCCAAGCGCTACGTGTTCGACGCCGACCTTGTCCACCGTATAGCGGATGGCGCGCACGATGGCGCCGACCGAGGTGTCGCACACGGCGCCGTCCCAGTAGCCGATGCCGATCAGCCCGCCAGTGGCGGCAATCCGTTGCAGGTGCTCGTCTGTGAGGTTGCGCGGCCCCGGGCAGGTTCCGGCGACGCCGGTGTGGGAGACCAGCACGGGGCGCCTGGCAATGGCCAGCACGTCGTCGATCAGTGGTTTGGAGGCGTGGGCCAGGTCGATCAGCATGCCTTTCTGCTCGAGGCGCGCGACCACTTCGCGGCCGAACGGGGAGATGCCGCCTTTCTCCAGGCCGTGGGCCGAGCCGCCGACCTCGTTGTCGAAGAAGTGGGTCAGGCCGGTGATGCGGAAGCCGGCGTCGTACAGGCGGTCGACGTTCTCCAGCTTGCCCTCCAGCGGGTGCAGGCCTTCGGTGGCGAGGATCGCGGCGAGCCGTTGCGGGTCTTTCTGCCAGGCGGCGATGAAGCTCTGCAGGTCACCACGATTGCGCACCAGCACCAGGCGGCCCTGGCTGTCATCCGCTGCCTGCTGCAGCTTCTGGCCCTGATAGAGGGCGCGTTCGAGCAGGCTGCTCCAGGTGGCGCGCGGCCAGCGCTGGGCCATCACCAGCAGGGTGATGTTGTCGCTGTCGGCCGGGTTGCTCTGGTAGTTGAGGCCGCGCGGGGTCTTGGTCACGGTGGCGAATACCTGCAGGCCGACATGGCCTTCGAGCAGGCGCGGCAGGTCAGTGTGGCCGTAGTCGTGGCGTTCCAGCAGGTTGCGCTGCCAGAGCAGGGCATCGTCGTGCAGGTCGGCGACGAACAGGCTCCGGTGCAGTTTTTCCGCCGGTTCGCTGGCCGGGTAGGGCGCGGGTGAGGCGACGCTGTTCATCTTGCGGTCGAGCAGGGTGGGCAGGCTGAGAAAGATGCCCAGGCCGATCACGACGAGGGCCAGCAGGGCGAGCAGGAGTTTGCGCATGGGTGCCATCCGGGCGTTTTGTTGTTATGCGCCGACTCTAGCAAGCCGAGAGGGGAGGTGGGGCGACCCGGGCTAGGGCATTTCAGCCAACCAGGCGATTGCGGCCCTGCTGCTTGGCGCTATAGAGCGCGGAGTCGGCGCGGGCAATCAGTGCTTCCAGGCTGTCCTTGGGCTTCATCAGGGCCAGGCCGATGGACATGGTGACGCCGGGCAGGATGCCCACCGGCGAATAGAAGGAACTGACCTGCTCCAGGCTCTGGCGCAGGCGCTCGCCGATGCTGCGGCCTTCGTCGATATCGATTTCCGGGAGGAGGATGACGAACTCCTCGCCACCGTAGCGGGCCATGCTGTCCTTGGGCCGCAGCTGGTTGCGCAGGGTGTGGGCGACCAGGCACAGGGCATAGTCGCCGGCCAGGTGACCATGCTGGTCGTTGTAGGCCTTGAAGTGGTCGACATCGAGCATGAGCATGCACAGCGGCTGGTCGTTGAAGGCGCAGCGCGTGCTTTCGCGCTCGAACACATGCTCCAGCCAGCGCCGGTTGAAGCAGCCGGTGAGGGTATCGACGTTGGCGTTCTGTTCGCTGTCGAGAATGATTCGGTTGCCCTGACGCACCCGCTCGCAGAGCAGTTCCAGCAGGTTCTGCATCAGTTGCGGCGAGTGGTTGAACAGCTTGACCAGGGATTCGCGGTGCAGGCGCAGCACCAGCGAGGCCTGGCTGGCCACCACGTAGGCGGAGGGGTGATCGTTGTCGATAAAGCTGATCTCGCCGGCGCACTCGCCGCTGAGCAGGGTGCTCACTGCCTGGTTTTCCAGGGAGCCGAGATAGACCTTCAGCTCGCCGTCGAGCAGCAGGTAGAGGTACTGGTTGCGGTTGAACGGCGAGAGCAGGACTTCACCGGCCTCCAGTTCGCAGGCGCGGAATTCCTGAAGCAACTGCTGGATGTTGCTGGCAGCAACATTCTGGAACAGTCGCAGGCGGCTGATCTGTTGCAGATCCTCTTGCCAGTGCGCGCTTTTCATCGCGTTGACAGATCCCTGGGCTGGCAGCGCAAGTCGGCTGACATAGCAAAACACTCCGTGTTGTCGGGCATACCTCGTTCGACCTTATGCCCGCCCATATTGCCGAAGCAATCCTCGCTCCCGGGCTGACCGACCAATGGTCGTATAGAAGGGGCTGATCTGCAGTTGGCCGTCGTGAACTTGACGGAAGGCCCCATAGTTACTGGCGCTACAGGGCGCTGCCGGAGTTTTGACGGGCTGTTAAGGGGCCAGGCGCTGTTCGAGCCAGGCGCCGATATCCTGAATTTCCTCCATCAATACCTCGTGGCCCATCGGGTATTCCCTCCATTCCACCGGCACACCCTGCGCCTGCAGCGCTTCGAAGGCGGCGCGGCCCATGGCGGGCAGCACCACGTCATCCTGGCTGCCATGCAGGCAGAGGGTGGCGAGGGCTTTCTGGGCGGCGGCCAGTTGCAGCTCATCGCCGAAGGTCGGTGCGTAAGTAGACAGCGCCAGCACGCCACCCAGCGGCCCCTGCCAGCGCAGGAAGGCGGTGTGCAGCACCACCGCGCCCCCCTGGGAGAAGCCGGCGAGGATGATGCGCTGCGGGTCGATGCCGCTGTCGCGCTGCGCTTCGATCAGCCCGATCACGGTTTGCGCCGAGGCTTCCAGCTGCTCGCGATTGATCGCCCGCGCCGGGCTCATGGCGAGGATGTCGTACCAGCTGGGCATGGCCCAGCCGCCGTTGATGGTCACCGCCTGGGTCGGCGCCTGCGGCAGGATGAAACGGGTGCTGGGCAGGCGTTGTTGCAGCGCCTCGGCCACCGGCTGGAAATCGTAACGGTCGGCGCCCAGGCCGTGTAACCAGATGACGCAGGCGTCGGCGCTTTGTGTGGGGTCGAGGATCAGCTTTTCACTCATGTCGGGCTCCGTGGAAGGGCGTGCGCCTTGTTTTGGTGCGCAGGGTTTTTCGCCGTGGGTGGGATTAGTTAAGAAGATGTCGCAAGGGTAAAAGTTTTGCTCTTGACCGGGCAGTCTCGCGCTCGCGGCGCCGAGCTGGTACGCGCTTTGCTGTAGGTGTTGGGTCCGGTGGGGGCCGCCATTGGCGGAAATTCCGGACACATGCTGTGCCTAAAGCCCGTATTACCTACGGCATGCGGTGAGTTCGCCGGTCCTTAGATCGGCATCTAGACTCACTTCAGGTTCGCACCCCGGTTGATCCTGCCATGGTGGCGGGATCGAACGTGCCTCACAAGGGTACGGCGGCGGGACCACTACTCCGATCCAACAAGAACATTTGGAGGTTTTGATGAAGATGGTGAAATCCACCCTGGCAATTCTGACCACGGCAACAGTTCTGGGCGTCAGTGGCTTTGCCCACGCCGGCGCTACCCTGGATGCAGTGAAGAAGAAAGGCTACGTGCAGTGCGGGATCAGTGATGGCTTGCCAGGTTTCTCCTACGCCGATGCCAAGGGTAACTACCTGGGGATCGACGTGGACGTCTGCCGTGCCGTGGCCGCTGCGGTATTCGGCGATGCCTCCAAAGTGAAATTCAGCCCGTTGACCGCCAAGGAGCGCTTCACCGCGCTGCAATCCGGCGAAGTCGACATGCTGTCGCGCAACACCACCTGGACCAGCTCGCGTGATGCAGCCATGGGCCTGAACTTCACCGGCGTGACCTACTACGACGGCCAAGGCTTCCTGGTGAACAAGAAACTCGGCGTTTCCAGCGCCAAGGAACTGGACGGCGCCACCGTGTGCATCCAGGCCGGTACCACCACCGAGCTGAACCTCTCCGACTACTTCCGCGCCAATGGCCTGAAGTACACCCCGATCACCTACGACACCTCCGACGAAAGCGCCAAGTCGCTGGAATCCGGGCGTTGCGACGTGCTCACCTCCGACCAGTCCCAGCTGTACGCCCAGCGCATCAAGCTGGCCGCACCGGGCGACTACGTGGTGCTGCCGGAAGTGATCTCCAAGGAGCCGCTCGGCCCGTCCGTACGTCAGGGTGACGAGGAATGGTTCGACATCGTGCGCTGGTCGCTTTACGCGCAACTCAACGCCGAGGAGCTGGGTGTGACGTCGGCCAACGTCGAAGAAATGGCCAAGTCCACCAAGAACCCCGACATCGCTCGTCTGCTGGGTGCCGAGGGTGATTTCGGCAAGGACCTGAAACTGCCGAAGGACTGGGCGGTACAGATCGTCAAGCAAGTTGGTAACTACGGTGAAATCTTCGATCGCAACGTCGGTGCCGGCAGCGACCTGAAGATCGAACGTGGTCTCAATGCCCTGTGGAACAAAGGTGGCATGCAGTACGCACCGCCGGTGCGCTGATCCCCTTCACCCTCATCCCGGTACGGGGTGAGGGTGGTTCCTGATGCCATGAGCTCCGCACCGCTGGTCCAGGGTGCGGAGTTTCAATGAGGGCCCTTATGCAAAACTCCACCAATACCCAGCGCCCGCGAGCATCGGTCTGGACCGATCCGCAAGTGCGCGCCTGGCTATTCCAGATCATTGCCGTGATCGCCGTCGTGGCGCTCGGCTGGTACCTGTTCCACAACACCCAGACCAACCTGCAACAGCGCGGGATCATCTCTGGGTTTGGTTTTCTCGAGCAAAGCGCCGGTTTCGGTATCTCCCAGCACCTGATCGACTACAGCGAGAGCGACAGCTACGGCCGGGTGTTCGTCATCGGTCTGCTCAATACCCTGCTGGTGTCGGTGATCGGCATCATCCTGGCGACCATCCTCGGCTTCACCCTCGGTGTGGCGCGGCTGTCGCCGAACTGGCTGGTTAGCAAGCTAGCCACCATCTATATCGAGATCTTCCGCAATATCCCGCCGCTGCTGCAGATCTTCTTCTGGTACTTCGCCATCCTCCAGCCGCTGCCGGGGCCGAAGCAGAGCCTGAATCTGGGCGACACGCTGTTTCTCAGCAACCGCGGCCTGAACATGCCGGCGCCGGTGATGGATGCGGGCTTCTGGCCGTTCTTTCTGGCGTTGCTGACCGCCATCGTGTGCAGCGTGCTGCTGGCGCGCTGGGCCCGGCAACGGCGCGAGGCAACGGGCCAGTCCTTTCCGGTGGCGCTCGGCGTGCTGGCCCTGCTGGTGCTGTTGCCCGGCTTGCTGGCCCTGCTCTGTGGCAGCCCGTTGCACTGGGAGTTTCCCGAGCTCAAGGGCTTCAACTTCCGCGGCGGCTGGGTGGTGATTCCCGAGCTGGTCGCCTTGGTCCTGGCGCTCAGCGTGTACACCGCCGCCTTTATCGCCGAAACCGTGCGTTCCGGGATCAAGTCGGTCAGCCATGGCCAGACTGAGGCGGCACGTTCGCTCGGCCTGCCTGCCGGCAAGACCCTCAAGCTGGTGATCGTGCCGCAGGCCATGCGGGTGATCATTCCGCCGCTGACCAGCCAGTACCTCAACCTGGCGAAGAACTCCTCGCTGGCCGCCGGTATCGGCTATCCGGACATGGTCTCGCTGTTCGCCGGCACGGTGCTCAACCAGACCGGCCAGGCCATCGAAGTGATCGCCATCACCATGAGCGTGTACCTGGCCATCAGCATCAGCATTTCCATGCTGATGAACTGGTACAACAAGCGCATCGCGCTGATCGAGCGGTAAGGAGCAGCCATGCAGACTCATACGTTCAAACCTGACCTGCCGCCGCCACCGATGAGCGTCGGCGCGCTGGCCTGGATGCGGGCCAATCTGTTCTCCAACTGGTTCAACGCCCTGCTGACCCTGCTGGCGATCTACCTGGTGTGGCTGATCGTGCCGCCAATCCTGCAATGGGCCTTCATTGGCGCCGACTGGAGCGGTACTACCCGCGCCGATTGCACGGGCGAAGGCGCCTGCTGGGTGTTCATCAACCAGCGCTTCAGCCAGTTCATGTACGGCTTCTACCCGGAGGCGCTGCGCTGGCGGGTTGACCTGACCCTGTGGCTGGCGATCATCGGCGCTTCGCCGCTGTTCGTGCCGCAGATGCCGCGCAAGGCGCTGTACGGCCTGGGCTTCCTGCTGGTCTACCCGCTGCTGGCCTTCTGGCTGCTGCACGGTGGCTTCCTCGGCATGAGCGAAGTGGCGACCAGCCAGTGGGGCGGCCTGATGCTGACCTTGGTGATTGCCTCGGTCGGTATCTCCGGCGCGTTGCCGCTGGGCATCATGCTGGCTCTCGGGCGGCGCTCGAAGATGCCGGCTATACGCGTGCTGTGCGTGACCTTCATCGAGTTCTGGCGCGGCGTGCCGCTGATCACCGTGCTGTTCATGTCCTCGGTGATGCTGCCGCTGTTCCTGCCCGAAGGCATGAGCTTCGACAAGCTGCTGCGGGCGCTGATCGGGGTGATCCTGTTCCAGTCTGCCTACGTCGCTGAAGTGGTGCGTGGCGGCCTGCAGGCGATTCCCAAGGGCCAGTACGAGGCCGCTGCGGCCATGGGCCTGGGCTACTGGCGGATGATGGGTCTGGTGATCCTGCCGCAGGCGCTCAAGCTGGTGATCCCGGGCATCGTCAACACCTTCATCGCCCTGTTCAAGGACACCAGCCTGGTGATCATCATCGGCCTGTTCGACCTGCTCAACAGCATCAAGCGCGCGACCAACGACCCGGCCTGGTTGGGCATGTCCACCGAGGGTTATGTGTTCGCCGCACTGGTGTTCTGGATTTTCTGTTTCGGCATGTCCCGCTACTCCATGCATCTGGAGAGAAAGCTGGACACCGGCCACAAGCGTTAGGAGTGAAACATGACTGAAGCAAGCCAAGTGGCCAACGCCGAACCGATCATCAGCCTGCAGGGCGTGAACAAGTGGTACGGCCAGTTCCACGTGCTCAAGGACATCAACCTGAACGTCAAGCAGGGCGAGCGCATCGTCCTCTGCGGGCCGTCCGGGTCGGGCAAGTCGACCACCATCCGCTGCATCAACCGCCTGGAGGAACACCAGCAGGGGCGGATCATCGTCGATGGCACCGAGCTGACCAACGACCTCAAGCACATCGAGGCGATCCGCAGCGAAGTGGGCATGGTATTCCAGCACTTCAATCTGTTCCCGCACCTGACCGTGCTGGAGAACTGCACCCTGGCGCCGATCTGGGTACGCAAGATGCCCAAGCGCAAGGCCGAGGAAATCGCCATGCACTTTCTCGAGCGCGTGCGTATCCCCGAGCAGGCCAACAAGTACCCAGGGCAGCTTTCTGGCGGCCAGCAACAACGCGTGGCGATTGCCCGGGCGCTGTGTATGAAGCCGAAGATCATGCTGTTCGACGAGCCGACTTCGGCCCTCGACCCGGAAATGGTGAAAGAAGTACTCGACACCATGGTCGGCCTGGCCCAGGACGGCATGACCATGCTCTGCGTGACCCACGAAATGGGCTTTGCCCGCACCGTGGCGGATCGGGTGATCTTCATGGACAAGGGCGAGATCGTCGAACAGAACGAGCCCGATGCCTTCTTCACTAACCCACAGAACGAGCGCACCAAGTTGTTCCTCAGCCAGATCCTGCACTGAGGTTTGTGCGGCATGAACAAGGGAGCCTGCGGGCTCCCTTTTTCTTTGCCTCTGTAACAGGCATTTGCCGCATGGGGCGTAGGTTGGTGTTGAGCGCAGCGAAGCCCAACGGCCGGCGTCACGCTCCGTTGGGCTTCGTCGCGTTGCTCCTCAACCCAACCTACGGGCTGTGCTGGCGCTGGCTCAGGCGCTTGCGATACGCCCCTGGACTTTCCCCGCACAGCTGTTTGAACAGCTTGGCGAAGGTGGCGCGGTCGGCGTAACCAACCTGGGCCGCCACCTGCTCCAGCGAGCGCGCCGGGTTGCGCAGGGCGGTTTGTGCGGCGCTGATGCGTAGGCGTTGCAGGTAGTCGTTGGGCGTCAGCCCGGTGCTGGCCTTGAAGCGCCGCAGCAGGGTGCGGGTCGAGCAGTGCGCCTGGGCAGCCAGGCGTTCGAGGTCGATGGCCTCATGGTGATGCTCGTGCAGCCAGCGCAGCAGTGGGCCGATCAGCCCGTCCTCCTCGCGTGGCTCCGGCAGCAGCGGGGCGAAGCGCGATTGCGGGCCGCGTTCACGGTCCACCACCAGGGTGCTGGCCACACGCTGCGCTAGCCAGTCGCCAGCGTGCCAGGCGATCAGGTGCAGGCACAGGTCGAGCCCGGCCTGGGCGCCGCCGGAGCAGAAACGGTTGGCGTCCTCGGTGAACAGCTGTTCGATCTGCAACTGCGCCAGCGGGAAGCGTTGGCGAAAATCACTGGCCAGTGACCAGTGGGTGGTGGCGCGGCGGCCATCCAGCGCACCGGATGCGGCCAGCAGAAAGGCGCCGCTGCACAGGCTGGCCAGTTGCTGTTCGGCGGGGCGCTTGGCCAGCCAGGCGAGCAGGGTGGCGTTGCCATCGAGCATGCGCGGCACCGAGCTGCCGCTGGCGGGAATCAGTATCAGGTCGACGCCTTCGGCCAGACTCAGGTCGCCATCGACGCGCACCTGGATAAAGCCCAGCTCGACCGGCTGACCATCCTGGCTGACCCGCCGGGTGTCGAACAGGCGCTCGCCAGCCAGTTGGTTGGCCAGGCGAAAGGCGTCGTCGGCCATGCTCAGGCTGGAGCACACGGTTTGCGGGCCGACGTACAGGGCGATGCGGATCATGGCGGGCTCGTGGCGGAGTGTTTGGCGATTATTGACACAAAGTTGTCTTTATCGCCAATCGCCGCACCCGACGGTGGAGACCATACTCAGCAGCACATTCCCCCTAGTCGGAGCAGCATTGCATGGCTCACCCCAACGCCGAACTGATCACCCGTTTCTATCATGCCTTCCAGCAACTCGATGCCGAAGCCATGGCTGCCTGCTATGCCGAGAATGTGCAGTTCAGCGACCCGGTGTTTCCCGACCTGCGTGGCCGTGATGCGGGTGATATGTGGCGCATGCTGGCGGCGCGCGCGCAGAACTTCTCGCTGACCTTCGACGCTGTGCAGGCCGACGATGAACAGGGCAGCGCGCACTGGGTAGCCACCTATCTGTTCAGTCAGACCGGCAATACCGTGGTCAACCGTATCCAGGCGAACTTCCGTTTTGTCGACGGCAAGATCGTCGAGCACCACGATCACTTCGACCTGTGGCGCTGGGCGCGCCAGGCTCTCGGTGCCAAGGGCCTGCTGCTGGGCTGGGCACCGCCGGTGCAGCATGCGATTCGCCAGCAGGCGGCGCGCGGCCTGGCGGCATTCCAGCGGCACTAACACAGCCAGGGTGTTGGCGCGAGCCGGCAGGATCGCCTACTCTCGCCGGCACCTTTTTGCAGGCTGCCGAAGATGATCACCCTCTACCAGTTTCCCGCCGCCTTCGCCGTTCCCAATATCAGCCCCTACTGCCTCAAGTTGGAAACCTTCCTGCGCCTGACCGGCCAACGCTATGAGGTCAAGACCCTGCATGACCCGCGCAAGGGGCCCAAGGGCAAGCTGCCTTTCGTCGAGCTGGAGGGCGAGGTGATCGCCGACTCGGCCATCGTCCTGCGCAGTCTGAACAAGCGTTTCAAACTCGATCTCGATAGCCACCTGGATGCCGCCGGCCTGGGCCGCAGCGTGGCCATCACCCGCCTGTGCGACGAGCACCTGGTGCATATCCTGGTGTACTTTCGCTGGGTCGACGACAAGGGCTGGCAGCAGATCAAACCAGCGTTCTTCGGCCGCATGGCGGCGCCGCTGCGCTGGTTCGTGCCGGGCATGATGCAGAACAAGGTACGCAGCAGCCTGTACAGCCAGGGCATCGGCCGGCACAGCCGCGACGAACTGCTGGTATTTGCCCGCGAAGACCTGCAGGCCCTGCACGACATGCTGGGCACGGCGGACTACTTCGGCGGCGCGCGTCCGTGCAGCGCCGACGCCGCAGCTTATGGCGTGCTGGCCAACCTGATCTTCTGCACCCTGGAAACCCCGCTGAACCGCATGGCTCGCGAGTTTCCCGCGCTGGTGGCCTACTGCGAGCGCCTGCGCGCGGCCTACTGGGCATGAGCACGGCGTTGGCCAAGCCCTGGTTCGTCTACCTGGTGCGCGCCGAGAATAACGCCTTGTACTGCGGCATCAGCGACGATCCGCAGCGGCGCTTTACCCAGCACCAGAGTGGCAAGGGCGCGCGCTTCTTCCATTCCAGCCCGGCGCAGGCGCTGGTGTATGTCGAGGCCTGCGTCGACAAGCGCGAGGCGCTGCGCCGCGAGCGGGCGATCAAGGCTCTGGCCAAGGCCGCCAAGGAACGCCTGGTGCTGGCCGGGCCCATGCAGAAATCTGATAGACCGCTATCAGTCTGAGCGGGTAGGCCAGCGGTGGCGCCAGGGTTAAGCTGGCTGCTTACCTGCCACCGACGCGGAGCCCGTCATGCACGAGTTGATCCTGCACCACTACCCGACCTCGCCCTTTGCCGAAAAGGCCCGCCTGTTGCTGGGCTTCAAGCAGTTGTCGTGGCGCTCGGTGATGATCTCGCCGGTGATGCCCAAGCCCGATCTGGTGGCGCTGACCGGCGGCTATCGCAAGACCCCGGTGCTGCAGATCGGCGCCGATATCTACTGCGATACTGCACTGATCGCCCGTCGCCTTGACGCTGAAAAAGCCATTCCGGCGCTGTTCCCGGAAGGCCAGGAATTCGTCGCCGCGAGCTTCGCCCAATGGGTCGACTCGGTGGTGTTCCAGCATGCGGTGAGCCTGGTTTTCCAGCCGGAGTCGGTGGCGGTGCGTTTCGCCAAGCTGCCACCGGAGGCGATCAAGGCCTTTATCGCCGACCGTGCCGGGCTGTTCAGCGGCGGCAGCGCGACCCGCGTGCCGGCGGAAATCGCCAAGCACAACTGGCCGAGCCTGATGGCGCGGGTCGAGCAGCAACTGGCGCGCGAGGAGGGCGACTTCCTGTTTGGCGAGCCGTCGATTGCCGACTTCTCCCTGGCCCATTGCCTGTGGTTCCTCAAGGCCACTGCGGTGACTGCGCCGCTGGTCGATGCCTATCCCAATGTCAGCGCTTGGCTCGGTCGTGTCCTCGGTTTTGGTCACGGTGCGGCCAGCGAGCTGAGCGCCGCCGACGCCATCGAGATCGCCCGTGCGGCGACCCCGGCGGCCCTGCCGGACGAGCAGTTCGTCGAGCCCAACGGCTTTGCTGCCGGGCAGCGGGTGAAGATCGCCGCCACCGATTACGGCGTCGATCCGGTGGAGGGCGAGCTGCTGTTCGCCGGCGCCGAGGAGTTGATCCTGCGCCGCGAGGACGAGCGTGCCGGCGTGGTGCATGTGCACTTCCCGCGCCTGGGCTTCCGTATCGAAGCACTCTGAGTTTGTCGGGCAGGTGCAACCTGCGGGTTTCACCCGCCCGACAACGTGGCTATTGGCGCGTTCTGACCCTGTAGGAGCCAGCTTGTTGGCGATCAGCGGGTCGCAACAAGCGCATCGCCAGCAAGCTGGCTCCTACACGCGTAAATGAAAAAGCCCGGCACTGGCCGGGCTTTTTCGTGGGCGCTGGATTCAGTCCTTGCGCCGTTTGAGCTGGTCCTTCAGCTGGGTCGGCAGCTGGCGGATGATCAGCATGTCGCGCGCCTCGTCGTATTCGATGGCCGAGCCCAGCAGGTGCGACTCGAAGCTGATCGACAGGCCTTCGGCGCGGCCGGTGAAGCGGCGGAACTGGTTGAGGGTGCGCTTGTCCGCGGGGAATTCCGGGGCCAGGCCGTAGTCCTTGTTGCGGATGTGCTCGTAGAAGGCGCGCGGGCGGTCTTCGTCGATCAGCCCGGAGAGGTCTTCCAGGGTCATTGGTTCGCCGATCTTGGCCTGGCTGCTGGCGTAGTCGACCAGGGTGTCGGTCTTGGCGCGGGCCTGTTCTTCCGGCAGGTCTTCGCTCTCGACGAAGTCGCTGAAGGCCTTGAGCAGGGTGCGCGTCTCGCTCGGTGCGTCGACGCCTTCCTGGCAGCCGATGAAGTCGCGGAAGTAGTCCGAGACCTTCTTGCCGTTCTTGCCGCGGATAAACGAGATGTACTGCTTGGACTGCTTGTTGTTCTGCCACTCGCTGATGTTGATGCGCGCCGCCAGGTGCAGCTGGCCGAGGTCGAGGTGCTTGGCCGGGGTCACGTCCAGCGCGTCGGTCACCGCCACGCCTTCGCTGTGGTGCAGCAGGGCGATCGCCAGGTAGTCGGTCATGCCCTGCTGGTAGTGCGCCAGCAGCACGTGGCCGCCGGTGGACAGGTTGGATTCTTCCATCAGCTTCTGCAGTTGCCCGACGGCCTGGCGGCTGAAGGCGGTGAAGTCCTGCTCGTTATCCAGGTACTGCTTGAGCCAGCCGCTGAACGGGTAAGCGCCGGACTCCTCGTGGAACAGGCCCCAGGCCTTGCCCTGCTTGGCGTTGTAGCTCTCGTTGAGATCGGCCAGCAGGTTTTCCATGGCCTGCGAGGCGCTCAGTTCGCTGTCGCGCGCATGCAGCACGGCGGGCGTGCCGTCGGGTTTCTTGTCGATCAGGTGGACGATGCAGTGGCGGATCGGCATGGCAGTCTCGTGGGGCGGAAGCGGAAAGCGTGCATGTTACCCGACCTGGGCCGACGCAGTCGTGCGCCGCTGGTAGGCCTGCAGGCGTTCGATCATGTAGCGCAGGTGCATGTGCAGCTCGTACAGCTCGCTGGAGTAGGACAGCGGCACCTCGACCCGCGCCAGCTCGTCTTCGAGTTTCTCCAGGCGGGCGATCTCGGCCTCTATGTCGCCATTGAGCTTGCCCTTGTAGAGCGCCTGGTCGATCTCGCGCAGGTGCTTGTACCAGCGGTAGATGCGCGCGCGGATGCGCCACTGGTAGATCGGGCCGATGGCCTTGAACAGCGGGAACAGCAGCACCAGCAGCGGAATGGCGAGGATGATGTAGCGGTCGGCCAGCGAGGCGATGCGGAACGGCAGGTAGCGCTGCAGGATCGGCAGGCCCTTCTTGTAGTAGTAATCGGCCTCGTCCAGGGTTTGCAGCGACAGCGGCGGAGGTGCCGGATAGCTGCCGGCCGGGTCGAGCAGGCTGCCATTCTTCAGCACGGTCCTGGCCGCTTCGAGAATCAGTGGGGTCAGCGAGGGGTGAAACTCCTCGCCGGCCACCAGGGTGGCCACCGGGCCGAGGGTGACGATGTCGCGGTCCGGGGTGTTCTGCGCCATGTCGAGCATGCCTTCGCCCACTTCGAGCTGGCTCAGGTATGGCAGGCGCGCCAGGTAGGCGGCAGTGCGGCGCAGGCTGACCAGGCGCAGCTTGGTTTCGCCGGCCAGGCGCTGGATCAGCGGGTTTTCCGCCGGGCCGACGAAAAATGCGGCATCCAGCTCGCCGGCCAGCAGCGCCTCGGCGGCGCGGCTGCCACCGAGCTGCTGCCACTGTTTCGGGTACTGCGCGGCTTCGATGCGGTTGGCAGCGAACAGGGCGGCGGTCACCGCCTGGGTGCCGCTGTCTTCGGAACCGATGGCCAGGCGCAGTTTCAGCAGGTCGGCCAGGCGCCCGAACTTGACCTTCTGGCTGGTGAACAGCCACAACGGCTCGCGGTACATCACGCCCAGGCCATTCAGTTTACCGCGCGCCTCGTCGTCCAGGGTCAGCTCCTGGCCGCTCTGTACCAGCGCCAGTTCCACCTCACCCTGGCCGAGCTTGGCCAGGTTGTCCTGCGAGCCCTGGCTTTCCACCAGCTCCAGGGTAAAGCCCTGTTGCTCCAGCTCGGCGCGCAGGCGCTCGGCGAAGGCGTGGTAGCCGCCGCCCGCTGCACCGGTAGCCAGGCGCGCATGCATGGGGGGCGGTGGGGCGGCGAAGTAGAACAGGGCGCCAACCAGGCCGGCCAATACCGGCACTAGCCACAGGTTGGTGAGAATGAGGATTTTCAGGTCGCGGAGAATGCGGCGCATGGGCGCTCCTTGAGGCTATTCCAGGCTGAGGATAGCCGGGATGGCCGAAGCGCTCATCAATCAACCGTGTGAAGCGAGAACTGCGGCGCGTCGGCCCAGCCAGCAATCGAGGGCGGCGAACAGTGCCAGCAGCCCCAGGGCATACAGCGCCTCGCCGCCGAGCATCGCCAGCACCAGGCTGCAGAGCAGGGCGCTGAAGCCGGCCAGCCAGCGCCATACGCCGCGCAGCAGCACCCAGCCGGCGGCCATGCTGAGCAGGTAGACCACCACGAAGTTGCCGTTGGCGTAGCGGATCAGGTCGTCCACCGACAGCTGCATCACCGCCGCCAGGCTGGCGCACAGGCAGCAGATCAGCACCACAACCAGCAGCGCACGCGTCGGCACGCCGTGGTGGTTGAGCTGCGCCAGCGGCGTCGGCAGCTTGCCTTCGTCGGCCAGGCTCCAGATCAGCCGGGCGAAGCCCTGCACATAGACATTCATCGAGGCGAAGCAGGCCAGGTAGCCGACCAGCGCCACCAGCCAGCGTGCCTTCTCGCCCAGCAGCAGGTCCATCAGGCGTGGCAGCGAGGCCGCATCGCTGTGCACGTCGCCGTACACGTTGTAGCTCAGCACCGCCACCGAGAAGGCCCAGTACACCAGGCCAGCCAGCAGCACGCCGAGCAGCAGGGCCAGGGGGAAGTCGCGCTGCGGGTGCTTGAATTCCTCGCCCAGGTGGGTGAAGGCCTCGATGCCGACGAAGCACCAGAACATCACCCCCAGCGCCGTCGGGATCAGGTGCCAGGAACCCTCGATGGATGGCAGGAGCGGTTGGCTGTGCAGCGGCAGATCGCCGACCCACCAGATCAGCCCGACCATGCCGACAATGCTCAGCGCGATGCCGCCTTGCAGCAGGCCGGAGGCGCGAGCCGGGCGCTGGCCGAGGAGGAGCATGGCGCCCAGGGTGGCGAACTGGATCAGCAGCGCCTCGCCACGGCCGATGGGCAGTAAGGCCTGCCAGAACCCGGTGGCGATGTTCAGCGCGGCCGGCAGCCCCACCGGCAGCACGGCGAGAAACAGGAAGGCGATTAGCCGTTCCATGCGCGGGCCAAAGGCGCGGCCGATCAGGTGCGGCGCGCCGCCGGCATGGGGGAAGCGTTTGCCCAGCTGGGCGAAGGTGAAGGCAATCGGCAGCACCAGCACGATCAGGATCAGCCAGGCCCAGAGCGAGGCGCTGCCGGCGGCGGTGGCGGCCAGTGCCGGCACCACGAAAATCCCGGTGCCGAGTAGTGAGGTGCTGAGTAGCCCGATTCCCTGCAGCAGGCCTAACTCCTTGTTCAGACGACTCATGTTGTATGCTCGTGGCTTCTTTGCGATCCCGCCATGTTAAGCGGCAGGCCTTGCCGGCGCTGCTGCCAGGTCGCCGGCGATGGCCGGCAAACTGGCGGAATCGCCCGTCAAACTGCTCGCTGTCGAGAACCCCCGTGGACAAGTTCGACCACCAGATCATCGCCCTGCTGCGCCAGGATGCGCGCATCCCCGTCAGCCAGATCGCCCGCGAGGTCAACCTGTCGCGTTCGGCGGTGGGCGAGCGCATCCGCCAGCTGGAACAGGGCGGGGTGATCCAGGGCTACCACGCCCGCATCGCCGACCCGGCCCAGGGCACCATCAAGGCCTTCCTCGAACTGTTCTACAAGGACAGCCGCTGCCAGGACTATGTCGAGCGCATGCGTGCCTTCCCGGAGATCCGCCAGTGCTGCGGCATCAGTGGCGAGACCGACATGCTGGTGCAGGTCGAGGCGGCCAGCATGGCGCGCCTGGCGGAGATTCGCGGCGAGATCGAGAGCTACCCCGGCATGCAGCGGGTGAAGACCCATATGGTGGTGACGGAGTGGGCGATGTAGGGCTGCCCGTCACAAGTGACCGGGTCATACGCCGATGCCGAGTCAGGCACTATACCGGTGCGGCTTATTCGAACAGCGGCAGCTTGGCGTCGGGCGGTGCTTGCGGGATTTCATACTTGCCCGCCTGCAGGTCGCGGAAGTAACTGTCGTAGCGGCCGCTGTCGCGGTAGCTCTGCAGGCGCCGGTCGAAGCGTTCCAGCAGGGCCTGGCTGCTTTCGAGTCGTTTGGGCAGCAGCAGGTAGCTGAGGTTGTTCAGTAGCGGCTGGGGATGATGGGTAACGCGTGCGGCATCGGCCGCGCTGAAATGCTTGCGCAGCGAGGTGTAACCAACATTGAGCTCCTGCGGGTAGAGGGCCACGCGCTCCTTGAGCAGTTTCTCGAAATTCTGCCGGTCGCTTGAGACCCGCTCCATCTTCACCGTGCCCTTGCTCAGGAAGCTGTCGAAGGCCTCGCCGTAGCTGTACTCCAGGCCGCCGCCGAGGCGCATGCCGTCCAGATCGGCGAAGGTATGCCAGTCGAAGGGCTGGCTTTTCAGGTGGAAGAACACGAACTGTTCGTTGAGCAGCGGGGCGCTGAACAGGAAGTCGGCCTCGCGCTCGCTCTTGTGCATCCATACGGCGCTGGCGTCGAAGCGGCCGGCAGCCGCTGCGGCATAGGCCCTGGGCCAGGGCAGGAACTGGAAGCTCACCCGGTAGCCTTCATCGGCGAACAGGTCGCTGATCAGGTGGGCTATGACCCCGCCATGCTTGAGCTCGGCGGACAGATAGGGCGGCCACTCACCGACGCTGATGCGTAGTTCCGTTGGAGGTTGCGCCTGGGCCAGCGGGCTGCACAGCAGAACCAGCATGGCTAACAGTTGCTTGCCGTTCATCAATGCCCCTTCGAGCGGACTCTTGCCGGCGGGGTGTGCCGATTCTTGCCAAGAATAGCTGCAACGGTGCGAGGGTTGGCGTTCTATCTGTGGGGGCGTGCCCCTAGTCCAGTATTTCCAGGCGAATGCGCCCTCGGCCCAGCTCGATCAGCTGTCGATGGTTCCCCTCCAGGGACGCTCCGCGTCCCGCAGGCGCAGAGCGTCTACGCAATCATCGGAGAGCGTGATCGACCCTTCAGAGCGATTCCAGACAGATTCGCCCGCTGCTGAGATCGGCCAGTTGCTGCCGCGCCGCGTCGACGCGCTCGGCCGGCAGCGCCAGCTGCAGCACGGCGCCGTCGGCATCGAAGTCTTCCCGTTCGACCAGCGCCTGCCACTCGTCGAGGCGTGCCTTGACCCGTGCCAGCTCAGCGAACGGCACATGGCAGCGGGCCTGCACCCGCGGCACCAGCGCGACGCGTTCAGCACCCTGCAGGCACTTGGCCGCGCTGCCGCCATAGGCGCGGGCCAGGCCGCCGGTGCCGAGCTGGATGCCGCCGTACCAGCGGATCACCAGTACCACCACCTGGTCGCAGTCCTGCCCCTCGATGGCGGCGAGGATCGGCCGGCCGGCGGTGCCGCCGGGTTCGCCGTCGTCGCTGAAGCGGTACTGCTGGCCGTACTTCCAGGCCCAGCAGTTGTGCGAGGCGCCGGCGTCGCTGTGGCGTTCGATAAAGGCCTGGGCCTCTGCGGCGCTGGCGACTGGCGCGGCCAGGGCGATAAAGCGACTCTTGCGGATTTCCTCGCGGTACTCGCAGGCGGCCAGCAGGCTGAACGGCATGGCTTCAGCCCGCCAGGCGTGCGCGCAGCCAGGCCGTGCGCTGCTCGGCACTGTGGAAGGTCCAGGCGAGGAAGCGGCTCTGCTTGTTGCCCTGGGCCATTTCCACGCAGCGCACGTCTGCGGCGCCGACCTTCTTCAGCTGGGCGGTGCAGCTCGCCACGTTGCTGACCTTGGACACCAGGCTGCTGAACCACAGCACCTGCTCGGCGACCTGGACGCTTTCGCCGATCATGCGCTTGAGGAAGCTGGCCTCGCCGCCGGTGCACCACAGCTCGGCGCTCTGCCCGCCAAAGTTGAGTACCGGCAGCTGGCGCTTGGGATCGAGCTTGCCGAGGTTCTTCCACTTGCGCCGGCTGCCGCTGGCGGCTTCCTCGGCGCTGGCGTGGAAGGGTGGGTTGCACAGGCTCAGCTCGAAGCGCTCGCCATCCTGCAGCAAGCCCTTGAAGATCTGCCCGCGTTGCTGTTGCTGGCGCAGTTCGATGGCTGCGCCCAGGCCATTGGCGCGGACGATGGTGGCGGATGAGGCCAGGGCGGTGTCGTCGATATCTGCGCCGAGGAAGTGCCAGCCGTAGTCGCTATGCCCCAGCAACGGGTAGATGCAGCTGGCGCCGGTGCCGATATCCAGTGCGCGGATCGCCGCGCCACGCGGGATGTCGCCGGCGTTTTCCGTGGCCAGCAGGTCGGCCAGGCCGTGCACGTAGTCGGCGCGCCCGGGAATCGGTGGGCACAGGTAACCCGGCGGAATTTCCCAGTGGGCGATGCCGTACAGCTGGCGCAGCAGGGCGCGGTTGAATACCCGCACCGCCTCCGGGTTGGCGAAGTCGATGCTCTGCTTGCCATAGGGATTGAGGATGACGAATGCGCCCAGCTCCGGGCAGGCCTCGAGCAACTTGGGGAAGTCGTAGCGCCCCTGGTGGCGGTTGCGCGGGTGCAGCGGCGTGCTGCTGGCGGGCTTGGGCGAGCGGGCGGCGGGGTGTTCGGCTTTGGGCGGCATGGCAGGTGTTTCGGCGGGCTGGGCGGGCATTGTCCCACAGACGGCTATTTCCAGCCCATCAGCCAGCGCTCGCCATCCTGCAACTGGTGCCAGTCCAGGCGCTCGCAGCGGCGGGTGAGCACGGCTTGCAGTTCGACCTGCAGCACCGTGCCTTGCTCGTCGCAAATCAGCTCGCTGACCAGGAAGTGCTTCTCGCGCTGCTGCGGCTGGCGCGCGGTCCATTTCGACAGCAGCAGCTTGCGCGGGTTGAGCGCCAGCTTGCTCACTGGCGATGCTCCAGCAGGCGGCGGGCGACTTCCTGGCCGCTCAGCCAGGCACCTTCGACCCGCCCGGACAGGCACCAGTCGCCGCAGGCGTACAGGCCCAGGTCGGCATCGGCCAAGGCCCCCCATTCATGGGCGCTGGCCGGGCGGGCGTAGAGCCAGCGGTGGGCCAGGCTGACGGCCGGTGCCGGCAGCGGGCAGCCGATCAGTTCGGCGAAGGCGCCGTGCAGGCGCTCGATCACCGCCTCCTTGGGCAGGTCCAGGTGCTGCTTGCTCCAGGTGCTGCTGGCATGCAGCACCCAGGTGTCGAAGCTGCCGTCGCGGCCGGGCTTGCTGCGGTTGCGTGCCACCCAGTCGAGTGCGCTGCCCTGTACGAAGCAGCCTTCGACGCGGGTCTCCAGCGGCGTGGCGAAGGCCAGGGCGACCGCCCAGGTCGGCTCCATGATCACGCTGGCGGCGGCGCTGGCCAGCTTCGGTGCGGCGCTGAGCAGGCCGGTGGCCTGTGGCGCCGGGGTGGCGACTATCACGCTGCTGTAGGGGCCGTGGCTGTTGCCCTCGGTGTCCTGCAGTTCCCAGAACTGTTCGCCGCGAAAGACCTCGGTGATGCGGCAGGCGAAATGCACCGGCAGGGCGCCGAGCATGGCACGGGTGATAGCACTCATGCGCGGCGTGCCGACCCAGCGAACCTGCTCGTCCGGCGAGGGGCTGAGGCCATTCTCGTTGCTCTGATAAAGCTCCGGGTCCCATTCGGCGACCCAACCGCGTGCTTGCCAGTGTTGCACCACCTCGACGAAACGGCGGTCGCGGGCGGTGAAGTACTGCGCGCCGAGATCCAGCGCGCCGGCATCGCTGCGCTTGCTGGCCATGCGGCCGCCGCTGCCGCGGCTCTTGTCGAACAGTTCGATTTCCAGCCCCGCGGCATGCAGCGCCTGGGCGGCGGAAAGACCCGCCAGGCCGGTACCGATGATGGCAATGGGTGCGCTCATGTTTGACCTCGTCTCCAGAGCCGGCACAACGGCAACGCCGAAGGGCTCTCTACTATGGACTGCGACTTCCCAGAAATTGACGACGCGCTGCGCCTGTCAGTTTCTGGCCCCAATCACGCAGTCCCTTAAAAGTGCGACGCCCGCTGCATGCAAACAAGGCACGTTGGCGTCCCATGATTCAGACTAGGGCGTGACGGGTGGTTAGCGCCACGCAAGGAGGACACCATGCACATTTTGCTGACCGGCGGTACAGGTTTGATCGGCCGCCAGCTCTGCCAGTACTGGACATGCCAGGGGCACACGCTGACGGTATGGAGCCGCACGCCGGCGCAGGTTGCCGAGCGCTGCGGGGCCACGGTGCGCGGCATCGGCCGGCTCGAGGAGTATGGCGACGGCCCGCTGGATGCCGTGATCAACCTGGCGGGCGCGCCGATTGCCGACCGGCCCTGGACGCACAAGCGCAAGGCGCTGCTGTGGGCCAGCCGCATCGGCCTGACCGAGCAGCTGCTGGCCTGGCTGGAGGCCCGCGCGCAGCGGCCGAGGGTGCTGGTTTCTGGCTCTGCGGTGGGCTGGTACGGCGATGCCGGCGAGCACGAACTGCGCGAGAGCAGCCCGCCGGTGGTCGAGGATTTCCCGGCGCAGCTGTGCGGTGCCTGGGAGGAGACCGCCTGGCGTGCCGAGGAACTGGGCATTCGCGTGGTACTGCTGCGCACCGGCCTGGTGCTGGCCCGCGCGGGCGGCTTTTTGTCGCGCCTGCTGCTGCCGTTCAAACTGGGGCTGGGTGGGCCTATCGGCGATGGGCGGCAGTGGATGTCATGGATTCACCTGCAGGATGAAATCGGCCTGATCGATTTTCTCTTGCAGCAGGATAACGCGCGCGGTCCTTATAATGCCTGCGCGCCGCAGCCGGTGCGGAACAAGGCGTTCGCCAGCGCCCTGGGCCGTGTACTGCACCGCCCGGCGCTGTTGCCGCTGCCGGGGCTGCTGCTGAAGATCGGCCTGGGCGAGCTCGCCGGCCTGCTCCTCGGCGGGCAGAAGGCGCTGCCGAGCCGGGCGCAACAGGCTGGCTACGAATTCCGTTTTACTGCTATCGAGGCGGCTCTGGCCGACCTCTTCAAGGACGCTGCATGACAGATCACGCATTGCTGTTGGTCAACCTCGGTTCGCCGGCCTCCACTTCGGTGGCCGATGTGCGTCGCTATCTCAACCAGTTCCTCATGGACCCCTATGTGATCGACCTGCCGTGGCCGATCCGCCGCCTGCTGGTGTCGCTGATCCTGCTCAAGCGTCCGGCGCAGTCGGCGCATGCCTATGCCTCGATCTGGTGGCCGGAGGGCTCGCCGCTGGTGGTGCTCAGCCGCCGCCTGCAGCAGGCCATTGCACCGCTGTGGCAGCATGGCCCGGTGGAGCTGGCCATGCGTTATGGCGAACTGTCGATCGAAAAGGCCCTGTTGCGCCTGGCCGAGCAGGGCGTCAAACGGGTGACCCTGGCGCCGCTGTATCCGCAGTTCGCCGACAGCACCACGACCACGGTGATCGAGGAAACCAAGCGGGTGCTGCGCGAGAAACAGTTGCCGCTGCAGCTGGCGATCTTGCCGCCGTTCTTCCAGGAGCCGACGTACCTTGATGCCCTGGTGGCCAGCGCCCAGCCGCATCTGCAGCAGGGCTTCGATCATCTGCTGCTGAGCTTCCACGGCCTGCCGGAAAGCCATATCCGCAAGCTGGTGAAAGACCCGAACCACAGCCTGACCGCCAGCAGCAGCGCCGGCGTCAGCGCCGAGACCCTGGCCGTCTGCTACCGCAGCCAGTGTCTGCGCAGCGCCGAGCTGTTCGCCGAGCGCGCCGGCCTGCAGCCGGGGCAGTGGTCGGTGGCGTTCCAGTCGCGCCTGGGGCGCAACAAGTGGATCGAGCCTTACACTGAGGCGCGCCTCGACGAGCTGGGCAAGGCCGGGGTGAAGAAGCTGCTGGTGATGTGCCCGGCCTTCGTCGCCGACTGCATCGAGACCCTGGAGGAGATCGGCGATCGTGGCCGCGAGCAGTTCCTCGAAGCCGGTGGTGAAGAGCTGGTGCTGGTGCCGTGCCTGAACGAGCACCCGCAATGGGTCAGCGCACTGCTGGCCCTGTGTGAACAGGCACCGTTGGTCTCCTGACGATGAAACTGACGTGCTGGTGGCTGGTCGCGCTGCTGTGCGGTGGCAGTGCGGCTGCCGACGAGTTGCGCGTGTGCCAGCATGACCTCGGCCGCTACGGTTACCGCATCGAGCTGGCCAACCTGATTCTGGCG